>CAMCJM010000016.1 GCA_945874835.1 Pseudomonas synxantha | reverse complement strand
CGGCGGCTGGATGTTTTTCGCCGGGAAGTTATCGGAGCGTGGAGGCATGCCCTTAAACGGCGGAGTCAGCGACACCGACTGAACTGGGAGCGCATGACTGCGCTAGCCAGGTTGTTCATTCCCTATCCGCGCGAGCTACCTATGCATCCGTACCCCATAACTCGCTTCGGCGTTAAAACCCAAGGCAGGAGCCGTATGCGGTAATTCCGCACGTACGGATCTGTGCGGGGGGTGGCAGGCGACTGCCATTCCTACCGCGACCGGAGAGACCATGAGGGCGTCTGCCCGCTTTCGCGTAAAGTGATGTTTCAACTTCTACCTGGCGAGCAACTGGAGCAAGTGTGCTAGTGTTGACAGCAGGATCGGCATGACGATTTCCGAAGGCGCAAAAAAGTCCGAGGAAGTCGAAGGTATTTCACAGAGCCGGGGGCGGTTTCTGTTGTTGGGTGTCGAGCCAGCGCAGGACCTCGGCGGTGGCCTGGATCAGATCGGCGGGAATGTACTGGTCGACATGGCTGTCCTGATATAGCGCCCGCGCCAGAGGCACGCGTTGCAATACGGGAATATTCTCTTCCTCGGCGATGCGCCGCACTTGCAGGGCTAGTGCCTCGGTGTGTTTCAAGGTGACGACCGGCAGCGGCGTCTCGCCCTTCACGTAACGAATACCAATTGCGATGTGGGTGGGGTTGGCGACAATCATCGAGGAGCGTTTGACGTCGTCGCGCAGGTTGCTCAACTGCAACTCCTGGTGAAACTGACGCCGTTTGCTTTTGATCTCCGGACTGCCTTCCATCTCTTTGTACTCGCGTTTGATCTCGTCCTTGCTCATACGCAATTGCTTGCTGTGCTGGTATCGCTCGAAGGCATAGTCGAGCGCCGAGATCAGCACGAACCCCACGCCGCACACCAGCAGTAACTGCTCAAGTAACAGGCCAATTACCGGCGCGATGCAGCCCATGCCGCAGCCGGGCAGCCTGATCAGGGAATCCAGGTTGCCGGCCAGAGTTGTCCACACCAGTAATGACAACAGGGCCACTTTAATGATCGACTTGAGGAAGTCCACCAGGCTGCGGATCGAGAAAATCTTCTTGGCGCCTTCCACCGGGTTGATCTGTTTCAGGTCGGGCTTGATCGACTCGCCGCTGAGCAGGAAACCGTACTGAGCCAGGTGCGCCACGATGACCACCAGTGCCGCGACGACCAACAGCGGCAGGCAGAGGTAGATCATCTCCTGGAACAGGTTTTCCACCATCAATTGCAAGGCCAGCCCGAAAGGCAGGTTCATGTACGTCTCGGGCATCAGCATCAGTTGCCCCAGGTGTTCCATGTAGTAGTCGGAAAAACTCATAAGAGTGGCGATCAGCGACAAGATCAGCGCGGTGGACACCACTTCTTTGCTTTTGACCACCTGGCCCTTGGTGCGCGCATCGCGAAGTTTCTTTGGCGTGGGCTGTTCGGTTTTTTCGGCGCTCATGGCGTCTCCAGTGCCGGGCGCAACTGACTCAGCGGGTCGAGTGCGAGCAGCAGGCTGTCATAGGCGTGTTCCATCAAAACGTTCAGGTAAATCACCAACAGCAGGCTGGCGACGATGCTCTTGATCGGCATCGCGAGGATGAACACGTTCAGGGACGGGGCGAAGCGGCTGATCAGGGCCAGGCCGAATTCGGCCAGGAACATGGCGATCAACAGGGGCGCTGCCAGCAGCAGGCACAGGCGCAGCAGTTGCCCGAACTGACCGTAGAAAAAGTCCACCCACTGGCTGCCGATGTAGGGGAAGAAGGTTGCGACCGGCCAACTGACGTAGCTCTGGAACAACGCACCGATCAGCGTCAGAAACGCGCCCCCGGAGAAAAACAGGGTGATCAGGGTTTGCGTCAGCAGCAGGCCGGTGGGGCTGGTCTGGCTGCCCAGTGTCGGGTTGAGCGTGGAGGCAATGGAGGCACCGCGTTGATTGTCGATGATGAAACCGGTCGCCTCGATGGCCCAGAACGGAATCGTTGCGACAAACCCGATCAACAGGCCGAGCAACACCTCTTTGCCGATCAGCATGGCCAGGTCTATGCCGTCGAGCGTCATGGGCAGCGTACCGGCGACAGTCGGGTAGGCAAACAGCGCCAGCGAGCAGGCCACGCCGTTACGAATCAGGCCGCCACCGAGCATTTGTTTGCTCAGGATAGGCATGACCACAAAACAGCTGATGATTCTGGGCAGCAGCAGGGTGTACGCGAGAATGAGCTGTTGCAGGTCCTGAATGCTCATCGCACGAGGGGAATCTTGAGCAAGGTCAGTTCTGCAAAGGCATAGAGTTCGTTGCTCATCCAGCCCGCCGTGGCGAACAGGGTGATGACCACAGCGATCAGCTTGGCGACGAAACCCAAGGTCTGTTCCTGGATCTGGGTCAGCGCCTGCACCAGCGACACCAGGGTGCCTACGGCGGCGGCCATGAGCACGGTGGGCATGGACAGGATCAGCACCAGCCACAGGCACTGGCTGGTGAAGTGGAGGATCTCGGCGTTGTTCACCCTCAGCCTCCGTAACTGATGATAAGACCGTGGGTCAGCCGCGCCCAGCCGTCGAGCAGGACAAACAGCAGCAGTTTGAACGGCAGGGAAATGGTCATCGGCGAGACCATCATCATCCCCATCGCCAGCAGGATATTCGAGATGATCAGGTCGATAGCGATGAAGGGTAGGTAGATCAGAAAGCCGATTTCGAAGGCGCGGGTCAGCTCACTGACCGTGAAGGCCGGCAGCAGGATCAGCAGGCTGTCGGGATCGAGCCGGTCTGCGTACTCGCTCGGCCAGACCTGCCGGGTACTGTCGACGAAGAACGCGAGTTCGCGGGCACGGATCTGTTTCTTCAAAAAGGCCCGGTACGGCTCCATGCCCTCGTCGAGGAACTGCTCCACCGACTCAGTATTGCTCAGGCTGACGTCATGGGTGCGCAGGTAGTCGCTGGTGGCGAAGCCGACGGGCGCCATCACGTACAGGCTCAAGATAATTGCCAGCCCGTACATCGCCATGTTCGGCGGAATTTGCTGCACGCCCAAGGCGTTGCGCAGCAGCGAAAACACCACGGTCATCTTGATGAATGAGGTGGCCATGACCGCAATGAATGGCAGCAACGCCAGCAGCGCCAGCCCGAAGATCAGGCTGAGTTCGTCAGGCAGTTGAATCATGTGGGCAGGTCCTGCAACAGGCGGGTGACGCGCACGCCGAGGCGGTCCTGAATACTCACCAGCTCGCCCACGCCCAGGCAGCGCTGGTTGACCAGAATTCGCACCTCGCCTTCGAGCGGGGTGGCCAGGTCGATCAACGATCCCGGTTGCAGGGCGGCGAGGGTGTGGAGGTCGAGAGTCTGACGTCCCACTTCGAAGCTGACCTGGACCGGGAGCTGATCAAGACTGGCGAGGTCGTGGGTGGTTTCGAGGGGGGCATCGTTGTGCATGGCGAGCAGTTCCAGTTGAGAGTCGTGGTGGCGAAATCGTGCCCAGGGGCGGTCTTCGACCACACCGAGCAAAGGGCTGGCGGCGTCGTGACGTGCCGGCATCAATAGAAGGTCACCCGTGGCCAGTGACTGCAGCTGCGCGGGGAGCAGGCAGACCGGGCCCCATTGCAGCGAAAGTCGCAGCGCAACCGCCGTCAGTTCTGCCAAGGGGCGAGCAGGCGTGAAAGCGAGCAGCGCACTCGGGTCACCGTCGAGCCAGATAGTCAGGCGTTGCGCGCCGCGTGACAGCGTCAACGCCAGTGTGGGCGTCCCCGCGCCAGGCTCGGGGCTGCACGGTTCAATACTTTTCCAGATGACTCCCGGCAACACGGCACTTTCCAGCTCCAGCAACGCCAGTTGCAGCGTCGCCGGCAGGCTGCTGAACGCCGCTTCTTGCAGGTGTGGCTCAAGCCATCCGGCCAGGGTTGCGCTGTGGCACCGCCAGCGCAGTGCCAGGCCTTGCCAGTGGACATTCAACAGCACGTCCAGCGCGTCGTGGTGCGGCAGGATCGTCAGTCGGGCTTCACCGTTCGCGAGCGGGTAGCGACTGCGGCAACGACTGATTTTTTGTTGCAGGGCCAGTTCCGACGCCTCGACGCGGGCCAGCATTAGGCGGCTCATGTGTCTTGCACCCACTCGTCATACACGTGCCGCCGCTGCCGTGAACCCTGGTCGCCCCCGTGTTGTTGCTGGGTAAAGGTCAATTGGATCGGTTGCCCGGGGTTCAGCCGTTGCAGGCGTTCCATCAGGTCGCCGCGGGCGAGTTGCAGTTGCAGTAGGCTGCCGGGGCTGGCCTTGATTTCGACGTGCAAGTGGCCGTGTGAAAGGGCGAGCTGGACATCGACCCGGCCCAATTGCGCCAGGTTCACCTGAAGCAGCGTGGTGCTGCCATCGAGGGAAACGCCGGCCTGGATGTGCAGTTGCAGTGTCTGCACCAGTTTGCCGAGGTCCTTGCTGAACGCCGGTTGCTCGGTGGTGTGCAACAGGCGTGCGAGCAGCTTGTCCCCCGGGGTTTGGCCGGTGCTTGCCGACGGCTTCGGGTCTTCGGCCAGTGAACCGAAGGGAGGCTGTTCGTCATGCTCGCCGAAGGAGCTGTGTTGGTCCGAGGGCGTTTCGGGGGCTAAACCGATGGCAGGCGCGCCCAGCATGATGGGCAGATGCTGTTCCGGGTTCTTCACGGTCGCCGCGCTGCTGTCGCGGTGGCTTGTGCCGGGTTTTGGACGGTCGTTTGACGGTAGTGGCACCACGACAATGCCTGTGGGGGGCGTGGATGGTTGTTCGGGGGCCGGGCGTGCAACGGGCTCATCGGGTTTGCCGGTCTCGGGCTGTTCGGCGGGCTCGTCGTTTGTGGCCGGCTCATCAGGCGTGGCAGTTTCTGGCGAGGTGCCAGGGAGGTGCGGCCTACGGATGGGTTCGCGGTCTGTGGCCGTAGAGGGTTCAGCCTGCTCGGCATCATCGCCCAGTGGGCGCGAAGTGTCCCGAGGCGTTTTGCCCGGCTCACGGGTGTCGAGCTTGCGCCAAGAGTCGGTGCGGCGCTTCTCGCCCACATCAGGTTTGCTGTTCAGCGCCCGTTCGAACTCAGCCTGGCTGGTTTTATCGGCGGCCACGCGTGCCGGGGCCGGTGAACGTGCAAGGAAATCTTGTGTGATGTCTGGTGGGGATATTCTGCTCATGAAACGGTCTCGACACGACGGAATTCTTCGAGCTCCTGCTCTTCTTTGAACTCAAGCAACATCCGCTCCTCGGCGAGGGCGTGATGGTTCAGCTCGTTGAATTTTTCGACCTGCTGCTGAGCCTCCAGCAACTGACGCCGGTTCAGGCGAAGGCGTTCGCGCTCCTGGGTCAGGCTCTGGGCGTGTTCGGCAATGGTCTGTTCCAGCGCCGCTTCCTTTTCCCGCAGGCGGGCCACCTGTTGCTGCCATTGCTCAAGCTTTTTACGGGTCATGGGCTCAGCCTTGCAGAGGTCGAACAAACGGCTTTCTTCCGCCTGGCGCCACTGCCGGTACGCCTGGTGTTCAGCGCTCGCGGATTCATGGGCACGGTGTGCCTCGGCGACCCGCAGCTCCTGGCGTTGCAGCTTCTGTTCGGCGCGCTCCACGCGCAGGCTCTTGATGCGCAGCAAGGTGGGCAGGGTCATCGGGTCAGGCTCGCGAGTTGTTCAAGGCAGCGCGGCAGGTCGCTGGGCTCATGCGTGCCCTGGCGCAACCAGGCACGGATTGCGTCCATTTTTTCGATGGCGCGGTCGGCCACGGAGTCCTGGCCTTTCTGGTATTCGCCGATCTTGAGCAGCAACTCGACTTCTTCGTACCGGGCCAGCCACTCGCGTAACTGGCCGGCGGCGTTGCGGTGTTCGGGGGTCACAATCTGGTTCATCACCCGGCTGACCGAACGCAGCACGTCAATGGCCGGGTAATGGTTGGACGCGGCCAGCTTGCGCGACAGAATGATGTGCCCGTCCAGGATCGAGCGGGTTTCATCCGCCACCGGCTCGGTCATGTCGTCTCCTTCGACCAGAACTGTGTACAGCGCGGTGATGGAGCCTTTGTCCGATTGGCCGGCGCGCTCCATCAACCGGGGCAGGGCGGCGAATACGGAGGGCGGATAGCCGCGTCGGGTCGGCGGCTCGCCCGCAGCCAGGCCAATCTCGCGCTGGGCCCTGGCAAACCGCGTGACGGAGTCCATCAGCAGCAGGACGCGTTTGCCCTGGTCGCGGAAGTACTCGGCAATCGTGGTGGCGACAAACCCGGCCTTGGCGCGCTCCATGGCCGGGCGGTCCGAAGTGGCGACCACCAGCACCGAGCGTTTGAGGCCTTGTTCCCCGAGGTCGGACGCAATGAACTCACGGACTTCACGCCCCCGCTCACCCACTAGCGCCAGCACGATGACGTCGACGTCCGCACTGCGCATCAAGGTCCCCAACAACGTACTTTTACCGCCGCCGGCCGCCGCGAATATCCCCATGCGCTGGCCTTCGCCGCAGGTCAGCAGGCCGTCGATGGTGCGCACGCCGAGGGAAATTGGCCGCTCGATCAGGTTGCGGCTCATGGGGTCGGGTGCATCGCGGTACACCGGATACCAGGCTGCGGGTTCACCCAGGCTGATGCCGTTGAGCGGCTGGCCGAGGCCGTCAAGCACCTGGCCCAGCAAGTGATTGCCTACGCCGACCTGATGCATAGTGCCGGTCGGGCTGACTTCGGTGTTCGAGGAAATACCGAGCATTTCACCCAGCGGGGTCAAGAGTGCCTGGTGCTGCTGAAAGCCAATGACTTCGGCCATCAGCGACAGCGAATGATCCGGGTTGCGAAGTTGGCACAGTTCACCCACGCGCACACCTGGCACCACCGCTTTGAGAATCGTGCCGGTGACCTGGGTGACCCGGCCGCGAATCTGGATCAGCCGACATTTATCGATGGTTTGCTGCATCTGGCCGGTGATGTGTTCGAGTGAGAGGTGCATGGTCGGCTTGGGTATGGGGCTGGTGGCCAATATAGCTAAAGGCCCGCTTGGGTAATTTCAGTCCCGGTCGCAAGTTTTTAGAAATTGGTTGGCGCAAGGCCTAAAAAAATGCGACCGATTTTGGCAGAGGCCACGGCGGACGAATTTCTAGAATAGCCCCCACGCCACCGTTACCTGCAAGTGAGTGCCCCCTATGGCCAATATTCAGAGTGTCGTCCCTGCGGCGTCGTTGCCGGATCGACAGACCGAACCGACCATTACGCGTGATAGCCGGTTGACCGGCAGTTTCCAGGGCGAGCGTGTGCAGTACATTTCCATCAGCCAGTCCATGGCCGACTCCGCTGAGGAGCTGACCTTCGTGTTCTCCGAGCGGGTCGAGAAGTCGCTGGCCAAGCGTAGTGTCAGCGATGGCCAGGCGCGACTGAGTGAAATCCTCGAGATGCTGGAGGAGTACCTCAAGAAAGTCCCGGACCTAGAGTCCCACCAAAAACTCGAAGCCCTGGTCGCGCACCTCGGCAGTGGGCAGCTGAACAACTTGGCGCAGCTCAAGGCGTACCTCAAAGGGTTCTCCCGCGAGATCAGCCACCAGTTTGTTGCCCTCTCGCATGTGCGCCAGGAACTGGCCGGCAAGACCGACGCCCGGGCGATGGTCGAGCTGATTGACCAGGCGCTGCTGGAAATGGCCCAGGCGCATGGCCACGCCATTGAACTGGGCTTGCAGATCGGGCCGCTAGCCAAGGAAGCGGCAGAGCGGGGAGTCGGCGACATCCAGTCACTGCGTGACACCTACCGCGATGCCGTCATGGACTATCGCGGCCTGGCCGCTGCCTGGAACGACATTCATGCGCGCTTCGGCAGTTCGACGCTTGAAGGCGTGACGGGATTCCTGATGAAAGCCTTGAGCGCCGACCTGGACAGTCAGCAGGCCCGGCTCGACCCGATCAAGCTCGAGCGGGTCATGAGCGATATGCACAAGTTGCGGGTGCTGACGGGCATGTCGGACCAGGTCACTGCACTGTGGCAGGCGCTGGTAACGGGGGAGCGAGGCCATGGCATACGGGCCTTCTGACCTGATGGGCGGCCTGATCGGCCTGATCGACAAGCGCTGGGCGAATGTTCAGGACGTGCAGCGATTGATCGTGCCGCTGGCGATCAAAGACGCTGCGCGCCAGATCCATTTCTTTCGCGAGATCAAGCGTCTGATCCGGCTGATCCCCACGGAAATTTTCACCGATGAGGAGCAGCGTCAGAACCTGCTCAATGCCTGTCAGCTCGCGCTGGACCTGGCCATCGACCAGGAGGAAGACGAATGGCAAGCACAATGAGTAAACGACATGCACTGGATTGACCAAGCACTGGCTCAGTTTTGTCAGGACCTGGGTGTGGCCGTACCGGCTCCGGCCGGGGCGCTGATTCAGTTGGAGTTCGAGGAAACCGGCACGCTGCAACTCGAGCAGCATGATCACAAACTGACGCTTTGGCTGGCCGTGGACCTGGAATGGCACGAGATTCACCAAGGCGTGATTCGAGCCCTGGCGCTGACGTTCAGCCGCACCGGGCCGGAGTTGCCGCTGCGTTGCGGGTGGGCGGCCGACACGCGGCTGTTGCTGTTTATCACCCTGGATGAGCGGCGCGTCACCGCCCCGGTGTTGCACCAGGCGTTCCGTACCTTGAGCTCGGCGCGTCATGCGGTGCTTGAGCAGTGAGTCGGATCAGCGCCCCGCACATCGGCATAGATCACCTGATCGAGGTCGGTGATCAGCATCAGACATCGGGCTTGCCCGAGCGCTATGTGCTGCCGCCCGACGGCCACTCTATCGAGGCTCACCTCGACAATCTCTACCCGGCGGACCTCGCCGGGCGTCGGCTGCTGGCGTTTGCTTGTCCCCACGAGGGCTTTCACGAGTTGCTCCGGCCACAGGCATTTCGCCAGGCCCTGACAGATCTCAAGCAGCAGGTCTCTTCATCCGATGCGCCCGAGTTTCAGGCGGTATCGGCGCTGCTGCAAGCGCGCAGCGAAGACGAGTATCTGCTGCAGATGGCCCTCCATTTGCTGCACAAGGTATGACCCCCATGATGTTGAAACCGATACAGCAAAACCTGCTGCTACTGCTCGGCTGGCTACAGCTGCAGTGCGGCCAGCCAGGTCGTGCGCGGATATTCCTTGAAGCCCTGCTGGTCGTTGAGCCGGCCCATCGCCAGGCGCGACGTGCGCTGGTGGTGGCGTTGTTGCAACTGGAAGAGGGCGGGCTGGCCGAGGGGCATTGCGACCGGTTGCTGGCTGACGGCGAGGAAGACCTTGCGCTGTGGGGCTGTGTCAGCCGTGCGTGCCAGTTACAGGGGCGAATGGCTGATGCACGCGTTGCTTTCGAACGATTTTTGAGCCAGCGGGAGTCCCATGAAGGAACTCTCTGATTTTTTGAGGTGGGTGGGCGAGCGCCAGGACATCATGCTGGCGGTGATGCTGCTGGCCGTTGTGTTGATGATGATCCTTCCGCTGCCGCCGTTCCTGCTGGACATCCTGATTGCGATCAACATCACGGTGTCGGTGGTGTTGTTGATGATGTCGGTCTACATCAGTTCGCCGTTGCAGTTCTCGGTGTTTCCAGCGGTGTTGTTGATTACCACGTTGTTCCGGCTGGCGTTGTCGGTCAGTACCACGCGGATGATTTTGCTGGAGGCCGACGCTGGCCAGATCGTCTACACGTTCGGCAATTTTGTCGTGGGCGGTAATCTGGTGGTGGGTTGCATCATCTTCCTGATCATTACCATCGTGCAGTTCCTGGTAATTACCAAAGGCGCCGAGCGCGTAGCCGAAGTGGGTGCGCGGTTTTCCCTGGACGCCATGCCCGGCAAGCAGATGAGTATCGACGGCGACATGCGGGCCGGCGTCATCGACGTCAACGAGGCGCGCGACCGGCGGGCGTTGATCGAGAAAGAGAGCCAGATGTTCGGCTCGATGGACGGCGCGATGAAGTTCGTCAAAGGCGATGCGATCGCGGGCCTGATCATCATCTTCATCAACATTCTGGCGGGTATCACCATCGGCGTGACCCAGAAGGGCCTAAGCGCCGGCGATGCCTTGCAGCTCTATTCGGTGCTGACCATAGGCGATGGTATGGTCAGCCAGGTGCCGGCCCTGTTGATCGCCATCACGGCCGGTATCATCGTGACCCGGGACTCCTCGGATGGCACCTCGAACCTGGGCAATGATATCGGCGACCAAGTGGTGGCGCAGCCCAAGGCGTTGCTGATCGGTGGCGTGCTGCTGGTGTTGTTCGGGTTGATTCCGGGGTTTCCGACCGTGACCTTCATGCTGCTGGCGGCGCTGGTTGGCGGGTGTGGCTACATCATGCTGTTGCGCCAGCGCGGGCTTGCAGCCGAGGACAACCCCAGGGATTTGCCGACCTTGTTGGCGCAAGGCGCTGGTGCTCCTTCTTCGGCCAAGCCCAAAGCCAAGCCATCGGGCGGCAAGCCCAAGGGCACGCGGCTGGGGGACAAGGAAGAGTTCGCCATGACCGTGCCCCTGCTGATCGATGTGGACGCGAGCATGAAGCAGGAGCTGGAGGCGTTTGCCCTCAATGATGAGCTGGTGCGGGTGCGGCGTGCACTTTACCTGGACTTTGGCGTGCCGTTTCCGGGTATTCACCTGCGCTTTAATGAAGGTTTGAAGGACGGCGAGTACCTGATTCAGTTGCAAGAGGTACCGGTGGCCCGTGGGCGCCTGCGCAGTGCGCGGTTGCTGGTGCAGGAGCGGGCCAGCCAGCTGGAACTGATAGGTGTGCCATTCGAAGAGGGCGAGCCGGTGCTGCCGGGCCAACCGACGTTGTGGGTCGGTGCCGAGCACGAAGGGCGGCTGGGGCGATCCGGTTGTGCGTTCCTGAGCATGGATCAGGTGCTGACCTGGCACCTGTCCCACGTTCTGCGCGAGTACGCCGAGGATTTCATCGGCATCCAGGAAACCCGTTACCTGCTGGAGCAGATGGAGCATAGCTACTCGGAACTGGTGAAAGAAGCCCAGCGCATCATTCCGCTGCAGCGTATGACCGAAATTCTCCAGCGCCTGGTGGGCGAGGATATCTCGATCCGCAACCTGCGGGCGATTCTGGAAGCCATGGTGGAGTGGGGTCAGAAAGAGAAGGACGTGGTGCAACTGACCGAGTACATCCGCAGCAGCCTCAAGCGCTACATCTGCTACAAATATTCGAGCGGCAACAACATCCTGCCGGCCTATCTGCTGGACCAACTGGTGGAAGAGCAGATCCGTGGCGGGATTCGCCAGACCAGTGCCGGCAGCTATCTGGCGCTGGACCCGGCCGTCACTCAATCCTTTCTTGAACAAGTCCGGCAGACCGTCGGCGACCTCTCGCAGATGCAGAGCAAGCCGGTGCTGATCGTCTCGATGGACATCCGCCGCTACGTGCGCAAGCTGATCGAGGGCGACTACTACGATTTGCCGGTGCTCTCATATCAGGAGCTGACCCAGCAGATCAACATTCAGCCGTTGGGCCGGGTTTCGTTATGACTCGCGACCCATTGACTGATTGGCTGCAAGCGCGGGGTTATGACATCCATCCGCATTTTCTGCGCCAGAGCGCGTTGCCGCTGGGCTGGACTTTCGTGCATGGTGGCTGCGAGCTGGCCTGGCGCTGTGAAGGCGCGCGGGTCTGGATCGTCATGCTGCGCCGTGCCGACGGGCGTCTTGGCCTGGGCAACTCCTTTGCGGCGCTGTATGTGCTGGCCGAGGCGGTCCTCGCAGTGCTGGGGCCGCAGGCCTGTTTGTACGGCAAGGTGCGGGCGATGGCGGGGAGCCCGCTGGAGGGCGCCCGGATGGAGCGTTTCTATCGCCACTGGACCGGCGCCGCCGAACCGCAGTCCGGCTGGTTCGAGCTGGAGGCCGGACGGGTGTGTTCGCTGCAATCAATGAGAAAGCGACAAAAAATCGACCGTACCTGACAGGAAACCAGGCGCGCTGTCCCTACTATAGGAGCCATGGACATGTACGACGAAACCTACGCCAAAACCCTCCAGGCTGCCGAGCAGGCCATTGAAGACAATGAGCATCGCGCGCGCTTGCTCGCGGAAATGTGGGAGGGCCTGGGCTTGCCCGATGAGGTCTGTGACCAGGTCTTTCGGTCACGGGATCAGGCGCTGGTCCAGGTGGCGGAACAGGAACTGTTGCAGGAAGTGCAACGAATGCGGATCAACCGTCCACCGGTTGCCGATGAAGGAAAACGACTGCGTCGTCCGGCGTCAATGCGTGGGCTTTTGGTGTAAGGAACCCTTATGGATATCAGGCTTTACCGGCAAAACTTGTCGGCTTTTCTGAACGAATTGCAGACGCTTCCCGAAGACCAGCTGCGCGGCAGCGGGACCCCTGCCCTGACAGAAATTCAGGCGTTGATTAAAAAGCACAACATCACGTTTACCCATGGTACGCAGACCTTGTTGCCCGCCCAGGTCGAAAAGCCGCTGGCTTATTTTCTGCCGCCCACCCCGAACACTACGGGCGGGCTGTATGAGCTGCAGGTCAAGTCCGGGATCGAGTCAGCCAAACAACTGATCAGCCAGTACGCCGATGCGAAGCCGGGGCAGCCGTGGCCGTTGAAAGAGTTCCTGGCCAAGGCGCATTTCGGGCTGACCGGAGACCGGATCGACGATGACGTCCGGGGCATTTACGAAGAGGTCCTGTTGATCCAGGACGACAAGCGCACGGGGTTGCGCGACGACCTCAAGGCACTGACCGCCGAGCTCAACATCTACAGCAAGATCCAGTCGCAGATCAACGCGAAGCTGGCGGCTGAAAAAGAGATCGAGATCGAACCGGGGCTCAATCTGTTTGACCGCACCTTGTATGGCTACCCCGACGACAAGAGCTGGCAGGCCAGCTCGGAGTATAAATTGTTGGCCGGGCTCAACACCTATAGCGCGGGCAATGCGCTGAGCATCAAGGCGTTTTTGAAGGGGGCACCCAAGGAAAGCGGTGCGATGAAGGACAGCGACTTGTTCAACAAATACGAGTTCAAGGACGAGAACAACCCCATCGCCAACTTCGCCACGACGGTGGGCGATCGCTCCCGTCCGATCAACGACAAAGTCAGTGAAAAAACCACGCTGTTGAACGATGTCAGCTCTCGCTACAACTCGGCTATCGAGGCCTTGAACCGCTTCGTTCAGAAGTACGACAGCATGATGCGCGAGATTTTAAATGCCATATAGGAACGGTTGATGAGCCAGCAAAAACATGATGTGTACTGAGGAGTACGAGAAGGAACTGGAGGCGTTTTTGCGCGATGGCGGCACGCTGGCCATGCTCAAGAACATCTCCAGCGACAGCCTGGAGCAGCTCTATTCCCTGGCTTTTAATCAATACCAGGCCGGCAAGTGGGATGACGCCCACAAGATTTTTCAATCGCTGTGCATGCTGGATCACTACGACGTTCGGTTCTTCCTGGGTTTGGGGGCGTGCCGGCAGTCCATGGGGCAGCTTGAGCAGGCATTGCAGAGCTTCAGTTATGGCGCGCTGATCGACATCAACGAGCCCAGGTTTCCGTTTCATGCTGGCGAGTGTCACCTGCAACTGGGTGATCTCGACGGGGCCGAGAGTGGCTTCTACTCGGCTCAGGCCTTGGCCGCAGCACAGCCTGCGCACTCGGTTTTGGCCGAACGTGCCAGCGCCATGTTGGAAGCCGTATTAGCAAGAAAGGATCAATACAATGAATCCGATAACGTTTG
The DNA here is from genome assembly GCA_945874835.1 of Pseudomonas synxantha. GTDB lineage: Bacteria > Pseudomonadota > Gammaproteobacteria > Pseudomonadales > Pseudomonadaceae > Aquipseudomonas > Aquipseudomonas synxantha_B. The sequence continues at coordinate 16,140 of CAMCJM010000016.1, read as the reverse complement.
ATCGCGTTGCGCTGACTACGGGGAACGTTCTTGCGAACGACCCGGTGGTCCGCCCACGCAATGACCGGGGGGACGCGCTCACGGTAACCCGGGTCGAGGCGGATGGTCGACCGGTCGCCCCGTCTCAGGGGGTGCAGCTGACAGCGCCGCTGCCGGCCAGCCAGCAGCGTCTGGAGGCCAGCACTCGGGCGGACATCAACCGCCTGATGCAGTCCGTACGTCAGGACAGTGTGCTGGCCCAGCGTTTCATCGCCGAAACCACAAGGCTTGGGGTGGCGCGGCTCAGTTCGGTCGAGGATTTCGAGATCGAGTTGGCCAAGCTGACCGGCGAGCTGGAGTCCACGCAGAAGAAGCTCAAGCTCGAAGAAATCACTCGGGCGCGTGAGCAAAACCTGCAAAAGATGGACGAAAACCAGAAGAAGATCAAAGAGTCGGCCGAGGCTGCAAAAGAAGCTCAGAAGTCCGGTCTTGTGGGCAAGATTTTTGGCTGGGTCAGTGCCATTGCGTCGATCATCGTCGGCGCAATCATGGTTGCGACGGGCGTGGGCGCGGTCGTGGGTGCATTGATGATCGCCGGTGGTGTCATGGGTGTCGTCTCCCAGTCGTTGCAACAAGCGGCGAAGGACGGATTGATCAGCAAAGAAGTCATGGAAAAGCTCGGGCCGGCTCTGATGGGGATTGAAATCGCCATCGCCGTGATCGCTGCGGTAGCCAGTTTTGGGGGGGCTGCCGTAGGGGCGGTCGCCAAGCTGGGGGCAAAAATCGGTGGCAAGGCCGCCGAGCTCACCGCCAGTGTCGCCGCCAAAGTGACGGAGTTGGGCGCCAAGTTCGGTAGCGCAGCGAGCCAGTCGATCTCCCATGGCGTCAAGCTTGGGGGGCAGATTTCCGGCGTGACTCTGGATGTCGCCAACGGTTTTGCGCAAACCGCGAACTCGGTGCTGCAAGCCAAGGCTGCGGACAAGCAGGCGGATGTCCTGGAGGCGCGTTCCGAGCTCACCCAGTTCCAGAATGTCCTGGACAAACTCAAGGAAGAGCTCAGCCGCATGGTCGAGTCGTTTTTACAGATCATGGAACTGATATCCCAGATGATCAATGCCAAGGGCGACAGCCTGCATAACCTATCCAGCCGTCCTGCGGCTGTCTGAGGAACACATCAATGATGATTGAAACAGGCCATGGCGCTCAGGGGCTGAGCCAGATCGGCAACACCCAGGCGCTGGAAAAAAACCAAACGACTGCGCGTGTCGAAACCGTCCACAGCGCCGGTGCGGCGCCACTTGGCGAATCGAAAAAGAGCTTGGGTGTCGACCTGATTGAGCCAAGTCAGAGGTTCAAGCCGGAAGGCTTGAGCAAGGTCAGTAGTGAGCTCAATGGTAGCGTGGAGCTGATGGTGCTGCTTTTTCGCATCGCGCAGAAGGCTCGCGAGCTGGGCATCATGCAGCGTGACAGCGAGAACACGTCCATCATCAGTGCGCAGAAATCCCAGGTGGACGAAATGCGCAGCGGCTCCAAGTTGATGATCGCCATGGCGGTGGTTTCCGGGGCAATGGCCTTGGCTTCGGGCGTGACCGGTGCCATCGGCGCGATCAAGAGCGGCAAGGCGGTCAAGCAGGAAAAACTGCTGGAAAACAACATCGCCGGGCGCAACGAGCTGATCGACGCCAAGATGCAGTCGCTGGGCAAAACCTCTGACGCGGACCGCGCCGAAATCGGCAAGGTCTGGGCCATGGATCAGTCTGTGGACAGCGGTGTGCTGAGCAAGATCGGGCGAGGAGTGGATTACCGTAATGCCAAGCTGCAAAGCATCAACAGTGTGATTCAGGCGCTTGGGCAAATGGCTAACACCTCGGTGCAAGTCAAGCAAGCGGCGATCCAGGCCGATGCCAAGGAAGATGAAGTCAACGCGTTGGTTGCCCAGAGCGAAAAGCAAAAGTTAGAAGATCAGTTGAGCTACAACGCCAACTTCATGAAAGATATGTTGCAGTTGGTCCAGCAGTACACCCATAACCACAACCAGGCATGGCGTGCTGCCGCCGGCGTCGCCTGATGTGATTTTGTTGTAGGAAAAAAGCCGCAGCGATGTGGCTTTTTTCTTAAAAGAAAAGCCTGTCAGTGACAAAACTCCAGCATGGCCGGGTGCTAGTATTCATTTATTGATCCGGAACGAATTAAACATGATTCCGTTCGCCCTGAACCTGTCGAAGGGGCTTGTTTACAGCGTTGCGGCAAGCTCAACACAAGCGCAGTCGCGGATAAATCTGGCCGGATCAATAGCTCGAGGAGGCGTGCATGGATTTGAGTACCAGGGTCAATCGGCTGCTTGCCGAATTTGCTAATCGCAGTGGCATTCCCTCTTTGTCGCTGGATGAAGACGGGGTCGCAAGCCTGCTGTTTGATGATCAGTTGGGCGTGACACTGGTATTGCTGGCCGGACGTGAGCGACTGGTCATGGAAGCGGATGTGACGGGAATCGAAACCTTCGGTGACGGAATATTCCGGCAGCTGGCGAGTTTTAATCGGCGCTGGTATCGCTTCGATCTGCATTTTGGTTTTGACGAGGAATCGGGCCTGGTGCAGTTGTACGCGCAGATTCCAGCGGCCGAGTTGACCCTGGAAAGCTTCGAAACCACCTTGGCCAACTTGCTCGATCACGCCGAGTTCTGGCAGCAAGTGCTGCCAGAGCATAACAGTGCCGCCCAGGCGGCATCCAGACCCGCCGGTATGAGGGTTTAAGCAGAGCCATGAAGATAGACAGCACTGGCATTTCACCAGCAGCCACGAACGACCGTGCGCAAGTGCCTGGAAGCTTTGCCGGACGCTCGTTCAGTCAGGTGCCCAGTCGCCAGGCAGGGATTGCCAGTGTCGCAGAGCTGGGTCGCTGGCTGGCGTCGCAGATCGGTGCGGATCAACAGAGTGAGCGACAGTTGCAGCGCTTGGTCGATGGCGACAGCGCGCCTCTTTCTGAGCGTCAGGTTCGTCGGTCATGATGAGAGCCCTGCTTTGCAGCGTTTTTTTGGCCGTGGTCGGCTGTGTCAGTGTGCCGCCAACGCCTGCAAACAAGATTGATGTCAGGGGGCTGGTGCGTACGCCATCGCCGGTCATGCGCCCTGCCTTTGTCAGTGTGCGGCTCTATGCCTTGACCGAGGGGCAGCCGCGGCTGGTTGCCCAGGCCCGCTATCGGGTGGCGGCGTTACCCTTGCACTTTGCTTTTCGTTTGACGCCAGTGCAGGTGGCTGGTGAGCGGCTGTTACTGCGTAGCGAGTTGTCCTGGTCCGACAACGGTCCTGTCCAGGCTCGCAGTTGGCAGCCAGCGGTACCCGGTAACGATATGGATGTGCGTCTGGGGCAGTTGTCCTGTTATCCAAGCTGCACTGTTCCGGTGACGTCGGAACACCTCTGAAATACTTTGTATCAATATTTGGCTTACTGAATTCGGTGAGTGTTCCGATACTTGAACGGCTATGGAAACTCTGAAAAAGACTGTCAATCAGCATCCAAAAGCTTGCAGTTGCTCAGTTGATTTTCACCACCTTTTTACGCTGCTTGAAGCGGAACGAATCGTTGCCTGTTTCGAGGATGTCGCAGTGGTGGGTGATGCGGTCAAGCAATGCTGTGGTCATGTTGGCGTCGCCGAATGACAGGTTGGTGGTGATGATTAGCGAGGTCTTTTCATAGAGCTGGCTGATCAGGTGAAACAGCAATGCGCCACCGGAGTCCGGTAAAGGTAAGTAGCCCAGTTCGTCGAGGATCACCGCGTCCGTGTGCAGCAATTGTTTGGTTAGGCTGCCAGCCTTGCCTTGCTGTTTTTCTCGTTCCAGTTGATTGACCAGATCCACTGGGTTGTAGAAGCGAATGCGTTTGCCCTGATGAATGGCTGCCACACCTAGCGCGATGGCTAGGTGGGTCTTGCCTGTGCCTGTGTCGCCGACCAGAATCAGGTTATGTGCGCTGTCCATGAAGGCACTGCTGGCCAGTTGCTGGATCTGTCCTTGATCAAGCGGGGTTTCCTGCCAGTCGAAGCTGCTTAGGTCGCGATGGATCGGGAAGCGAGCGGCTTTGAGTTGATCGCGCAAACTGCGCACTTGGCGATCTGCTTGCTCGGCCTCTATTAGGCGATCCAGCCACACTTCCGGGCGCGTGGGTTGGCGTGATGCTTCACCCTGCAACCCCAGCAAGGCGCTGGCCATGCCATACAGGTGCAGCGCTTTCGGGTGAGTGACGCGATCAATGGGCATAGTGTGTGCCCCGCAGTTGTTCGTCGCGCTGGCAATCGGTGAGCGACTCGACCCGTAGCTGTAATTGCTTGGGCAGGCTCAGTTGTGGCGGACGTGTTGGGGCGATCAGTCGGCGCAGTTCGTTCATCACCAGCGAGCCGCTGACCACGCCGCATTCCAGTGCTAACTCGCAAGCCACTTGCAGCGGCTCCAGGCCAACGTCGCGGGCGATCAGCAGCAACTCGATGAAGGCGCGGTCGCCGCGTGACTGCTTGAGCAGCCGTTCGCGCACTTGTTTGATCGATGCTGGCAAGTCCCGCTCCACGAAGGGTGCGCCGTTGCGCAATGCACCTGGCCTCTTCCCCAGCACCGACAGGTAATGCCAGGGATCGCAGATCTACTGATCACGCCCAAAGCGCCGAAGATGCTCGGCAATCACTTGACCGGCTGCAACAATCCGCACTTCCGTCGCGCTACAGCGGACTGAAACGGCCTTGCCCGCCCACTCAGCGGGAGCGCTGTAACGGTTGCGATCAACCCGCACTAAACAGGTGCTGTAAACGCGCAGCATCTGCTCAACATAACCGTCGAAGGTGGTGCTGATGGCCCGAAGGTGCGCGCGTTCATGGGCAAAGCACTCGGCAATGCACTGACTGGTTTGCGTGGGATGCTTGCGCTGGGCTAACTCTCGACAGCGCGTGGTCAGTCAGTTGTTCAAATCAGCGAAGCTGGCAAGGCGCGCCAAAGGCGTAAAAAGCCACTCGCGCACATTGCCGACCTGGTTCCCGATCTGCCCCTTTTCCAGCCAGGCGCCGGCTTACAGGCCACCGGCTCGAACAGGTAATGATCGGTCATGGCCATGAAGCGGCGATTTAAGGTGCGTGTTGGCGCTCCTTGCCGACCAGAATCGCCTCTACCACCGCCTTGAAGTTGTCGTAGATCAACCGCTGCGGCACGCCGCCAAAGAAGGCAACGGCGCGGTTATGCGCATCGAAGACCATCTCCTGCGTCTCGCGCGGATAGGCCGCGACGAACGCATCCTGCCGCACCTGAGCGCCGAACGGCGCGCCAGCATCGAAACACGCCGCACGCTTGCGCACGCGGGGCTGCTACCCACTGACCAGCGCTGTGGAATCCACCGCCACCGACCTCCCCGCAGATCACTCAGGAAATGCTGATGACCCGCACCCTCAGAACGCCAAGGCCGGATCATCGGCCACGACCAAGACGGCTCCATGGAGAAGAGGAAAATCGAGAGGTATTTCTAGCGGGCGGTTGAAGCACCGCCTGTGTGGCTGTTGCTGGATTTAACACAGGCTGGGGGCGTCTCAGCCTGTTTGTTTGCAGTGTGAAACCTAGCGGATGAGCCGTCTCTAAATGTGATAATCGACCCGATATATTTTCCCAATTTAATTTATGATTCTTAAATTGCTACTCTTTGTTGGATGGAGCTCTTAATTAATACTATAACTGTCATTGAGTTAATCATTGTTCATGGCGTCACGTAGTAATGCGTAGAGGGTGCGTTTTCGTACGGTGCCTGCTTTGGCGGCGTGCAAGCGATATATGCAGGTTCGGAGTCACTATAATATGCAGGGTGTCAGCGCACTTGGTCGGAAACAGATAAAGCTGTGCCGATGGTCTATCCCAACGTTTGAGTTTATATCGAACTGCGAAGAAGGGATTTATATTCTTCTCGAGGGGCAGTTCACGGTTCAGGATTGTAATACGACACTTTGTCTCATGCCGGGTGAACTATTGTTTGCTCGCAGAGGTAATTATGTCGTGAGTACGGGTGAACATGATTGTCGTTTGCTTTGGATCCCGTTATCGGTTGGTTTTTTACAGAACTTCATTCAGCGTTTCGGTGCGCTATTGAGCGAGGTGGAGCGTTGTGAGGAGCCTGGGGTCAGCCTCATCGCGTTCGCCAGTACGCCGCTGTTGGCCAGTTGCGTCAAGGGGCTCGAAGGGTTGCTGGTGCATGAGCACCCACCCATGCTGGCGTTGTTGCGGGTCGAAGAGTTGTTGATGTTGTTTGCCTTCAGTCCCCAGGGGGCGTTACTGATGTCGGTGTTGCGCCAGCAGGGCAGTCGGCATGTCGAGCGATTGCAGGCGTTCATGGAGCTGCACTATCTCAAGGAATGGCGGCTCAGCGAGTTTTCTCGGGAGTTTGGTATGGGATTGACGACGTTTAAAGAGTTGTTTGGCTCGGTCTACGGCGTTTCTCCCCGTGCGTGGATCAGTGAGCGGCGTATCCTGTATGCCCACCATTTACTGCTTAACAGTGAGATGAGCATCGTGGACGTCGCGATGGAGAGCGGCTTCTCCAGTCAGTCCTACTTTACCCAGAGCTATCGTCGCCGCTTCGGGTGTACGCCCAGCCGTTCCAGGCAAGGAAAAGAATAGTGTCGGACTAAAAAAAATGACGTTTTTTGCAAGTTTGTTCTGTTGCTCCTCAGTAAGATTGGTCACAGTGAAAGACGCTGACGGGTGTGCTACGAAACGAGATAGTCAAGGCAGAGAATGAGCCAGGAAGAGCATAATCAAACCCTTCAAGCAGGCATTTTTGCTGGCCGTCGGGTGTCCGTAGTGGGTCAGGATGTCCGCTCTCGGGGCAGAGTCGCAGGGTGTGTATCAGGCAGTTTGTATCGTGAATCGGGAATCATCAGCGCGCGACAGTTGAACTTGTTGCAGCGCCTGCTGCCGCGCTTTCAAGTGGAGCAGCTGTTCCTGTCCAGCTGGCTGCAACAGCGCCTGGCTCGCGGAATGGCGCTTGAGCGTGGGGATCTTCGATTGGTGCTGCGCGAGGCCACTGCTCAGGGTAACGACTGGTGCAACTGGCTGGGCGACCGAATCAACCTGGCCTCGCCCCAGGCCATGATCGACTGGGTCCTGCTGCCCGTTTACAGCTGGTGGGAAAGCCTGTTCGAGGAAGCGATCCCCAGTTGGCGTTCTGCGCTGATCGAGTACGAAACCCAGGCCCGCCAATTGCGGATCAAGGCCGAGTTCTGGCGCCAGGTGGGCGAAGCCGATTCGCAGCTGGCGCAGCAGGAGTTGGCCAATATCGCCAGCTGTCAGGCAAAGACTGAAGCGGACACCGCGCACATGGTCCGCAAACTGAGCGCCATCTCCGAGCAGGCCAGAGTAGCCTGGCCCAATTGGCATCAGGGCATGGCCGTGTTGCTGGCCGACGGCAAGCTCGACGGCTTTGCGCCTGTGCCGGTGGTGCTGGCCTCTCTGTGGGAGCCGCTGGCCAAACTTAACGAGGACGCGGACGCCGCGGACGCCGTACAGCACTGGTTGTATGAACGCAGTCTGTGCCAGGCCCGCGACTACTTTTATTGGCAGAGCCCCTGACTGCCGGATACGCCGAGGAATCATGGAACATTTACTAACTGGATTAGCTGCACGAACGGGCCAAGGGGCTTTTTTTGCCGATCAAACAGGTCGCTATCACCTGCGGATCGACGGCCATAGCTTGTTTTTACAGCGCCAGGGTACTGACCTTGTGTTGTCCAGCCCGCTGAACTGGCAGGTTCAGGGCCAATCCCCAACGGGTCGCGAAGTTTTGCTGAACCTGCTGGGCCAAGTCACCAGCTGGAGTCGGCGTCATCCCCAGGCCTTGGCGATGGATGAACAGTCAAACCTGGTACTTGAGGCGCGCCTGGAGCTGGGCACCCTTGAACTCGACGAGCTTGAGCGGGCGCTGGCAGCTCAGGTCGGGATTCTGGAAACGATCAAGCCAGGGCTGCTGCGTGCAGGCCTGGAGCCGCAGTGGAAACAAACTTTATGGCGTCCCTGAGTGTTTCGCGGTGCTTGAGCCTGGTCTTTGCGTTGACGCTGACCGGGACCGCTCAAAGCCAGGATCTGGACTGGCCGACCATCCCCTACAGCTACGTCGCCCAAGGCGAGAACCTGCGTGATGTGCTGGCCAATTTCGGTGCCAACTACGACGGCTCGGTGATTGTCAGTGACAAGGTCAATGACCAGGTCAGCGGGCGTTTTGCCGTCAAGGACCCCCAGTCCTTTCTGCAACTGATGGCCTCGCTCTACAACCTCATCTGGTACTACGACGGTGCGGTTCTTTATGTGTTCAAGTCCACCGAAATGCAGTCGCGGCTGGTCAAGCTGGAGCAGGTCGGCGAAGCCGAGTTGAGGCAGGCGCTGGAAGCGGCAGGTGTCTGGGAGCCGCGTTTTGGCTGGCGGCCGGACATGAGCGGGCGGCTGGTGTATGTCTCCGGCCCTTCGCACTACCTGGATCTGGTGGCGCAAACCGCCATGGTCCTTGAGCAGCAACACGCGCTGCGCAGTGAAAAGACCGGCGACCTGGCCGTGGAGATCTTTCCGCTCAAGTACGCGGTCGCCGAGGATCGGCGGATCAAGTACCGCGAAGACGACATCGACGCGCCGGGTATGGCGACGACCCTAGCCCGGGTGCTGGGTGATGCCAATGTGGTGTCGGTCGATGGCGGGCAGGACAGTCCACGGCTACCGGCGCAGTCCGGGCGTGCTGTGGTCCAGGCAGAGCCCTCGCTCAATGCCATCATCGTGCGCGATACCAAGGACCGCATGCCTATGTACCGGCGCTTGATCTCCGCGCTGGATCGTCCGTCTGCGCGGATCGAAGTCGGGTTGTCGATTGTGGACATCAACGCCGAAAACCTGGCCGAGCTGGGGGTGGATTGGCGCGTCGGCATCAGCGTCGGCCCGCGCCAGCTGATCGACATCCGCACCACCAGCCAGAACCTCGGTGGCCAGGGCAGCTCCAGCCCCGGTACTACGCGAGAGGCCGGCGCCAGTCTGGTGGACCGTCGCGGCCTGGATTACCTGTTGGCCCAAATCACCTTGCTGCAGAGCCAGGGCCGCGCCCAGGTCAGCTCGCGGCCGACCCTGCTGACCCAGGAAAACACCCTCGCGGTGATCGACTACAGCGAAACCTATTACGTCAAAGTTGTCGGTGAGCGGGTAGCTGAACTCAGACCCATCACCTACGGCACCATGCTGAAACTGACGCCCCGTGTCATCCAGTTGGGCGACAAGCCGGAAATTAGCCTCAGCCTGCACATCGAGGACGGCAGCCAGAAACCCAACAGCACCGGGGTGGACGGAATTCCCACCATCGCCCGCACTGTGGTCGATACCGTGGCGCGCGTGGGGCATGGCCAGAGCCTGTTGATCGGAGGTATCTACCGCGACGAACTTAACGAGTCCATGCGCAAGGTGCCGTTGCTCGGTGACATTCCGTACCTGGGCGCGCTGTTCCGGTTCAAGTCCAACTTCACCCGCCGCTCGGTGCGGCTGTTTCTGATTGAGCCGCGGCTGATCGACAACGGCGTCGGCCATTTCGTGGCGTTGGGCAGCAAGCGTGGCTACATGGATGAATTGCTCCAGGTGGATGAGCTGTCGAACCAGAGCCTTTCGTTGCAGAAATTGCTCGGCACTTCACAGTGCCAGGTGCTGGGCCAGGCCCGCGAGCTCCAGCAAATACTGGCGCAAGCCGGCAAGGACTCTTCGCTGACCGCCTGCAGCCTGGGCAATGACACTAACGGCTGGCGTATTTCCGAAGGTGCCTGCGTCGAAGGCGTTGACCAGTGCGTTCGCGCGCCGAGTAAGCCCTGACATGAGTTGGAAAGTCCGCTTTTACAGTGGCCTCAATCAAGGGGTCGAAGTGCCGCTGGCCGAAGGGCGAGTGGTCATCGGCTGCGACCCGTTGCAAGCTGATCTGGTGCTGGTCGATGAAGGTATTGCGCCGGTTCACCTGGTGTTGGATGTCGACCCGCAGGGCGTGCGCCTGCTGGAATGGTCCGAGGGTAATCAGCCGCTTCAGGAAGGCCAGCCGCTGGACGGCGGCAGCACGTTGCAGGCGCTGGTCCGGCAGGCCTGCGGGCCGTTGCTGTGGGCCTATTGTGCTCAGGAGCGACAGTTCTCCGAACAATTGCCGCTGGCCGCCAGCCCTCAGGAGCGTCGCACGGCGGTGCCCCGGGCCCATTGGGGGGGGCGACTGATGCTCGGGGTCAGCGTGCTGTTGCTGGTCGGTGTCGTCGGTTTGCTCGGCGCCCCTTGGTCGGGCGCCAGTGGCGGCATGATCGGCGAAGACCCGGTCGTGGCCTTGCGCAGTTTTCTGCGTGATCGTCAGTTCCAGTACGTGCAGGTCGGTGAGCGTCAGGCCAACGGCAATGTTCCGCTCACCGGTTACCTGGAAGACAACCGCACGCGGCTGGCGTTGCAGCATTACCTAGAGCGCAGCGGCCTGACGTATCGGCTCGGCGTTCGCAGCATGGAAGAGATTCGTCAGGAGGTGGAATTCATCCTGCAGAAATTCGGTTATCGCCAGGTGCGCACCGCCACTGCGGACCAACCCGGCTGGATTCGTCTCACCGGCGAACTGGCGCTGGAGGATGAACACTGGTTACAGATCGAAAGTCTGCTCAGGGCCGATGTGCCGGGGTTGCTGGGCGTGGAAAACCGCGTTCGGCTGGCCGGATCGCACCTCAAGCGGCTCGACCAGATGCTCATCGATTTCGGGCTTGAAACCGTGCTGGCCTACCAAGACAAAGGCGAGCGCATCGAGTTGCACGGGCAACTGGATGAGGCTCAGCTCAACGAGTTCTCCAGGTTGCAGCGCGAATTCCGACAGGAGTTCGGCACTCGCCCGGCGCTAGATCTGGTGAGCCGCAACAAGCGCGGCAGCACCGATGACCTGGAGTTCGTGGTGCGTTCGGTGTCTTTCGGCAAGGTGCCTTATGTGGTGCTGGGAGACGGTCAGAAGTACCCGGTCGACGCTTCGACCCCGCAAGGCGTGATGGTGCTGGCAATCAATGCCGACGCCGTGATCGTTAGTCGCGGAAAACAACAATTCATCATCAATCTCAAGGGAGAACCACTCAATGATGACGGCTTTGGAGGAGCGTCTGTGCGCCGCTGACGTTGACTTTGAACGGCAGCTGCGTGCGCAACTGGAACAGGCCCAGGCCAGCGGAAAACGCCGCTTGATGGGTGGCGGAGATCCGCAACAGTACCGGCAATGGCAGATGGAAGCCCAGGCAGTCGAGGCCGCCATCAGTATTCTCAACACCCTTAAGGAAGCTTCGTGATGGCATCGATTTTTACCAATGACAGCAGCGTCAACAACACCCTCGACAAAGTCGCGGAAAACCTCAAGGAAGAAGCCAACAAGGCCAACAAGGAAGTCGGTGACGCCATTGCGGCTCTCAAGGACTCCGCAGACAACCCGGCGCTTTTGGCCGAACTGCAACACAAGCTCAACAAGTGGTCGGTGATCTACAACATCAACTCGACTGTCACCCGCTCGATGAGAGACCTGATGCAGGGCATCCTGCAGAAGATCTGATGATGGACAGTTCATTGAAAGGGCTTATGGCAGAACTAGCCCTGGCCGGTAGCGGCCATCACTGCCACGAAGAAGCCCATCAGATTGCGAACTGGCTTGAACAGGTCGAGGGTCAGGAGGAGGCCGCGTGCCTGATCCGGCTTTCCAGCCTGATGAACCAGGGGCATTACCAACAGGCGTTGGTGTTGGGTGAAGGCAAACCGTCGCCGGCACTTGCACCCTGGCTGGCGTTATGTGAATGGCGGCTGGGGCTCGGTACGGCGCTGGATCGGCGCCTGGCCGAACTGGCCGCGAGCGAGGACCCTCGGCTGGTGCAGTTTGCCCACGGCATGCGTGACCCGGAGGGGCCATGAACCGGATCGACTCGTCGCCTTCGCAGCTGCCGCTCCATCATGGACGGGATGCACGGCCCATGGCGCCGGTCGAGCCCGGTCAGGCGCAAGCCTTCGACGCGGCGATGAAAAGCCCTCCGGTGTCGTCCAAGTCGGCACCGACCGACGCACCGTTGCAGCTCTGGTTGCAAGGTGCGGACCTGACAACGGCCCTGGCGGGCATGGACCCGCGCCAACAGCGTGAAAACGTCTGGAAGTGGTATCGCCAGGACTTGCCGGATTCGGCCGAAGGGCGTCGTGACGAGTTGCGCAACTGGCTGATGCAAGGCCTGTCGGACCGCTTGCTGGTGCGCTTCCCGGAGCAACAGCTGGGGCTTGAGCCGGATCGTCTGGCGCTTAAGGACTTGCTCAGGGAGCAGGCACCGTTTGGCAAGCAACAGGAAACACTGTTGCTCAACGTGCTGGGCGAGATCAAAGGGGTTGAGGGCAGTGATTACCTGGCGAGCATCGTGCGCCGCGAGTTGCAGATCCTGATCCCCACGAACGCAATGATCGAAAACTTGATGCGCTTCACCCACTCACCCGATTTGGAGTCGTGATGGACGTTAGTCAGATAAGTCAGGCCGCTGTCACCAGTCTCGATGAGCTCAAGGCACCCCAGGCCAGCGCCGGGCAAATCGCCGATTTCGAGCAGGCGATGGGCAAGGGTTCCGAGAGCCTTGGGGGCAACCTGCTCAATGAAATCGGGCAGATCAAAGAACGCTTTTCCCAGGCCAAGCATGACCTTGAGGTCGCGCTTTCGACCCCCGGCGATGATCCCGCCAGCCTGATGCAGATGCAGTGGTCGTTGATGCGCATCAGCATGCAGGAGGAACTGATAGCCAAGACGGTCGGGCGCATGAGTCAGAACGTCGAAACGCTGATGAAAACCCAATAAGGTGCTGCGTGAAGAGACTCAATCGAATCCTGATGTTGTTGACTGTGTTGCTGCTTGCCGGTTGCAAGGTCGAACTCTATGCCGGCATCAGCCAAAAAGAAGGCAACGAAATGCTAGCGTTGCTGCGCACTGAAGGGGTCTGGGCGGTCAAGCAGCCTGACAAGGACGGCAAGATCAAATTACTGGTCGAGGAATCCGATATCGCCGAGGCCATTGATGTGCTCAAGCGCAAAGGCTATCCGCGTGAAAGCTTTTCCACGCTCAAGGATGTGTTCCCCAAAGAAGGGTTGATCTCCTCGCCGGTGGAGGAGCGAGCCAGGCTCAATTACGCCAAGGCCCAGGAAATCTCCCAGACCCTGTCGGAAATCGACGGCGTGCTGGTGGCCCGCGTTCATGTGGTGTTGCCCGAAGATCGCGACGGTCTGGGCAAGAAATCTTCGCCGGCCTCGGCGTCGGTGTTTATCAAGCACGCGGCGGATATTCAGCTCGACGCTTATATTCCGCAAATCAAGCAACTGGTGAACAACGGCATCGAAGGCCTGAGTTACGACCGCATCAGCGTGGTGCTGGTGCCTTCGGCCGATGTCCGGCAGGTCCCGCTGGCCCCGCGTTATGACACGGTGTTCTCGATTCAGGTGGCCGAAGAATCCCGTGGCCGGTTGCTGGGGTTGTTCGGGTTGCTGTTCGCGTTGCTGTTGGTCAGCAACCTCGGCCAGTACTTGTGGCAGCGCAGCAGGCTTTCGTGATGACATTGTTGCTGACGCCGTACAAATTGAGGTTTTGCCCGGCCCGTTACATTCACCCTACGCACGTCCCGCTCTCGCTGGCGGGGCTGGCCGACACGCTGGGCCATTGGCGTCGGCACAGCGGGATCAATGCCTGGCTGTTGGGTGAGTGCAAGCTGGACATCGAGTATGAGCTGCCGCCGACACTCGGTGGCCTGGCGTTCTTTGAGCAGGCCGCGTTGGAGAAGACACTCGGTTATCTGGGCGCGTTGCTGCATGGCCATGCCATTCGCCAGGTACTGGACGCGACAAACCTGCGACGGGTTCACGCTGCGATTGGCGAGGCCGGGCATCGTTACTGCCTGGAACAAGTGGAGCTGATCATCGGTGCCTGGCCGGACGGCTGGCAGCAACCGTTACCTGAGGGTGAGCTCGCTGATTGCTTGCGCCAACGTGCGCTGGCGTTCTGGCTGCTGGCCTGCGGTGACACGCCATCAGGATTTGCCCGCCGCCTCGCCTTGCGCCTGGCGCTTTGCGAGCCCCGGCTATCCGAGCCCCCGGCGCAGTGGACGGTCAGTAGCAGCCAGCGTCCATTGGCCCAGGCGTTGTGCCTGAAAATCGCCCGACAAGTGAGCCCGCAATGCTTCCATTTATTGAAATAAAAGCCTCCGACGTCCGATTGGCGCCGGACCAGGTCCTACTGCGCAGTGCCGACTATCAGGACTATCTGACGGCGGGAAAACTGGTCGAAGTAGCCCGCAAGCGTGCCGAGGAAATCGAGCAAGCCGCCCACGATGTCTACGAGCAGCAGAAGGCGTTGGGCTGGCAGGCTGGCATCGAGGAGGCGCGCAAGCGTCATGCCACATTGATTCAGGAAACGCTGTTGCAGTGTCATCAGTATTACCGCGACGTCGAGCAGCAGATGAGCGACGTGGTGCTGCAAGCAGTGCGCAAAATTCTCCAGCACTACGACAACATCGAGCTGACGTTACAAGTGACGCAGCAGGCGCTGTCACTGGTCAGCAACCAGAAACAGGTGATCCTGCACGTGCAGCCGGATCAGGTGCTTGAGGTGCGCGAGCAGATTTCCCTGGTCCTCAAGGACTACCCGGAAGTGGGCTATATCGAGGTCATCGCCGATGCGCGGCTCGACCAGGGCGGCTGCATCCTGGAAACCGAGATCGGCATCATCGATGCGAGTGTCGACGGCCAGTTGGGCGCCCTGGAAGAGGCCCTGAAGCAAACATGGATGCAGAGTAGGGATGAACGAATACGACCAACTTATGTGGACTTCTGATAAACGTCGTCATCATTTACAAGCCAAATGTACTGATAGGCTTGAACCAAAACGGTACGCGGTAAGGTATGGCCTCTGTGAGCTGGGCCATCGTGGACAAAACACAGTCGGCGAATAGGAAGGGTCCGACTCTTTCTGAAATGCATTCGGAGCAGGGTAAGCCCGTAGTGCTGCCGGCAACGGCAGGCGAACTGTAAGGAGCGCTGTTGGTGCTGCGGGTATGGGCCTCGAAGATGCATCTCGTGACCTTGGCTAGGGTACGCAACCAACCAGAATGCGCGACTGGCGCACAGCTTCATGTGGGAGACCTGGATGCGTCGAAACAGGCCTCCGATCTGCAGCCCTTCTTCGCTCCAGTCAAATTGAAAAGCTTCAACGATCGCAAACGTCAGCGGTACAAAAGCGCGTAAAGACTTGCCTTGCTCACCTCGCTACGAGCATACAAACGCCGAGAGCTGGCTATAGCCGCCGTCATAACCCTCAGTCTTGATCTGCTCGAAAAGTGCTTTGGCGCTTCTGCGGTTGTGCTTTGCCCGGAACGAATCGGTTCTCAGCGCCTGTTCCAGCGTGTCGTGGAATGGGCTGAGTTTGTTGAGTGAGGGTCGCGCACCGCTGGTACGCCGGCTGAGTGGCTTCGGGCGCTCTGACCCATTTCCGGATGGTGTTTCTCGACAGCCCGGTAAGCTTGGCTATCTGGTGCAGCGAGAGAGAGCTTGTCGCGGAAGTACATCCGCCGGATTTTCCCCAATATTTCCATGCTGATCACCCTGTGTGCTCCTGCTCAAAAAGTGAGCAGGAGCAGTTGAGCTCCTGGGTCAGCTTTCAGTCGGCAGAACAGTCTTTACTGGGTTAGTTTTCGGTCAGCGGCAACAGATATCTACAAAATTAGGTGCGTTTACTAGGTTCTGTTGACGTAAGCCACCGGCTAGAATCTGGCTTTTGCCATGACCGACAGAAGCCAGTTAAGCGATACCGAGTGGGCTCATATACAAAGCCTGCTGAGTGCCACAAAGGGGATACGGCTACTGAGCGCACCCAGTTGTCGACGATTTGTCGACGCCGTGCTTTGGATCCTTCGCAGCGGCGCCCAATGGCGGATGCTCCCCAGCAGCTTCGGCGCATGGAACAGTGTTGTTAATCAGCATCCAAAACTTTCCAGGCAACAGCGTCCAAAAGTTTCCAGTTGCTCAGGTGCTTTTCACCGCCTTTTTGCGTTGCTTGAAGCGGAATGAGTCGTTGCCGGTTTCGAGGATGTCGCAGTGGTGAGTGATGCGGTCGAGCAGC
>CAMCJM010000015.1 GCA_945874835.1 Pseudomonas synxantha | reverse complement strand
CGACAACTGGGTGCGTTCAGTAGCCGTATCCCCTTTGTGGCACTCAGCAGGCTTTGTATATGAGCCCACTCGGTATCGCTTAACTGGCTTCTGTCGGTCATGGCAAAAGCCAGATTCTAGCCGGTGGCTTACGTCAACAGAACCTAGTGACCGAATTCACCCGACTGGCCGGTTTGGCGGTGCAGTTCCGCAGCCCGGCGAACACTCAACAGATCAAAGGCACGCCAGCTGTCCGGTAATTTGTTACAGGTCAATGAATGTTCACATTGGGCAGCTAGACTGGCCACTCCTGCAAAGGAGATGGTCCCATGAACGTCATGATCCAACCGTTAAAAACAGCCGCAGGCCAGGGCTGGCAAGTACGCCTGGGTAAACAAGAGCGTGACCTTCCGCAGTGAAAGCGAAGCGCGGGCTTTTATCAGCACCCTGCAGGCACGTCTGAATGCGCCTCACGCCCTACCCCACATTGAACAACGCGCCGCCAGCTAACAGGCCGCACGCATTAAGCGCGCAGGACACGGTGGGTAAACAAAGAAAAGCCCACAGCCAGTACGCCGCAGCTGAAAATCACTGCAGCAACAGGCCAGGCACTGCCGTCATGCAGCACACCGACCATAGCTGCAGCGCTAGCGGCAATCACAAACTGCACACTGCCCAGCAGCGCGGATGCGCTGCCGGCATGCTTGCCCTGCCCGGCCATGGCACACGCCGAGGCGTTGGGCAGCAAAATACCCAAGCTGGCAATGCATCCAAACAGCGGTATCAGTAATGGCCACAGGACTAGCGGTTTGCTCAATGCCACCAGCAACAAGCCCAAACCACACGCTAAGTAAAACCATACCGTTTTACCCAACCAATACGCCGGGCCATGCCGGGCAACCAACCAGGCATTGAGCTGCGCGACCAGAATAAAACCCAGCGCATTACTACCGAACAGCCAGCCGTAATGCTCAGCAGGAATGCCGTAAAGCTCGATAAAAATAAACGGTGAACCGGCGATGTAGGCAAACATGCCGGCAATCGCGAAACCACCGGTCAGGGCATACCCCATAAATGGCAGATCCGCAAAAAGGCGTTTGTATTCACCCAGCGCCCCCCGCAGCGGTGCCGGCGGGGCATCGTCAGCCAGGGTTTCCGGCAACCATTTGGCCACTGCCAGCAAGCAGGCAAAACTGAACAGCGTCAGGCAGATAAAAATCGATGGCCAGCCCAGGCTACTGAGCAGCAACCCACCTGCCAGCGGCGCAAGAATCGGCGCTAGGCCCATCACCAGCATTAGCTGGGAAAACACCTTGGCCGAGCTGATCGGGTCACACATGTCACGCACCACGGCGCGCGATACCACCATCCCCGCACAACCACCCAAAGCCTGCACAAAACGCGCAGCAATCAGCCATTCCAAACTCGGTGCCAGGGCGCAGGCCAGTGATGCCAGGCTGAATAAGGCCACCCCAACCAGCAATGGTTTACGCCGACCAAAGCGGTCGGCCATCGGGCCATAGATCAATTGCCCGATGGCCAACCCGACAAAGTAAGACGCCAGCGAGAGCTGCACATGCTCAACATCGGTGGCAAACGCACGCGCCAAGGCGGGAAAACTGGGCAGGTAAAAATCGATGGCCAACGGGCCAAAGGCGCTCAGCGCGCCCAAAATCAACAAAAGACGTAACGGCATGGGTATCCATAAATGCAAAAACAGATGGGCCGTTGTAGCTCGGATAAACCGAGGGCTACAACGGACTGACAAACCGCTCCCGGATTGCCCCTAACAGAAGGCCGCAGGTCAAACCGGCGTATCGACCTTTTTACGGCGTTTGCCCAGTTTCTCGGCGAATGACTCCACCAGCAGGTAGAACATCGGGATGAGGAAAATCGCCAGCACGGTCGCCGCGATCATGCCGCCAATCACCCCGGTACCGATTGAATGACGACTGGCCGAGCCGGCGCCCGTACTGATCGCCAGGGGCACCACACCAAGGATAAAGGCCAGCGAGGTCATGATGATCGGGCGGAAACGCAGGCGTGAGGCCTCCAGTGCCGACTCAAAGATGCTCATGCCCTGCTGCCTGCACAGCACGGCGAACTCAACAATCAGAATGGCATTTTTCGCCGCCAGACCGATCAGCGTGACCAAGCCCACCTGGAAGTACAGGTCGTTCTCGATGCCGCGCAACCACACCGCCAGAATTGCTCCGAATACCGCAAATGGCACCGCCGTGACCACCGCCAAAGGCAGCGTCCAGCGCTCGTACTGCGCAGCCAGAATCAGGAAGACCATGATCAGGCCAAAGATAAAGGCACTGCTGCCGGAACCTTGGGTGGCAATTTCCTGATAGGCCGAGCCGGTCCAGCCAATGCTGTATTCCGTACCCAGCACCTCGTTGGCCACTTCCTGAATGGCCGTGAGCGCCTGCCCGGAGCTGTAACCCGGAGCCGGTCCGCCGAGGATTTTTGCCGCCGGGTAAACGTTGAAGCGCGCATAGGTGTCCGGGCCCAGAATGCGCTGCACCTTGACCAAACTGGCCAGCGAGACCAACTCGCCACTGGCGGCACGCACGTAAACTTGCGACAGATCTTCGGGCTTGCTGCGGAACTCCGCCTCGGCCTGCAGGCTGACCTGGAAGGTACGGCCGTACAAGCTGAAATCGTTGACGTAGTAACTGCCAAAGGTAGCCTGCATGGCGGTGAACACATCGTTCACTGGCACACCCAAGGCGCGGGCCTTGGTGCGATCCAGGTCAATAAAGTACTGCGGCACATTGGCGCTGAAGGTACTTTGCACGCCGGCCAGTTCCGGGCGCTTGGCAGCCGCCGCCAAAAAGGCCTGCACCTTGGTCGCCAGCTCGGCCGTGGTGCCGCCGCTGCGGTCCTGAATGTAACCTTCAAAGCCACCGGTGGTGCTCATGCCGGTAATCGGCGGCGGGTTGAAGCTCAGCACCACGCCGTGTTTTTGAGCCGCGCCCATGCCCATAAACTCTCGCGTCAGGTTGCGCGCATCGAGTTCCGGAGTGGTGCGTTCGCTCCAGTCTTTGAGCGGCACAAAGGACACACCCGCATTGCTGCGCGTCCCCGAGGAGAGGATGTCGAACCCGGCGAACGTCACCACATCCTTGACCGCTGGATGCGCCATCAACTGCTGGGTGACATCGCTGGTCAGCGTATCCGTGCGCGTCAGCGATGCCGCAGGCGGCAGGATATAAGCGTTGATCACATAGCCCTGGTCTTCGCTGGGTACCAATGAGCTGGGTACGCGGTTGAACAACATCACCATCAGCACAATCATCGTACCGAACAACAACAACCCCACCGCCGAACGCTTGAGGAAGAAACGCACGCCAGCGGTATAGCCATTGGTCAGCCTATCGAAAACCCGGTTGAACGCACGAAACGGTGCAGCAGGCTCGTGATGCCCGGGCTTGAGCAGCAAGGCGCACAACGCAGGGCTCAGCGTCAGAGCGACAATACCGGAGATGACCACCGATACGGCAATGGTGATGGCGAACTGTTTATACATCTCCCCGGCCAAGCCGCCGAGGAAGCCCACCGGCACGAACACCGCGCAGAGCACCAGAACGATGGCGATGATCGGCCCAGTCACCTCCTCCATGGCTTTGATGGTCGCCTCACGCGGGCCGACCTTGTCGGTGGCCATGACCCGCTCGACGTTTTCGATCACCACAATGGCGTCGTCCACCACAATACCGATGGCCAGCACCATGCCGAACAAGGTCAGCAGGTTTATCGAGAACCCGAGCATGTACATACCGGCAAAGGTGCCGATCAACGACACCGGAATGGCCAGCACCGGAATCAGCGTGGCGCGCCAGTTTTGCAAGAAGATGAAGACCACCAGCACGACCAACGCCAGGGCTTCAAAGAAGGTGTGAATCACCTCTTTAATCGATACCTGGACGAATTTAGTGGTGTCGTAGGGCACTTTGTAGGTCATGCCGCTGGGGAAGCTCTTGGACAGCCGTTCCAACGTGGCGGTGACCGCCTCGGCCGTATCCAGCGCATTGGCACCTGGCTGCAAATACACGCCAAACGCGGCGTTTTGCTGGCTGTTGAGCGAGGTCATCAGCGAATAATCCTGAGCTCCCAGCTCGATCCGCGCGACATCCTTGAGCAGCAAGCTGGCACCGGTTTCGTCGGTGCGCAGGATGACATTTTCAAACTCCTTCGGGTCGGTGAAACGCCCTTGGGTGGTCACCGTGTAGGTGAAGTCCTGCTCCTGCTTGAGTGGCTGCTGGCCAAAACTACCGGCAGCAAACTGCGAGTTTTGCTCACGGATCGAGTTGACCACATCGGTCGGCGTCAAATTGAACTGCGCCAGCTTGTCGGGCCGCAGCCAGATGCGCATGGAGTAGTCTTTGGAGCCGAACTGGCTGACATCGCCCACACCCGGCAGGCGCTTGAGTTCGTCGATCACGTTAATCAACGCATAGTTGCTGATATACACCGGGTCGCGCGAGCCATCCGGCGAATACAACGTCACAACTTGCAGAATGTCGGACGACTTCTTCTGCACCTTAACGCCCTGACGGCGCACTTCTTCGGGCAGCTTGGCCAGCGCGGCCTGCACCCGGTTGTTGACGTCAATGGTGGCTTGATCGGGGTCGCGGCCCACTTCGAAGTACACCGACAGACTCATGACGTTACCGCCCGAGTTGGACTGCTGGTAAATCATGCCCTCCACGCCGTTAATCGACTGCTCCAGCGGTGCAGCAACCGTTTCAGCGATCACCTGAGCACTGGCCCCAGCGTAGCTGGCCGTAACCGAAACCTGCGGCGGCAATATCTGCGGATACTGGGCGATAGGCAGCGTGCGCATGGCCATTAATCCGGCCAGTACGATGACAATCGAGATAACCGCGGCAAACACCGGACGGTCGATAAAGAAGCGTGAGATCACGGCAGACGCTCCTTAAGCGGGATTGGCGGCAGGGGTGGCAATGCGCACCGGGGTATCAGGACGCACCTTCGGCAGGCCTTCGACAATGACCCGATCACCCGCACTGATGCCCGAAACAATCACCCAGCGGCCCTTGGCCGTGTGCCCGGTGGTCACCTGACGCATGCGCGCAACACCGGCGTCATCGACGATATAGACAAAGGTGCCGCTGGGGCTCTGGGCGATCGCCCGCTCAGGCAAGGTCATGGCATTGGGAATACTCAGGCCCAAAACACGCACGCGAACAAACTGACCAGGCAACAAGGTTTGCTCGGGATTGGGCACCACGGCACGGGAACTGACGGCCCCGGTGGTGCGATCAACCAGGCTGTCGGTGAAGTCGACCTTGCCCTCAAGCGGATAAACCGTGCCGTCACCCAAGGTAATTTGCACACTCATTTTGCCGTCTTCGGGTAACACCAGGCTGCCGTTCTGCAGGCCGCTGCGCACGCTTTCCACATCGGAATCCGGGGCGGCAAAGTTGACGTAGATGGGGTCAAGCTGGGTGATGTTGCTGAGCAGACTGGCATTCGGATCACCCGCCACCATCAAACTGCCTTCAGAGACGGTTTCCTTACTGGTGATACCGGAAATCGGCGCTTTGACCGTGGTGTAATCCAGATCAATCTGCTTGGACATCACCTCAGCTTCAGCAGCCTGAATATTGGCCTTGCTCTGTTCGAAGTTGGAAATGGCGTTATCCAGTTCACTCTCACTGGCAAAACCCTTTTTCTGCAACTCGCGGATACGCTTGAGATTTCGCTCCGTCTGCCGGTAACGCGCCTGCTCTTGCGCCAGCGCCGCTTTAGCTCGCGTCAGTGCGGCTTGGTAGATGCGCGGGTCAATGCGGAACATCACCTGCCCCTGCTTGACCTGGCTGCCTTCGCGGTAAGTGCGCTCCTGCAAAATGCCACTGACCTGTGCACGTACCTGAACTTCGCGGAATCCTGCAGTGCGCGCGGAGTACTCCAGTTCGAGCGGCAGGGATTGCACCTGAACGGTTTCAACCACAACTTCAGGGGCGGGGGGTGCATCGGCTGCCTGCAGCGCAGGTACGACAGCCACCAACGCAAGTAGGGCAGCAGCGGATAGGGGGCGGGCAAGGAACATGGATGTCTCCAGATAAACGCAAGGCACAACGTTTGAGACGGACAATGCTAGTTACATACACAACTGTTTGTAAATAGAACATCGCGCTTAACTTAATTACACTCAGCGCTTGAGACTAGCCAGTTATACGCCTGCCGCCATGCGCCGAACCAAAGAAGAAGCCGAGAAAACCCGCATTGCCATCTTGCAGGCCGCTGAAACGTTGTTTCTGGAGAAAGGCGTTGCCAACAGCAGCCTCGAACATATCGCCCGACACGCCGGCGTCACGCGCGGTGCGGTGTATTGGCACTTTGCCAACAAGGCCGACTTGTTCAATGCCATGCTCAATCAGGTGCGTCTTCCGCCTGAGCAATTGGCTGAACGCATGCGCGGCTGCCCTGAGCATGACCCACTACTAACGCTGCGTAATGTGTGTATCGACGCCATCAGCAACCTGGCGCGCGACGACCAAAAGCGCCGCATCTATACGATTCTGTTGCGGCGCTGCGAATTTACCGAGGAGCTGCGCGAGGCAGAGAAACGCCACGAAACCTTCATCAACCTGTTTATCGAACTCTGCGAGCAACAATTCAACAGCCCGGCAATCCAACCGCGCCTGCATAAGGGTATGAGCCCGCGCCTGGCCGCTCGAGCGGTGCACAGTTTAATTGTCGGCCTGTTCCATGACTGGCTCCGCGACAGCAACTTGTTCGACCCGCTTTGCGACACAGCCCCCTTGGTTGATGCCTGCTTTCGTGGACTGATCCGCGATTGGCCAAACCCAAACTGAAGAATTTAGGCCAAACCGACACAATAACCGGCTTCGGCAATCGCCACAATCAACTGGTCGCTGGGCAAACTGCTCACGATTCTTACCTCACCGCCCTGCAGCTTGACCTTCACCTCAGCACTCGCATCACGCGCCTGCACCGCTTCCGTGACAGCGTTAATGCAGTGATCACAGGTCATGCCTTCGACGCGAAATGTATGAACGCTTGCTGCTGACATAGCCAAATACCTCTAGATGAAATTAAGACCCACAGTGTGTCCCGCGCTAACGGGAGTAGGGTCAAGATAAAAAAAGGCCACCCGGAGGTGGCCTTGAAAAGCAAAAAGGGAGGATGTTGCGTTACACCGCCGCAACCGGGCGCATGTAAGAGATTGGCGCGGTGTTGGGGTCGTCAAACGTCACGACTTCCCAGGCATCGGGTTGCTCAATCAAGGTGCGCAGCAGTAAGTTATTAAGCGCATGTCCTGACTTAAAACCCTTGAACTCGCCAATCAGGCTGTTGCCCAGCAGGTACAGATCACCAATGGCATCGAGAATCTTGTGCTTAACAAACTCGTCCTCATAACGCAGGCCGTCTTCGTTCAGCACGCTGAACTCATCCACCACAATGGCGTTATATACGCTGCCGCCGAGCGCCAGGTTCTGTGAACGCAGGAACTCGATGTCACGCATAAAACCAAAGGTGCGAGCGCGACTGACTTCCTTCACAAAGGAGGTGCTGGAAAAGTCTACGCTGGCCGACTGGGTGCGATTACGGAAAACCGGGTGATCGAAATCGATCTCGAAACTGACCTTGAAACCATCAAAAGGTACGAAAGTGGCGCGTTTGTCGCCATCCTCCACCGTAACCTCACGCAGAATCCGGATAAATTTCTTATGGGCTTCCTGTTCTTGCAGACCCGCTGATTGAATCAGGAATACGAAAGGGCCCGCACTGCCATCCATGATAGGCACTTCGGACGCGGAGAGCTCGACATAGGCGTTATCGATGCCCAGGCCAGCCATGGCCGAAAGCAGGTGCTCTACCGTATCCACCTTGACATCACCATTGACCAGCGTGGTCGACATGGTGGTTTCACCGACATTGCCTGCACTCGCGGGAATTTCCACGACAGGATCGAGGTCGGTACGACGGAACACGATACCGGTGTCCACGGGTGCCGGCTTCAGGGTCAGGTATACCTTCTCCCCGGAATGCAGGCCAACGCCAGTGGCGCGGATAATGTTCTTCAGGGTGCGTTGTCTGATCATGGCTTGGGCCGCTATAGCACTAGTTGCGAATAGTTTTCAACAATGGCCGGCGATGATAGCAGAACCGGCCTTTGCTGAACACCAATCACCCAGATACTCCTGATACATTTCATCAATCAGCCTGACGACGCAGAAACGCAGGGATGTCCAAGTAATCCAGGTCATCCTGCGGGTTCAGTTTGGCTGCTGTCGCTGCACCGCCGTGGCTTTGACGCTGAACGGTCGGGCGCTCGTAGTCTTTGTAATTAACACTTTGCTCACCGCGAGCCGGCATTGCCTGGCTGCCAGCACTGGCTGCAACCTGCACAGTATTGTCGATAACTTTGACCGGTTTCTCGATGCGCGCACCCAGACCTGTAGCGACCACGGTTACGTGCAGTTCGTCGCGCATGTCTGGATCGATCACGGTGCCGACCTTGACGGTGGCGTGCTCGGAAGCAAACTGCTCGATGATGTTACCCACGTCGGAGTACTCACCCAGGGACAGGTCAGGACCGGCGGTGATGTTCACCAGGATGCCACGCGCGCCTTGCAGGTTGACGTCTTCCAGCAGCGGGTTGCGGATCGCCGCTTCGGTGGCCTCACGTGCACGGTTCGGACCGCTGGCGCAGCCAGTGCCCATCATCGCCATGCCCATTTCGCTCATCACGGTTTTCACGTCGGCAAAGTCGACGTTGATCATGCCTGGACGCTTGATGATGTCGGAGATACCGCGCACGGCACTGGCCAATACATCGTCCGCCTTGGCGAACGCAGACAGCAGGCTGGCGTCTTTGCCGAGGATGGTTAGCAGTTTTTCGTTGGGGATGGTGATCAGCGAGTCGACGCTTTCCGACAACGCGCGGATGCCTTCTTCGGCGATCAGCATGCGCTTCTTGCCTTCGAACGGGAACGGACGGGTCACCACCGCAACGGTGAGAATGCCCATTTCTTTGGCCACTTGGGCAATTACAGGGGCTGCACCGGTACCGGTACCGCCGCCCATGCCGGTGGTGATAAAGACCATATCGGTGCCTTGCAGCACTTCAGCGATACGCTCGCGATCTTCCATGGCCGCCTGACGGCCAACTTCTGGATTGGCACCCGCACCAAGCCCTTTGGTCACTGCAGTGCCCAGTTGCAGCACAGTACGTGCACCAATGTTTTTCAGCGCTTGCGCGTCCGTGTTGGCGCAAATGAATTCCACGCCTTCAATGTTGTTTTTCGCCATGTGGTTAACGGCATTACCGCCGCCGCCACCCACGCCGATGACCTTGATAACTGCACTAGCTGGAGCGCTGTCTACGAGTTCGAACATGTCCCTCTCCTTTTTACTTTCTAGTTATAACGCCTACTGCAAAATCAAAAATTGCCCTGGATCCAGCGTTTCAGCCGTTCCAAGACAGGTTGTTTGGGTTCGTCGCTAAAATTGCCCAGCGCAGACATGGACAAGCCGTCGGTCTGCTTTTGTAGCCCGTACAGCAACAGGCCTACGCCGGTGGAATAGATGGGGTTACGCACAACGTCGGCCAATCCTTTGACACCCTGCGGCACGCCCAGGCGTACCGGCATATGGAAAATTTCCTCGGCCAGCTCGACGGCTCCTTCCATCTTCGCTGTACCGCCAGTCAACACGATGCCGGCGGGAATCAGATCTTCGTAGCCGCTGCGGCGCAGCTCAGCCTGAATCAGGGTGAACAGCTCGTCGTAACGCGGCTCAACCACTTCGGCCAGGGACTGACGCGACAGGTCGCGCGGTGGACGATCACCGACGCTCGGCACTTTGATCGTCTCGCCTGCACCAGCCAACTTGGCCAACGCGCAAGCATATCGAATCTTGATCTCTTCGGCGTACTGCGTTGGCGTGCGCAAGGCCATGGCGATGTCATTGGTGACCTGATCGCCCGCAATCGGGATCACGGCGGTGTGACGGATCGCACCTTCGGTGAAAATGCAGATATCGGTGGTGCCGCCACCGATGTCCACCAGGCACACGCCCAGTTCTTTCTCATCGTCGGTGAGTACGGCATAGGCCGATGCCAGTTGCTCGAGGATGATGTCATCCACTTCCAGGCCGCAGCGGCGCACGCACTTCTCGATGTTCTGCGCGGCATTCACCGCGCAGGTGACGACGTGCACTTTGGCTTCCAAACGCACACCCGACATACCCAGCGGCTCACGCACACCTTCCTGGTTATCGATCACGTAATCCTGCGGCAGGGTGTGCAGTACGCGCTGATCGGCAGGAATGGCCACAGCCTGGGCTGCGTCGAGTACGCGCTCCAGATCGGCCGGGCTAACTTCACGATCACGAATGGCGACGATGCCGTGGCTGTTAAGGCTGCGGATATGGTTGCCCGCCACGCCGACAAACGCGGAGTGGATACGGCAGCCGGCCATTAGCTGGGCCTCTTCCACCGCGCGCTGAATCGACTGCACGGTGGATTCAATATTCACCACCACACCCTTTTTCAGGCCACGCGATGGATGCGTACCGATGCCGACGATTTCCAGTTGGCCGTCCGCGTTCACTTCACCGACCAGCGCCACCACCTTGGAGGTACCGATGTCGAGGCCGACGATCATCTTGCCGCTCTGCACGTTTGCCATGGCTCTTGCCTTCTCCTGATTCACTGCACGACAGCGGTTGGTGCCGCCGTGGGCGCTACCGGCTCACGCCATGCCACGGCCAGGCCGTTGGCATAACGCAGATCGATCCGCGCAATATTCGTTTGTTGCTCTTTCAAGGCCTTGTCGTGGATGGCCGAGAAGCGGCGCATTTTTTCCACCAGATGGTCACGGCCCAGCAGCACTTCGATGCCTTGGCCGGTCGACAAGAACCAGCTGCCACGCTCACGTAACTCCAAACGCGCCACGGAAAAACCCATAGGTCGCAGCATCTGGCTGAGCACTTGGTATTGCTGCATCACTTGCTGTTGAGCCCGCGTAGGGCCGTAAAGCTGCGGCAAGTGCTGGTAATTACTCATTTCCTGCGGGGCAAACGCCTCGCCCTGATTATTCAACAAGGCTTCGTCGCCCCAGCGAGCAATCGGCAACTGCTCTTCCAGGCGCACCACCAACTGATCAGGCCATACGCGACGCACTTGAGCGCTGGCGATCCACGGCATCATTTCCAGCTCACGGTGCAGGCTGAGCAGGTCGACCTTGAAGAAACTGGCCGAGGCATAGGGCGCAATGCGCTGCTGCACGGCTTGCTGGTTGACGTAGCTGAGGTCGCCCTCGACGCTGATGCGCGCAATCGGCTGATCGGCATAGGGCAGTGCACGCAGCGACAGTTCATACGCGCCGTAACCCAACGCGAGCAGCAGCACTGGCCAACTGATGCGTTTAAGCCACACCTTGGCCCCCTCAACACGGGCTTTGGGCAGGCTGATCGGCTCTTTGGCAACCATCCGGCTGGCGCCACGCGGCACAGGCTTGCCGCGCACGGGAGCGCGGTTCGAGCCTGGCGGGTGACGCAGCGCAGCGGTCATGGCTTAACCCCTCGCCTCAAGGCTGTCGGCCAGAATCGCCAACACCAACTGTTGAAAATCAAGACCCGCCGCGCGGGCTGCCATCGGCACCAGGCTATGGTCGGTCATGCCCGGCACGGTGTTGACTTCCAGCAACCAGAATTGACCCTCGGCATCCTGCATCACATCCGCGCGCGCCCAGCCCTGGGTGCCCACGGCTTCGCAGGCCCGCGCAGTCAGTGCCATCAACTCGGCTTCTTTCTCAGCCGATAGGCCGCATGGAATGCGGTACTGGGTGTCATTGGCCAGGTACTTGGCGTCGTAGTCGTAGAAACTGTGCGATGTGCCCAGGGCAATCGGCGGCAGCACCTGCCCACGCAACATGGCGATGGTGAATTCAGGACCGGCGATCATCTGCTCAACCAGCACCTGCGAGTCGTAGCGGCTGGCGTCCTTCCAGGCAGCAATCAGCGCGTCGACATCACCGACCTTGGCCATGCCGATGCTGGAACCTTCATGAGCCGGCTTGACGAACAACGGGAAGCCCAACTCGGCAGCGGCCGCATGACAATCGGCCTCGCAGACCAGCGCGGCGTGTTTGGGCGTAGGCAGATCAAGACTCAACCACACGCGTTTGGTGCGCAGCTTGTCCATGGCCAGCGCCGAAGCCAGGATGCCACTACCGGTGTAAGGAATTCCGGCGCATTCCAGCAAGCCCTGCATGGAGCCGTCTTCACCGCCGCGACCGTGCAGCACGATAAAGGCGCGGTCTATTTTCTCTGCACTCAGGCGTTGCAGCAGGTCATCACCCACATCAATGCCAAACGCGTCGACGCCAGCATCGAGCAACGCACCCAGCACGGCATTACCCGACTTCAGCGAAACCTCACGCTCGGCGCTCTTGCCGCCGAACATTACGGCCACGCGACCAAAGGCGCTGACCGGAAATTGTGATTGCAGGCTGACAGCACTCATTTCACCACCTCTGATGACTCGCCGCCGACTGTGGCGAACAACGGGCTTTGCAACAATTGCGGAGCCAGGCCGCCGATATCACCAGCACCTTGGCAGAGCAGAATGTCACCGGCGCGCAGCAAGGGTTTGACGATCGGCGCAAGGTTTACACCGCGCTCGATGTAGATGGGGTCGAGCTTGCCGCGCTGGCGGATGCTGTGGCACAGGTTGCGACTTTCAGCACCAGGAATCGGGGCTTCGCCAGCGGGATAAACCTCCATCAGCAACAACACCTGCGCATCACCGAGCACCTGAACGAAATCGTCGTACAGGTCGCGGGTACGGCTGAAACGGTGCGGTTGATAGACCATCACCAAGCGACGCTCCGGCCAACCGCCGCGCACGGCTTTGATGACCGCAGCCACTTCACGTGGGTGGTGGCCGTAGTCGTCAACCAACATCACGCTACCGCCCTCTACCGGCAAGTCGCCATAGACCTGGAAGCGCCGGCCAACACCCTGGAACTGCGACAACCCTTGCACGATGGCCTCATCGCTGATGCCTTCATCACTGGCAATGGCGATAGTGGCCAGGGCGTTCAGGACGTTGTGGTTGCCCGGCATGTTTACCGACACATCCAGCGGTTCGCGGCCATGGCGCAGCACGGTGAAGAAGGTTTGCATGCCTTGCTGACGGATATTGATGGCGCGCACATCGGCGTCGTCATCAAAGCCGTAGGTCACGGTCGGACGCGCCACCTGCGGCAGAATTTCGCGCACGATTGGATCGTCTACACACAGCACGGCCAGACCATAGAACGGCAGGTTGTGGAGGAACTCGATGAAGGTTTTCTTCAACTTGTTGAAGTCGCCGCCATAGGTGCTCATGTGGTCCATGTCTATGTTGGTTACCACCGAGACCATCGGCTGCAGGTGCAGGAAGCTGGCATCACTCTCATCGGCTTCTGCGATCAGGTAACGGCTGCTGCCCAACTGAGCGTTGGTGCCAGCCGCATTCAAGCGACCACCGATGACAAACGTCGGGTCCAGACCGCCAGCGGCAAACACCGAGGCCAGCAGACTGGTGGTGGTGGTTTTGCCATGGGTGCCGGCCACCGCAATGCCGTGGCGATAGCGCATCAACTCGGCGAGCATTTCAGCACGCGGCACCACAGGAATACGCCGCTCAAGCGCCGTGGCCACTTCCGGGTTGCTGGTATTGATTGCACTGGACACCACCAGCACATCGGCTTGCTCGGCGTTTTCGGCGCGGTGGCCGATGAAAATCTGCGCACCAAAGGTTTCCAGGCGCTCGGTGACGGCCGACGCCTTGAGATCGGAACCCGAGACTTCGTAACCGAGGTTGAGCAGCACTTCGGCGATACCGCACATGCCGGCGCCGCCGATGCCGACGAAGTGGATGCGGCGCATACGGCGCATACGGCGAATTTCTGAACGTGCAGCAGCGGGAGACTTAGCCACGAGCCACCTCCAGGCAGATATCGACAACGGTGCGGGTAGCATCAGGCTTGGCCAGACGACGAGCCGTCTGCGCCATACGGGTAAGTTGTTCGGGGTGCATCAAAACCTCAGTCAACTGCGCGGCCAGTGCGGCGGCATCAGTGGTACGTTGCGGCAGCAGCACGGCAGCGCCGGCACTGGCCAGGTAATGGGCATTACGCGTTTGGTGATCGTCGATTGCATGCGGCAGCGGCAGCAAAAACGCCGGCAACCCTGCTGCGGCCAGTTCGCTGACGGTCAACGCACCGGCGCGGCAAATCACCAGATCAGCCCAGGCATAGGCGCGCGCCATGTCTTTGATGAACGGCGCGACCTGCGCTTCGACGTCAACCGCGCGATAGCGTTCAGCAGTAATCGCATCATGTTGCTTGCCGGCCTGATGAAACACCTCAGGCCGCAGCTCAGTGGCCAGCAGCGCCAAGGCTTCTGGCAGTAACTTGTTCAACGGCTCAGCCCCCAGGCTGCCGCCCAGCACCAGCAAACGTGGCTGGCGATTACGCAGTGCATCACGCGGGGTTTCCAGGAACAGCTCTTCACGCACCGGGTTACCGGTGGTGCGGCGCTTGGCGCTGTTGCTAAAGGTATCCGGAAAGGCTTCGCAGACACGGCTGGCAAACGGCACCAGGCTGCGGTTGGCAGTCCCGGCGACGGCATTCTGCTCGTGGATGATCAGCGGCGCACCACTCAGTCGCGCGGCCAGGCCACCTGGGCCGGTGACATAACCACCCATGCCCAGCACACACACGGGTTGTAGTTCGCGCATCACTTTGCGCGCCTGGAACAGCGCTTTAATTAACTGGAACGGCGCTTTGAGCAGCGACAGTTTGCCCTTGCCGCGCAGGCCCGTGACGTCGATCAAGTGCAGCGGCAGCTCAGCGGCTGGCACCAGTTCGTTCTCAATGCCACGCGGCGTGCCCAGCCAATGCACGCTGTAGCCACGCGCCTTGAACTCGCGGGCACAAGCCAGCGCCGGGAATACGTGGCCGCCAGTACCGCCAGCCATGATCAATACATTACCGCGCATGACGCACCTCCTCACTGGCCGGGCTATCGAAGAAGTCGGCTTCGCTGAATTCGTAGTCTTCAAAACCCAAATGAGTACGCCGCTCCCATTCGATGCGCAGCAGCAGCGCCAGGCTGATGCAGCACACCACCAACGAGCTACCGCCGTAACTGAGAAACGGCAGGGTCAGGCCTTTGGTTGGTAGCAGGCCGATATTTACACCTATGTTGATCAGAATCTGGCCGATCCACAAAAACGCCAGCCCGTAGGCCACGTAAGCAGAAAAGAACTGCTTGGCTTTCTCGGCCCACAGACCGATGTACAAGGCGCGCACGCTGACAAACACGAACAGGCCGACCGTGACCAACGCACCGATCATGCCCAGTTCTTCTGCCAACACGGCAAACACGAAGTCAGTGTGCGCTTCGGGCAGGTAGAACTGCTTCTGTATGCTGTTACCCAGGCCAACGCCAAACCACTCACCACGGCCAAAAGCGATCAGTGCCTGGCTCAACTGATAGCCCGCACCGTATTGATCCGCCCAAGGGTCGACGAAGTTGGTCAACCGCTCCAGACGATAGGCCTGACTGGTCATCACCAGCCCTCCAAGCCCCAGCACGCAGGCGGCCAGTGGAATAAAGCGCAGCAGGTTAACCCCGCCGAGAAACAGCATGGCGATGGCCGCGCCAACCAGCACCACGGTCGCGCCGAAGTCTGGCTCGGCCAGCAGCAACGCGGCAATCGGGCCCAGCACCAGCATCGGCTTGATAAAGCCGGTGAGTTTTTCCCGCACTTCAGTCTGCCGACGAACCAGGTACGCACCGATAAACATCACGCTAAACAGCTTGGCCAACTCGGACGGTTGCAGGTTGAAAATGCCGAAACCGATCCAGCGCCGTGCGCCATTTACTTCACGGCCAATCCCCGGCACCAACACCAGCACCAGCAGCACCACTGCAAACAACAGCAGCAAGCCGCTGTAGCGCTGCCACAGCGCCATGGGCACCAGCAGGGTCGCCAGCGCAGCACCCAAGCCGATGGCCAGATAAATCAGATGCCGAATCATGTGATACAGCGGGTTGCCTGTTTGCGCCGCCGCTACTTCCGAAGATGCCGACGCGATCATCACCAACCCCAGCCCCAGCAACGCCAGACAACCGGCGAGCAGGGGGAAGTCCAGGTCAATGCCACGACGGCTGATCAGTGGGGACGGTGCGGCGAGCAGGCGGGCGAGCATCAGCGCAAACCCTCCACGGCCTGGGCAAACAGACGCCCACGCTCTTCAAAGTTTTTGAACATATCCAGGCTCGCGCAGGCGGGCGAGAGCAGCACAGCGTCGCCTGCCTCAGCCAACTCGGCGGCGCGCGCTACGGCTTCTTCCAGGGTTTTCACGCGAATCAGCGGCGCAGCATCGCCCAGTGCGTCAGCCAACAATTCGGCATCGCGGCCCAGCAGCACAACTGCGCGGCAAAAGCGCCCGACCTGGGCCTTCAACGCAGAGAAGTCAGCACCCTTGCCATCGCCACCGGCGATCAACACCAACTTGCCCGCAATATCTGCCCCCAAACCTTCAATGGCGGCCAACGCAGCACCGACGTTGGTGGCCTTGGAGTCATCGTAATAGCTCACGGCCTGGCGCTCGCCGACCCACTGGCAACGGTGAGCCAAGCCGGCAAACTGGCGCAGGGTGGCCAACATGGCCTCCATCGGCAGCCCCACCGCATGGCCCAATGCCAAGGCGGCCAGCGCATTGGATTGATTGTGCGCGCCACGAATCTTCAACTCGCGCACGGGCAGCAAGGTGTCGAACTGGAAGGCCAGGTGTTTCTCAGCGTTTTCTTCCAGCAGGCCAAAGCGTTTGAAATCAGGCTTGCCCAAGCCGAAGTACCAGCAAGGCAGCTGATCCGCGACCAGAGGACGAGACAAGGCGTCATCACGGTTGACCACCACCTGACGCGCGCCGCGGAAGATACGGTGCTTGGCCAGGTGATAGGCCGGCAGATCGGCGTAGCGATCCATGTGGTCTTCGCTGAGATTCAAGCAGGTCGCCACCTCGGCATTCAGCTGATCGGTGGTCTCCAACTGAAAACTCGACAACTCCATGACGTACAACTCGACGTCATCGCTGAGTAAATCCAGCGCCGGAGTGCCCAGATTGCCGCCCACCGCGACTTTTTTCCCGGCGGCTGCGGCCATCTCACCAACCAGAGTGGTCACAGTGCTTTTCGCGTTGGAGCCGGTGATGGCCACAATCGGTGCTTTGGCATAGCGCGCAAACAGGTCGATATCACCCGACAGCTTGACCCCGCGCGCAGCAGCCGCCTGCAGCGCCGGTGTGGCGATGGCCAGGCCTGGGCTAACCAGCAACTCACTGGCGCGGCACAGGTACTCGACATCCAGTTCGCCGCAACGCACTTCCACCTGCGGGAACTGCTCACGCAAGGTGGCGAGCTCCGGCGGGTTGGCACGGGTATCGACCACGGCAAACGGCAAGCCCTGGCGTGCGAGGAAGCGCACCAGCGACATGCCGCTCTTGCCGAGGCCGACAACGATGCGGAAGTGATCAGAAGCAATCAGGCTCATGCTGTCCTCAACGCAACTTCAGGGTAGCAAGACCGATCAACACCAAAATCACGGTGATGATCCAGAAACGTACGATCACGCGCGGCTCAGGCCAGCCTTTCAATTCAAAATGGTGATGGATAGGGGCCATGCGGAACACGCGCTTGCCGGTCAGCTTGAAGCTGGCGACCTGAATGATCACCGACAGGGTTTCCAGCACGAAAATGCCGCCCATGATGAACAACACGATCTCCTGACGGACGATCACCGCAATGGTGCCCAGCGCCGCACCGAGGGCCAGCGCGCCCACATCACCCATAAACACTTGCGCCGGGTAGGTGTTGAACCAGAGGAAGCCCAGCCCCGCGCCAACCATGGCCGCGCAGAACACAATCAGCTCGCCCGCGCCCGGCACGTAGGGGATAAACAGGTACTCGGCGAAATTCACGTTACCGGACAGGTAGCAGAAGATGCCCAGTGCGCCGCCAACCATGACGGTGGGCAGAATGGCCAGACCATCCAGGCCGTCTGTCAGGTTGACCGCGTTGCTGGAGCCGACGATGACGAAATAGGTCAGCACGATAAAGCCCAGGCCCATTTCCAAGCCAAAGTCTTTGACCATTGGCAGGATCAGGGTGGTTTCTACCGGGCTTTGCGCGGTGGTATAGAGGAAGATCGCCGCACCCAGACCAAACACTGACTGCCAGAAATACTTCCAGCGGCTTGGCAAGCCACGGGAGTTCTTCTCGATCACTTTGCGGTAGTCATCCACCCAGCCAACAGCCCCAAACAGCAGGGTCACAGCCAGCACGGTCCACACGTAGCGGTTGGACAGATCAGCCCAGAGCAAAGTGCTGACAGCTATAGCCGTGATAATCAGCGCACCGCCCATAGTCGGCGTGCCTTTCTTCGACAGATGCGACTGCGGGCCGTCGTTGCGCACAGACTGGCCAATCTGACGGATTTGCAGGGTGCGGATCATCCACGGGCCAAGCCACAGAGAAAGCGCCAGCGCAGTCAATACGCCGAGGATGCCGCGCAGGGTCAGGTACTGAAAGACCGCAAAGCCCTTGTGGAACTGTTGCAGGTACTCCGCCAGCAGCAGCAGCATTAGTGAATCTCCTCGGATGTGCCACACAGCGCCGCTACGACTTTTTCCATCGCCGCGCTGCGTGAACCTTTAATAAGAACAGTGGTGTCGCCCTGCTCGCCTTGCAGCGCTGCAATCAGGCTGGCCTGATCACTGAAGTGACGACCAGCCGTGCCAAACTCCGCCACGGCATAGGCCATCAACGGGCCAACGGCATACAGTGCATCGACCTTGTCGATGGCATGCTGACCCACTTGGCGATGGCCTTGCTCCGCCCATTCGCCAAGCTCACCGATATCCCCCAGCACCAGCACGCGACGCCCGGTAAAACCGGCGAGGATATCGATGGCCGCGCAAACCGACGTCGGGTTGGCGTTGTAACTGTCGTCGATCACGCGCAGGCCATTGCTGGCCAGTTGGCTGACCGTGCGGCCTTTAACCGGCTGCAACGCTTCCAGTCCGGCCTTGATGGCGCTGACCGCCCCCCCCACTGCCAGCGCAGCGGCGGCTGCAGCCAAGGCATTGGCGACGTTGCGCTCACCCAGCAGATTGAGTTGGATGCGTGCTTCACCCGCAGCGCAGTGCAGGGTGAATGCCGAGCAGCCGCGAACGTCGCGCGTCAATTCAGAGGCATACACATCAGCGGCAGGGTTCTGCAGGGCAAACGAACGCACCCGACGCCCGGCCGCACGCTGCTGCCAAATGGCAAAGGCGCGGTCATCGAGGTTAAGCACGATGACTCCGTCATCGTTTAGCCCTTCGATAATTTCGCCCTTGGCTTGAACGATTTTCTCTGGGCCGCCGAACTCGCCCACATGAGCGGTGCCGGCGTTATTCAGCACGGCCACATGCGGGCGCGTCAGGCCCACGGTGTAAGCGATCTCGCCGACATGGTTCGCGCCCAGTTCAATGACTGCCGCCACATGCTCAGAGGCCAACTCCAGCAAGGTCAGGGGCGCGCCGAGGTCATTATTCAGGTTGCCACGCGTGGCCAGCACCGGGCCTTGCAGGCCCTCACGCAGAATGCTGGCGAGCATTTCCTTGACCGTGGTTTTACCGCTGGAACCGGTAATGGCCAGCACAGGCGCGAGGAATGCCTGACGATTTAGCGAGCCCAATTGGCCGAGGGCCAAACGGGTATCTGCGACCAGCAGTTGCGGCAATGGCGCACCAACGACTTCACGCTCAACCAGGGCAGCCACCGCGCCTTTGGCGGCGACTTCTGCCAAGTAATCATGGCCATCAAAGCGTGGGCCAGCCAAGGCAACAAACAATTGGCCTGGCACAATGGCGCGACTGTCTGTACCGACCGCAGCAAAAGCCACATCTGCACCGATCACCTGTGCGTTCAGGCTGCTCGCGACTTCGCTCAAATACATCGGCTTAAGCATGCGTCACCTCCCAAACTACCAAGGCCTTGGCGGCCTCAACCAAATCGGAAAACGGCTGACGCACACCGTTGATTTCCTGATAGTCCTCATGGCCTTTGCCAGCCAAGACCACTACGTCATCGGCACTGGCACTGGCGATCAACTGTTCAATGGCCTGGCCACGGCCATGGACGAATTGCACAGCATCGGGCTGCTTAAAGCCGGCACGAATGTCGTTGAAAATTTGCGAAGGTGCTTCCGTGCGGGGGTTGTCATCAGTGACCAGCACGCCATCGGCCAAGCGCTCGACCACCGCTGCCATCAACGGACGCTTGCCGCTATCACGATCACCACCACAACCGAACAAGCACAGCAGCTGACCTTTAACATGTGGGCGCAAAGCTTCGAGGACTTTTTCCAGGGCATCCGGGGTGTGCGCGTAATCCACCACAACCAAGGGTTTATCTGTGCCGCCCAAGCGTTGCATGCGACCAATTGGCCCCTGCAACTGCGGCAGCACCTTGAGGATCTCATCCAGCGGGTAATCCAGGCCTAGCAGCGCGCCCACAACAGCCAGCAAGTTGCTCAAGTTAAAACGGCCGAGCAGTGAACTGCGCAGTCGGCCCTCACCGCGCGGCGTAACCAGCGTGGCGCGCACGCCCTGCTCGTCGAACTGCGCATCACGGCAATACAGGTAGGCCGCGGCATCGTTCAGGCTGTAGCTGATCAGGCGCGACTCATGCTCAACATCCGCCAACTCACGGCCAAAGGCGTCATCCAGGTTGAGCACACGGCAGCGCAGGCCCGACCAGGCAAACAACGCCGCTTTGGCCTGAGCATAAGCCTGCATCGAGCCGTGGTAATCCAGATGGTCGCGGGACAGGTTGGTCAGCACGGCCACATCAAACGCCAAC
The DNA here is from genome assembly GCA_945874835.1 of Pseudomonas synxantha. Lineage (GTDB taxonomy): Bacteria > Pseudomonadota > Gammaproteobacteria > Pseudomonadales > Pseudomonadaceae > Aquipseudomonas > Aquipseudomonas synxantha_B. The sequence goes on along the minus strand of CAMCJM010000015.1, from coordinate 9,192 downwards.
GCGGCGACGCGGCCCTGATGCAGGCCATGGGACGACACTTCCATGGCCACGGCGCGGGCACCGGCATTTTTCATGTCCGCCAGCGTGGCCTGCACGCCAATAGGGTCAGGCGTGGTGTGACGGCCCTGCTCCAGCGCGCCATAAAAACCATTGCCCAGAGTGCCAACAATGCCGCAGCGCTCGCCCAGCAGATCCAAAGCCTGCGCCAGTAATTGGCTGACACTGGTTTTGCCGTTGGTGCCGGTAATACCGATCAGGTGCAAGCCACGGCTTGGCTCACCATAAAAGCGCCCGGCAATAGCCGACAGTTGTTGCGATAACCCTTTGAGGGCAATCAACTCAGCGCTTTGCGCCGTCATGGGCGACGCACCTTCCACTTCATAGGCGACGGCGGCCGCGCCACGGGCAATGGCATCGCTAATGTGCACGCGACCGTCCTGCTGAGTACCCGGCACAGCCAGAAACAGATCGCCAGGGCGCACCTTGCGGCTGTCCAGGGTCAATTCACGAATCAGGGTTGAGCTGGCCGCTTGCGGTAATAACTGGTTAAGGGGCATAGGCATTAGATGCGCCCTCCTTTAATAGGATTAACGGCCGCCGTTTCAACTTTCAATCGCTCAGGCTCAGGCAAATTGTCTGGTACAACGTTCATCAGACGCAGCGCACCCGCCATCACCTTGCCAAATACGGGTGCCGATACCAGGCCGCCGTAGTAGCCGCCTTCGCTCGGCTCATCAATCATGATCACGGCGGCAATACGCGGGTTATCAATAGGTGCGACACCGGCAAAGAAGGAGCGGTAAGCCTTGTCGACATAGCCTTTAGTGCCTGTGGCGGCTTTGCGCGCGGTGCCGCTCTTGCCGCCGACGTGATAGCCCGGCACTTTGGCCCGAGCACCGCCGCCGCCGGGCTCCTCCACCACGGCTTGCAGCATGTGCAGTACGGTCTTGGAGATCGCTTCATCAATGACTTGCGTGGAGACCGGCGCGCGGTCCAATCGCACCATCGACAACGGCACATTGCGCCCGTGGTTGGCCAGCACCGAATACGCATGGGCCAATTGCACAGCGGTTACCGACAGGCCATAGCCATAGGCCAGGGTTGCGGTCTCGGCCTGCCTCCAGACCCGGTGATTGGGTAAGTTGCCCACTCGCTCACCCGGAAAACTCAAACCGGTGTCCTGGCCCAGACCGACTTGCTGCATAACGGCGTAAATCGGCTCTGCGCCGATATCGAAGGCGATCTTGCTCATGCCGACGTTGCTGGACTTCATCAGAATCTGAGTCAGATTGAGCATGCCGCCACGCGACACGTCTCGGATGGTGTAGCGACCAATGCGCAGGCTGCCGGGAGCGGTATCAACGGTCATTTCCGGCGTCCAGCGACCCGAACCCAGGGCTGCCGCAATCGAGAACGGTTTAACGGTTGAGCCTGGCTCGAACACATCGATCATCGCCCGATTACGCATGGCTGCGGGTTGCAGGTTGCGGCGATTGTTGGGGTTGTAGGTCGGCTGATTGACCATGGCCAGCACTTCGCCGGTCCGCACGTCGAGCAAAACCAGGCTGCCAGCCTTGGCACCGAATTCAGTTACGGCATTGCGCAGTTCGCGGTGCGCCAGGTATTGCAGGCGCAGGTCAATCGACAATGCCAAAGCCTTACCGGCTTTGGCATTTTGCGCCACCTGCACATCTTTGATCAGCCGACCGCGCCGATCCTTGAGTACTTGGCGCTTACCCGGCACTCCCGCGAGCCACTCCTCGAAGGCCAACTCCATGCCTTCACGACCCCGATCGTCAATATCGGTGAAACCCACCACGTGGGCAGCCACCTCACCGGCCGGATAAAAACGGCGAAATTCTTCAATGCCGTAAACACCCGGCATTTTGAGATCCAGGATGCGCTGGCCACGCTCAGGCGTCAGGCCGCGCACCAGGTACATAAACTCACGCTCGGCATTAGCCTGCAGCCGCGTACTGAAACTCGCGGGGTCTTGGTCGAGAGCCGCGGCCAGTTCATTCCAGCGCGCCTTGGCCTGCTGCAGTTCTTTGCCGTTGGCCCACAGGGTGGTGACCGGCGTACTGACGGCCAGCGGCTCGCCATTGCGGTCAGTGATCAGGCCTCGGTGCGCAGGAATCGGAATGTGTCTTACGCTGCGCGCGTCGCCATGGGCTTGCAGAAAACCCTGATCGAAGACCTGCAGGTCGACGATGCGCCACACGATAGCCGCCACCATCAGCGCGAGCGCCAGCAGCACCAGACGGAAACGCCATGGGTAAAGTGCGCCCTCCAGCCCCATCATGGCGCCACCATACGGACTTCGGCCGCATCTGGAATACGCATACCCAGACGTTCCGCCGCCAGGGACTCAATGCGGTTGTGCGCAGTCCAGGTGCTCCGCTCAAGGATCAGTCGCCCCCACTCGGCCTGAGACTTATCGCGCAGGCTGAGCTCGGCATACAGTTCGTTGAGCAGCTGACGATTCCAGTGAGCGCTATATGAAACCGCCACAGCCGAGACCAATACCGCCGCAAACAGCAGCAACATAATCAAGCTGCCACCTGGCAGCGGCTTGGCGAAAAGCGCGCTCATCGCAGCTTCTCCGCGATACGCATTACCGCGCTGCGCGAACGCGGGTTGGCTGACAGCTCAGCCTCAGACGGGAAGACCGGCTTGCCGATCAACTTCAAGCGCGACTCGAAGGCTTTCGGAATAATCGGCAGGTCGCGGGGCAACGTGTCCATTTCGCCCTTGGCATGCTTACGCATAAAGAGCTTAACGATGCGATCTTCCAACGAGTGGAAGCTGATCACCACCAGACGGCCACCCACTTCAAGATTATCCAGCGCCGCATCAAGGCCACGCTCAAGGTCGCCCAGCTCGTTATTGACGTAAATACGCAGGCCTTGGAAGGCGCGGGTAGCCGGATTCTTGCCTTTTTCCCAAGCGGGGTTGGCCACCGTCAGCACCTGCGCCAAATCAGCAGTGCGGGTAAAGGGCTGTTCCGTACGGCGCAGCACCACGGCGCGGGCCATGCGCTTGGCAAAACGCTCCTCGCCATATTCCTTAAATACCCGGGCAATTTCTTCTTCGGGCGCATTGGCAATAAATGTGGCTGCACTGACGCCGGCATCCGGGTTCATGCGCATGTCCAGCGGGCCATCATTCATAAAGCTGAAGCCGCGCTCGGCGTCATCCAACTGCGGCGAGGACACACCGAGATCGAGGAGTATGCCGCTGACATTACCCTGCAACCCACGCTGGGCGAGTTCATCAGCCAACTCAGCAAAGCTGCGCTGCACAACGACAAAGCGGCCATCTTCGGCCGCCAGCGCTTGCCCTGTAGCAATGGCCAATGGGTCTTTATCAAAGCCCAACAAGCGACCCTCTGACCCAAGCTTTTGCAGAAGCAGGCGACTGTGTCCGCCACGCCCAAATGTGCCATCGAGGTAGCAACCATTCGCACGCACAGCCAGCCCTTCGACAGCCTCGTCGAGCAGCACGGTGATATGGCGGAAATGGTTAGTTGTGGTCACAGGATTAGGTCACGTAGTTCGTCGGACAAAGCACCGGGTTGCTTGATCGCGGCCAAATCGGCATCGGCCACGGCATTCCAGGCATCTTCATCCCACAGTTGAAATTTGTTGAGCTGGCCCACCAACATCGCGCGCTTGTCGAGCTTGGCGTATTCGCGCAAACGCGGCGGCACCAAGAAACGGCCACTGGCATCCAGCTCAAGGTCAACAGCATTACCGATCAGCAAACGCTGCAGGCGGCGGTTTTCTTCACGGAAGGAGGCGAGCTCGCGGAGTTTGGCTTCGATCAGCTCCCACTCAGCCAGCGGATAAACACAGAGGCAAGGGTCAATCGCATCGATCGTGACAATAAGCTGGCCGGCACAACGCGACACGAGCTCATCCCGATACCGACTTGGCATCGCGAGCCGCCCTTTGGCGTCGAGACTGATGGCGTTAGCTCCGCGAAACACGATCGCGACTCCCCTTTTTATTAGCTTTCCACGCCCAAGAAACCCACTTTCTGCCACTTCTTACCACTCACGCACACTATAGGAATGCACACGCCCCACCGTCAAGGCACGCTTGGCGGGAAAAACCCTTACAGGACGGCGATTTAGCTAACTTCTAAGGGGGTAAAATGGAGAGAAAACCTGAGGTTCAAAACGCAAAAACCAGCGCGCACAGAAGACTGAACTTCAAAGTTAAAGTAGTTTGTTAAGAGTAAGATTTTTTCGGTCTTAGAAAGGAGGCAAAACAGCGAAGCGAAGAGGTGGAGAGTCGATCTGTAAGCCGGGTTCTGTCGAGGACAGTCATTCCTCTACGACGTACATCACTGCACGCCTTTAGCAACCTACCCGGTTCCAGCGCGGGCAACGCCAATGGAACCCTATTTGGTCTTGCTCCGAGTGGGGTTTGCCTAGCCACGGACTGTTACCAGCCGTGCGGTGCGCTCTTACCGCACCTTTTCACCCTTACCGGCACCGAAGCGCTTAGGCGGTTATTTTCTGTGGCACTTTCCGTAGGCTCGCGCCCCCCAGGCATTACCTGGCACTCTGCCCTATGGAGCCCGGACTTTCCTCCCCCTTCTTGCGAAGGCAGCGACTGTCCGATCGACTCTCCGCCGGCAAGGGTAACGACCTGCGCCCTTTAGAACAAGGTTTAAACGTCTTTCTGCCGCTCCAGCGCAGCCTGGTAGAGCAAATTCTTGCGCACTCCGGTGATCTCTGCCGCCAGCGCTGACGCGCGCTTGAGCGGCATTTCTGCCAAAAGCAGATCCAGCACACGTATGGCCTCAGCACTGACCGCCGCCTCGCCTTCCGGCGCCTGCCAGCCCGCTACAAGCACGACACACTCTCCACGCTGCTGGTTGCTATCCGCTGCCACCCAGGCCGTCAACTCCGCCAAAGGCATGCCCTTGAGAGTTTCGAAAGTCTTGGTCAACTCACGCGCTAGCAATGCCGGACGCTCATCACCGAACACTGCCTGCATGTCCTGCAGGCACTCAAGAATGCGATGCGGGGCCTCATAAAAGATCAGGGTGCGCGGCTCTTCCTTAACCTGCTCAAGGCGTGCGCGCCGACCTGCTGCTTTGGCGGGCAAAAAACCCTCGAAGATAAATCGATCCGACGGCAAACCTGCTGCCGACAGCGCCGCGATCAAGGCGCACGCGCCGGGCACTGGCACCACCGCAACACCTGCCGCACGGGCCTGCCGCACCAAGTGATAACCGGGATCGGAAATGAGCGGTGTACCCGCATCGGAGATCAGCGCCACATCATCACCCGCCAGCAAGCGCGCCAGAAAGCGACCACCCTGATCGCGCTCATTATGCTCATGGCAGGCTGCCAAGGGTATGGGTATACCGAAATGCTGCATCAAGCGCGCCGAATGACGAGTATCTTCGGCGGCGATCAGGGCCACGCTACGCAGAATACTCAGCGCCCGCGCACTGATGTCATCCAGGTTACCAATCGGCGTAGCCACCACATAAAGACTGCCCAAAGGCACGTTTGCAGCAGCAGAAGTGGTCACAACACAGCCCTCAAAATCACTAAAGCGCGCATTGTAGCCCGTTTCAGCCCGCCAACATCGCGCCACCGGCCGCGCTTGGGTACAATTCCAGCTCATTTTGATCAAGTATCAGGAACGCTTACATGATCGACTGCCTTCGCCCGTTTTTTGTCATCTGCCTAGCGGGTTTGCTTGCCGCCTGCGCTAGCCAGCCTTCATCCACGCTGGGCGAGTTGCCGCGCACGCCGCAAGCCAGCATCGAACAGTTGCTGCAGCAGGCGGCAGAAAGCCCCGCCGAACAAGCCGCATCACTGCGCCTCTCAGCCGCAGACATGGCTTATCAACAGACAGACTTGGCTCGCAGTGGCAGCATCCTCGATCAAGTCTCACTGGACAGCCTCAAACCTGCCCAGCAGATCTATGCCAGCACCTTGCGCGCCGAACTGGACCTGCAGCGCAATAAACCCAAGGCCGCCTTGCGCGCACTCAATCATCCTAGCCTGGAGCGGCTTGGCGAACTGCCCGTTGAGCAACAGGTGCGTAGCCAACTGGCTCGCGCTAAAGCCTTGCAGGCCACCGGCCAATCGCTGGCCGCAGCGCGCGAGCGCGCATTCATTGCCCCACTGCTGAGTGGCGCAAGCGCACTGGACAATCAGGAAACCATCTGGGAACTGGTTTCCAACCTTGCACAGAATGATTTACAAGCCAGTGGCGATGTCGATCTTGATGGCTGGCTCGCCCTGGCCCGCGCCGCTAAAACAGCCGGCACACTGGAACAGCAACAAGCAGCCGTTGATGCCTGGGTCGCCGCCAACCCTCAGCATCCAGCGGCGCTCCAACTGCCGCACGCGCTCATCGAGCTGAAAAAAATCTCCAGCCAGCCGCTGACTGAAATAGCCCTACTGCTGCCGCAAGACGGTCAACTGGCCAGCGTTGCACGTGCTCTGCGCGATGGCTTTATGGCCGCTCACTACCAAGCCCAGCAAGCCGGTCAAAACCCGCCCAACATTCAACTCTTCGACAGTTCGCGCATTGGCTCCATGGATGCGTTTTATGCACAAGCGCAAGCCGCTGGCGTCCAGCTGGTGATTGGCCCCCTGGAAAAAAATCTGGTCAGCCAACTCAGCAGCCGCGAACAACTACCGATCACCACCCTGGCCCTGAACTACAGCGAAACCAATCTGGAAGGTCCAGCGCAGTTGTTCCAATTCGGCCTTGCCGCCGAAGACGAAGCCCGCGAAGTTGCCCGCCGCGCGTGGGCCGACGGTATGCGTCGCGCTGTTGCACTGGTGCCCAACGGGGAATGGGGCGACCGCGTACTTGCCGCTTTCCGCCAGAGCTGGCAGGCCCAAGGCGGTACTTTGATCGCCGCTGAGCACGTTGACAAACCGGTCGAACTGGCCCGCCAGATTGCCTACCTGTTCCAGCTGCGCGAAAGTGAAGCACGCAGCAAGCGCCTGCAAAGCACGCTGGGCAGCAGCATTGCTGCCGCCCCTTCGCGCCGCCGCGATGTGGACTTCATCTTCCTCGCCGCAACACCGCAACAAGCCCAGCAGATCAAACCTACACTGGCCTTCCAATATGCAGGCGATGTTCCGGTTTATGCCACATCGCACCTGTTTACCGGCATCTTTAACCAGGCCCAGTACGTTGACCTCAACGGCATCATGTTCTGCGAGACACCTTGGTTACTCAACGTTAACGACCCGCTACGCCAGCAAGCCAGTGCGCAATGGCCTCAAGCGGCCGGCAGCCTCGGCCGTCTTTACGCCATGGGTGCTGACGCCTTTCAGCTGGCACCACGCCTGACCCAGCTCAAAGCGCTGCCCGAGATGCGCCTGCAAGGCCTGTCCGGCAACCTAAGCCTTGGCCCGGCACAGCGCATCGAGCGACAGCTGCCGTGGGCTGAGTTCCGCGATGGCCAAGTCCAACCACTGCCTGACATTAGCCTTTGAGCGAGCGCATCACTACGCAACAACGCGGCGAGGCTGCAGAAGCCCTTGCTCGGCAGCACCTCGAAAAGCATGGCCTGCGCTTATTGGCGCAGAACTGGCGCTGCCGCCTCGGCGAGCTCGATCTGGTCATGCTCGACGCCGATACAGTAGTATTCGTTGAAGTTCGCTATCGGCGCTATAGCGCCTGGGGCGGCGCGGCAGCGAGCGTAGACGCACGTAAACGTGAGAAACTCAGCCGCGCCACTCAACTCTTTCTGCAACAAGAATCTCGCTGGGCCAAGTACCCATGCCGCTTTGATGTGATTGCCATAAACGCCGACGGCCAAGCCCCCGCGCAACTGGACTGGATTCAAAACGCCTTTGATACCTGAACAGACGCCACACTGAAGGTTATATCTACGATGGATATGCAAGCCCGTATTCGCCACCTGTTCCAAGCCAGCATTGAAACCAAGCAACAGGCAATGGAAGTGCTCATTCCCTTTATCGAACAGGGCAGCCAAGTCATGGTTCAGGCCCTGCTCAGCGAAGGCAAAATTCTTTCCTGCGGCAATGGCGGCTCAGCTGGCGATGCCCAGCACTTCTCCTCTGAGTTGCTCAATCGCTTTGAGCGTGAACGCCCAAGCCTGCCAGCGATCGCGCTGACCACCGACAGCTCGACCATCACTTCAATCGCCAACGATTACAGCTACAACGAGGTGTTTTCCAAACAGATTCGCGCACTTGGCCAACCCGGCGATGTGCTGCTGGCCATTTCCACCAGCGGTAACTCGGCCAACGTTATCCAGGCGATCCAGGCCGCTCACGACCGCGAGATGTTCGTTGTCGCCCTAACCGGCCGTGATGGCGGCGGCATGGCTTCACTGCTGCTGCCGGAAGACGTTGAAATCCGTGTCCCGTCAAAAGTTACCGCACGGATTCAGGAAGTCCACTTGCTGGCCATCCACTGTCTGTGCGACCTGATCGACAGTCAATTATTTGGGAGTGAAGAATGACCCGCTCGCCACTGATTCTTGCTGCCCTGGCACTGAGCTTGGTCCTGGCTGGCTGCGGTAATCGCAGCGTCGGCAACAAAATTGACGACCAGTTCATCCCCTCACAAATCAGCTCCAATATCGCCCGTGCGCACCTGGATCTCACCAGCCCAACGTCGCGCATCATCGTCACCAGCTACAACGGCGTCGTCCTGCTGGCAGGTCAGACCCCTCGCAACGAGCTAAAAGGCATTGCTGAGCAAGCGGCGCGCCGGGTCGATAACGTCAAGAAAGTGCACAACGAACTGCAAATCCAAAAGCCCACCTCGTTGCTGGTTCGCAGTAACGACTCATTGCTGACAAGCCGCATCAAAACCCAGATGCTTGCAGACAGCACTGTGCCGGGCAGCCGGATCAAAGTCATCACCGAGAATGGCATCGTATACCTGCTCGGCCTGGTGTCTCGTGCCGAGGCCAACCATGCAACCAACCTGGTTCAGAGCGTGTCCGGCGTGCAAAAGGTTGTGAAGCTGTTTCAGTACACCAACTGACTGCATGCTAAGCACAAAAAACGGGCGCCATTGGCGTAATGCCGATCAGTTAAGCCTCCCTGCTTGACCTTTGGCCGCAAGAAATCAAAATCCGATGCCTGTATTGGCATCGGATTTTTTATGCGTCTCGCTCGAGCACTGGAACTGACTCACAACGTCGCATCTACCCCCAAGTCAATCGAGG
>CAMCJM010000014.1 GCA_945874835.1 Pseudomonas synxantha | reverse complement strand
GCGCCACGTCGTGGAGTGCCTGTTCGGCAAACTTAAGCATTACCGGCGGATTGCTACGCGTTTTGAGAAAAAGGCCAGTCATTTCAAGTCTATGCTGGCCTTCGCTGCAACCCTGTTGTGGCTCCGCTGATACGTCAACAGAACCTAGTTCGCGGGGCTTTTTTATTGGAAGCAGATTCTTGCCCGTAGGAGCGGGCCATGGTCGCGATAGCTGTTTCGCGGGCATGGCTTAGGCGTCACCGCCGCGTCTACAATCCCGACGCCAACAAAAAGCCCCGGCTGTCTAGACCGAGGCTTTTGGGGGTGGGCAATTATTACTTGTTCTTCAAACCGTAGCTTTCATCGAGCATGCCCGGCACATCGGCGCTTTTCGGCGCGTAGTCCTTGGGCATTTCATTGTTCTTCGGCGGCGTCAGGCGTTCGCGTTTTTCGTTGGCGTCGTCGGCGTGCAGGGCGGCCAGCAGGCGTTGGCGGGTCAACTCGTCGAGGGCCAGGCGGTTGGCACCCTCGGACAGGTGTTCTTGCACGTCCTGATAACTTTGGTTGAGCTTTTTCACCATGCTGGCCGTGGTGTTGAAGTGGCTGACCACTTCACTTTGATAAGCATCAAAGCGCGCCTGCATGTCATCCAGCTGACGCTGGGTGCGGTTGGGGGCTGCATTGGGTGCCAAGCGGGCAATCAGGAAGCCAATGGCAATGCCAGCGACCAGGGTAATGGCGGGTAGCAACCAGGCGGTGAGCGTCTGTTCCACGAGTCCTTCCTCTCTAAACGGCTTTGCTTTACGTTAACGGCTCGAACCTGCGCTGTATACCGCAATGCAATGCCGAAACGATTACGGTGTTTGTGTGCGGCGCAGGCTGTCAGCTAGACGAGTCGACCCACTGCGAGGTCACGGAGTTCCCTGTTGCTCACCCGCGAAACCCCCATCACGATTGCCGGCCCCTGCGGCCAACTCGAAGCCCTTTGGCTGGAACCCCCCGACGCCCGTGGCGTTGCGCTGATCTGCCACCCCAATCCGATACAGGGCGGGACCATGCTCAACAAGGTGGTGTCCACCCTGCAACGCACCTGCCGTGACAGCGGCCTGGCCACATTACGCTTTAACTACCGTGGCGTGGGTGCGAGTGCGGGCAGCCATGACATGGCGATTGGCGAGGTGGATGACGCTGAGGCGGTGGCTCATTGGCTGCGTGAAAAATACCCGACACTGCCGCTGACTTTGCTGGGCTTCTCCTTTGGCGGCTTTGTCGCGGCGGCCTTGGGCGCGCGCCTGGAAGCCCAGGGTATAACGCCCGAAAAGCTGTTTATGCTGGCCCCGGCGGTGCATCGCCTGACGGATGACACGCCAGCGGCCGGCCAGTGCCCGCTGATCCTGATCCAGCCCGAAGACGACGAAGTGATTGACCCGCAAGTGGTCTACCAGTGGTCGGCGGCGCTTGGGCGTGCCCATGAACTGCTGAAAGTGGCAGAATGCGGCCACTTTTTTCACGGCAAGCTGACAGACCTCAAAGATCTGCTGCTGCCGCGTCTCTGACCCCGCAGGCCAATAGCGCCTGAGTAGATAAGCGAACGTTATGACCACTCGTATCCTTACCGGCATCACCACCACCGGCACGCCGCACCTGGGCAACTACGCGGGCGCGATTCGCCCGGCCATCGTTGCCAGCCGTGCGGCGGATGCTGATTCGTTCTACTTTCTGGCCGATTACCACGCGCTGATCAAGTGTGATGACCCGGCGCGTATCCAGCGTTCACGCCTGGACATCGCCGCCACCTGGCTGGCGCTGGGCTTGGATACGGACAAAGCGACGTTCTACCGCCAGTCGGACATCCCTGAGATCCCCGAGCTGTGCTGGTTGCTCACCTGTGTGGCGGGCAAGGGCCTGCTTAATCGTGCGCACGCTTACAAAGCCTCGGTGGACAAGAATGTCGAGCAGGGTGAAGACCCGGATGCCGGTATCACCATGGGCTTGTTCAGCTACCCGGTACTGATGGCCGCCGACATTCTGATGTTCAACGCACACAAAGTGCCGGTCGGTCGCGACCAGATCCAGCACGTGGAAATGGCCCGCGACATTGGCCAGCGCTTCAATCACCTGTTTGGTAACGGTAAAGAGTTGTTCACCCTGCCCGAAGCGGTGATCGAAGAAGACGTGGCCACCCTGCCTGGCCTCGATGGTCGCAAGATGAGCAAGAGCTACGACAACACCATTCCGCTGTTCGGCACCGCCAAGCAACTCAAGGACGCCGTGGCACGGATCGTCACCGACTCCAAGCTGCCGAGCGAAGCCAAGGATGCCGATAGCTCGCACCTGTTCACCCTCTATCAGGCCTTCGCCGCACCCGCCCAACAGGCTGAGTTTCGTGCTGAACTGGAAAGTGGCCTTGCCTGGGGCGAGGCCAAGAGCCGCTTGTATCAGCTGCTGGAAAGTCAGCTGGGCGAGGCCCGCGAGCGCTACAACGCATTAATCAGCAAACCGGCCGATCTGGAAGATATTCTGTTGGCCGGCGCTGCCAAAGCGCGTAAAACCGCCACGCCGTTCCTCGGTGAGCTGCGTGAAGCGGTGGGTCTGCGCTCGTTCCGCAGTCAGGCCATCAACACCGCTGGCGAGAAGAAAGAAGCCGGCAAGAGCGCACGTTTCGTCAGTTTCCGTGATGAAGACGGCAGCTTCCGTTTCCGCCTGCTAGACGCCGCTGGTGAGCAATTGTTGCTGTCCAAGTCGTTTGCCGATGGCAAGGCGGCTGGCATGGTCAACAAGCGCCTGCAATCCGGCGAAGCGCTGGATATCCGCGAGCAGGACGGTGCTTTCGGGGTTTGGCTGGACAATGAGTGCGTGGCGCAAAGCCCGGCATTCGCCGACAGTGACGCCTGTCAGGCGGCTATTCAGCGTCTACGTGAGGCCTTGGCACCGCAGGATTAAGGTGTAGGTTGGGTCGGGCGGCGCTCCGTTGAGGCGCAACGCGACGAAGCCCAACATTGCGTTTTTGTTGGGCTTCGCTGCGCTCAACGCCAACCTACCCGATTGCCAATCCACTGGGGCGTCGCTAAAGTGACGCCCCCGTTTTACTTGCCCGGCCAAGAGCCTGCTCAAGGCTCGCGAGCTAGAGGCATGCAAGGCAGAAACAGGCGAGGAAGCGGAATGTACTGGTGTACATGAGCATTCCGAGGCTGTTTCTAACGCAGCAGGCCCGACGCGCAGCAGACTTTGAACAGGCTCTTACGAATTATGACGCCCCTAGAACGTTACCAAGCTGACCTTAAACGCCCTGATTTCTTCCATGATGCCGCGCAGGAAACAGCGGTACGTCACCTGCAACGCCTGTATGACGATCTGGTCGCTGCCGAGAAGGGCAGTGCCGGCGTGTTAGGCAAGCTGTTCGGTAAAAAACCGCAGGGGCCGGTCAAGGGCCTGTATTTCTGGGGTGGCGTGGGTCGCGGCAAGACCTACCTCGTCGACACCTTCTTCGAAGCGCTGCCGTTCGAGCGCAAGGTGCGTACGCACTTCCACCGCTTTATGAAGCGCGTGCATGAAGAAATGCGCACCCTCAAAGGTGAAAAGAACCCGCTGACCATCATCGGCAAGCGCTTTGCCGACGAAGCCAAGGTCATCTGTTTCGATGAGTTTTTCGTCAGCGACATTACCGACGCGATGATCCTCGCCACCCTGATGGAAGAGCTGTTCAAGAACGGCGTCAGCCTTGTCGCCACATCTAATATCGTGCCTGACGGCTTATACAAAGACGGCCTGCAGCGCGCGCGCTTTTTGCCCGCGATTGCCCTGATCAAGCAGCACACCGAGATCGTCAATGTCAACAGCGGCATTGATTACCGCCTGCGCGCGTTGGAGCAAGCCGAGCTGTACCACTGGCCGCTGGATGCCGCCGCAGAAGAAAGCCTGCAAAAAAGCTTTAGCAGCCTGCTGCCCGAGCATTGCGCGGTGCAGGAGAACGAGCCGCTGATGATCGAAAATCGCGCCATCACCGCGCGCAAGATCGGTGACGACGTGGCCTGGTTCGACTTCCGCGAGCTCTGCGACGGCCCGCGCAGCCAAAACGATTACATCGAGCTGGGTAAGATCTTCCACGCTGTGTTGCTGGCCAATGTCGAACAGATGAGCACCGCCAAAGACGACATGGCGCGGCGCTTTATCAACTTGGTGGACGAGTTCTACGACCGCAACGTCAAGCTGATCATCTCGGCGGAAGTGGAGCTTAAAGACCTCTACACCGGTGGTCGTCTCAACTTCGAGTTCCAGCGCACGCTCAGTCGTTTGCTTGAGATGCAGTCGCATGAATTTCTCGCGCGCCCGCACAAGCCCTGAGAACCTGCTTACGATCTGCTGCGCGTTGGCCCTGCTGCGTTAAAAACAGGCTCGGAATGCTCATTTACACCAGTAAACTCCGCTTCCTCGCCTGTTTTTGCCTTGCATGGCTCTAGCTCGCGAGATCGTAAGCAGGTTCTGATCCAACGCGTTTACGCTTGCATACAAAGCCCGGATTAATCCGGGCTTTGTATTGATGGCCTACTGAAGACAACCGGGCCGTCTGCGCCCAAGCAGGATAAACTCTGCGCCATCGACTTTTCTCTGCGGTTAGCCCTATGACCTTTGCCTCCCTCGGCCTGATCGAGCCTTTGCTGCGTACCCTCGACAGCCTCGACTATAAAATCCCCACTGCCGTGCAGGCGCAGGCCATCGTGCCGGTGCTGCAAGGTCGCGACCTGATGGCCGCCGCGCAAACCGGCACCGGTAAAACCGCAGGCTTTGCCCTACCCGTACTGCAGCGGCTGATGATGGAAGGCCCTCAAGTGACGAGCAATTCGGTGCGCGCGCTGGTGCTGGTGCCAACCCGTGAGTTGGCCGAGCAGGTGCTGCAGAGCTTTCTCACCTACGGCGAGCACCTGCCGCTGCGCAGCTACGCGGTGTATGGCGGGGTCAGCATCAACCCGCAGATGATGAAGATGCGTAAAGGCGTCGACGTGCTGGTGGCCACCCCTGGACGCTTGCTCGACCTGTTCCGGCAGAACGCGGTGAAGTTCAATCAGGTGCAAACCCTGGTGCTGGATGAAGCCGACCGTATGCTTGATCTGGGCTTTGCCAGCGAGCTGGAAAGCGTGTTCCGCGCCTTGCCGAAAAAGCGCCAGACCCTGCTGTTTTCCGCGACATTCTCTGACGCCATTCGCACGATGGCTGGGGAAATGCTCAATGACCCGCTGAGCATCGAAGTCAGCCCGCGCAACGCCGCTGCTAAATCGGTTAAGCAATGGCTGATCCCGGTGGACAAGAAGCGCAAGAGCGAACTGTTCCTGCACCTTTACGAAAGCAAGCGCTGGAGCCAGGCGCTGGTGTTCGTGAAAACCCGCAAGGGTGTCGATGAGCTGGAAGCCGAACTGCAGCGCCACGGCATCAGCGCCGACTCAATCCACGGTGATAAGCCGCAGGCTACCCGTCAGCGCGCGTTGCAGCGTTTCAAGGATGGCGATATCAAGGTGCTGGTGGCCACCGATGTGGCGGCCCGTGGCCTGGACATCGACGACATGCCGCTGGTAGTCAACTTCGACCTGCCCATCGTGGCCGAAGATTACGTGCACCGCATCGGCCGTACTGGGCGTGCCGGCACCACCGGCCAGGCCGTGTCGCTGGTCTGCGCCGATGAAGTGCAACTGCTCTCGGCCATCGAAACCCTGACCCAGCAAGTGCTGCAACGTGTCGACGAGCCCGACTTTATCCCCGACCACCGCGTGCCGCAAACCTTGCTCGGTGGCCAGGTGGTGAAAAAACCGAAGAAAGCCAAAAAGCCAAAAGTAGTTGGTGGTGGAAAAAGCGGCAGCTTGGGACGTTGGATGGAGGCTGATGAGCCGGTGGCGCCGTCGGTCAAGGCTGTGCGCAAGGTGCCGAGTTTTGGCGGCAAAGCGGGTAAGCCCGGTAAGTTTGTTAAGTAATCTCGGCCGCAGCCCGGATGCAATCCAGGGGCGTCTTTCGCAAGCCGTAGGGTGGACAACGCGAAGCTTGTCCACCAGCCTGGCTAAATGTTCTGCGCAATCCGCCAAAGTACGCCGCTGGGATCGAAGATCACAAAGTCGCGCATGCCCCAGGGCTGAGCTTGGGGTGCCACCAACCGTACGCCGAATCGTTCGCCAAGCTGGTCAGCATTCACCTTTTGCCACCAAGCGTCGACGTTCTCCACCAGCAGGTGCATGACGAAATTCTCCGCCTGTTCCTTGATGTAGAAATTCTGCAGCAGAAAGGCGCAGTGATCACCGTGGCTAAAATAGGCCAGGTCATCGCCGACCCAGCCTGGCTTGAAGCCCAGCGCCTGATAGAACGCCTGGCTCAAGGTGAAATCGCGGGCCGGTATGAAGGTTTTAAGTTCAACGCTTTGCAACATCGTGTGATTCCTGCGCGAAGAGTGTCGAGCAGGCTAATAACGGTTGCGCCTGCCCTCTGCCGGGGCATGGCGAATGGAGAAGTTAGCGATTGGCCTGCGCCGCTTCCAGTTGTTTCTTATGGGTGGCAGCGGCGGTTACGTCGTAGATCACTACGCAGATATGCTCCACCGCATCGCCTGCGCCGCCCAATGGCAGCAGGGTGACGTTCTGGTACATGAACTCTTCCTGGCCGGTGATTGGCTGGTAGTTCTTGAAGTGCATCAGGTACGGGTGCTGTTCCCACAGGCTGAATGCGCGCGTGCCCAGGGCCACCACCGTATCGACTTTGCGCCGCAGCCAGACTTCGTCAATTTCACTGAACAGGCTGAACAGGGTTTTGCCGTGCACCTCATCCGGGCCCATGCCGGAGTGGTTTTCCATAAAACTGTTCCACACCTCTACCTGGTATTGGCGATCCAGCACGATCACGCCGACATCGATGCATTGCACGATATCGAGCAGCCAGTGAACCTCTTTGATGTCGATCTGTGCAGGCATGGCTTAATTCATCAGGTAGTTGAGTTTGTTGGTCAGGCGCTTGATCGAGTCTTCGGTAAACAGCAGCAACAGGTCGAAGTGCACGTTGTGCGCTTCCAGGCTGTAGCTCACTTCAATCGCCAGTGTCTTGCGCCAGCGGCGCTGGTTAAGGTGAATCAACTGTTCGATAGATGAATGCTGGCCCAGCAGTTGCGGGTGGCCCTGCGAGAAGCGCACGTCGATCTGCTCGGCGATCCCGGCCAGGCAAGCGCCAGTCAGGATACTCGCCAGGTCCAGGAGCATTTCCGAAGTTTGATTGTCGTCTTTGGGGTGCCAGCCGAGCAATTTTGCCATGTCGACGACTTCCGAATCATGGAACAGCAGCAGCGCTTCACCGGCAATTCCATCCCCAATAAAGCCTTGGCATACCGCGCTCAAGCGTTCGCCGCGCATGGCGTCGGTCAGGGTCATGTGCAGTTCACTGACTTCGAAGATGTTCACCTGCGGCACCGGCAACTGCACGAACACGTTCAGCACTTTGGCCAGCAAGGCGGCGGCGCGGCCCATGGCGACGTTGGTGACTTCGCGCAGGGCGTCGCGGAAATTGACCTTCAGCTCATCCAATACGGCGGCCTGAGCCAACGCCGTGGGGGTGGCTTTGGGATCAAACAGGCCCAACTCAAGCAGGGTGCTGCGCAGCGTCTCGGGATCGGCCGGTTTTTTGATAAAGGCCAGTGCACCTAATTCTTTGACGCGGCGAACGGCTTCATCCTGCACGTCGCCAGACACCACCACGACTTTGCAAGCCAGGCCTTCGGCGCGAATCGCGGCAAGGGTTTCGTAGCCGTCGAGCACCGGCATGGTCAGGTCCAGCAGCATCACCTGGCCTAGCCCTTGGCGCAGGGCGGCCAGTGCCTCTTGGCCGTTGGTGGCCTGGCTAATAGTCACCGGCCATTCGGCTGGCAGGGCGCGGATCAACTGCTTACGCGCCATATTCGAGTCGTCACAGACCACTAGTGGAATCACGGCGGGAGATTACCTGTGCGCGTGGAAGAACACCGTTCTGGGACGGTTTTTTCCAAGCATAGCCGCTTGAGCTGAGGTGTGTGTGCTTATCTGCCGCTCTGTAGCCAGGAGAGAATGCCCTGTGCGGCGCAGCGGCCGCTGGCAAAGCAGGCGGTCAGCAGGTAGCCGCCGGTGGGCGCTTCCCAATCGAGCATTTCCCCGGCGCAGAAGGTGCCGGGCAGCTGTTTAAGCATCAGGTGCGGGTCGAGTTGCGCAAAAGGCACCCCACCGGCTGTGCTGATGGCTTCATCCAGCGGGCGCGAGCGGACCAAGGTGATGGGCAAGGTCTTGATCGCGTCGGCCAGTTGCATGGGGTCGTTAAAGGCCTCCGCGCTGGCCAGTTCACGCAGCCGCGCGGCTTTGACTCCATCGATTCCCGCCTGACGGTGCAGGTGTTTGGCCATGGAATGCGCGCCGCGTGGTTTGCTTAGGGCTGTCTGTAATTTGCTCTGCGGCGTCTGCGGCAGCAGATCCAACTGCACGGTGGCGCTGCCGTGCAGGTTGATCGTTTCGCGAATAGCCGCCGACAGGGCATACACCAAACTGCCCTCGATACCGCTGGCCGTGAGTACGCACTCGCCCAGGCGGGGCGTGTCGCCGGGCAGGTTGAGGCTGACATTCTTCAGCGGTGCCCCGGCGAATTTGTCGCGCAGAAACGGGCTCCAGGCGCTGACGTCAAAACCGCAGTTGCTTGCTTGCAACGGTGCTATGCACACACCGCGCGCTTCTAGTAGGTTGACCCACGCGCCGTCCGAACCCAGCCGCGCCCAACTCGCCCCGCCCAGAGCCAGCAAGGCGGCGTCGGCCTGCACCTGAATCTCTCCGGCCGGGGTGGCGATGCGCAGTGCGCCGTCCGCCTCCCAGCCCAGCCAGCGATGCCGGGTGTGAATCTGCACGCCCAGTTCGCGCAGGCGCTTTAGCCAGGCGCGCAGCAGGGGTGCGGCTTTCATGTCGGAGGGGAAAACCCGTCCCGAGGTGCCGACGAAGGTGTCGATACCCAGGCTGTGAATCCAACTGCGCAGGCCATCGGCATCGAAGTCGTTCAGCCAGGCAGCCACCTGCGTTTGGCGTTCGGCGTAACGGCCAATAAACGCCGGTTTGGCTTCCGAGTGGGTGATGTTCATGCCGCCCACCCCGGCGAGGAGGAACTTGCGCCCAACCGACGGCATGCCGTCGTACAGATCGACCTGCACGCCGCCATGGGCCAGCACCTCGGCCGCCATCAGTCCGGCGGGGCCGCCACCGATAATGGCAACGCGTGGGGCAGGTGGTTGGCGGTTGTCGGTCATGGCGGTTTCGCTGTGGGGTGTGGCCGCGCATTCTAACCGAGGCGGCGCGCGCCTTGTCATTTGCCCCGGCTTCGGGCAGGGTCGTGGGGAAAATTTCTGACTGGAGCCCTGTATGTCCAACCTTTACCCCAGCATCGACCCCGACGGCCTGATCGAATATTCAGTGGTCTATACCGACCGCTCCCTCAATCACATGTCGCAGTCGTTTCAGGGCGTGATGAAGGAGATTTCCAGCACCCTGAAGCAGGTTTACAACGCCCATGCCCTGGCCGTGGTGCCCGGCAGCGGCACTTATGGCATGGAGGCCGTGGCGCGCCAGTTGGCCACCGGGCAGAAATGCCTGGTGCTGCGCAACGGCTGGTTCAGCTACCGCTGGACGCAGATTTTCGAGATGGGCCAAATCCCGTCTGAATCGATTGTGCTCAAGGCCCGCCCCGTTAGCGAAGGCAGCCAAGTCGCTTACGCTCCGCCACGGCTGGCTGATGTGCTGGCGGTGATCGCCCTGGAAAAGCCGCAGGTGGTTTTTGCCCCGCATGTGGAAACCTCCTCAGGCATGATTCTGCCAGACGACTACCTGCGCGCCGTGAGTGATGCCGTGCATGCCGTGGGTGGTTTGTTTGTGCTCGACTGCATTGCCTCCGGCACCCTCTGGGTGGACATGCAAGCGTGCGGCGTGGATGTGCTGATCAGCGCGCCGCAAAAAGGCTGGAGCGCCTCGCCGTGCTGCGCCCTGGTGATGCTCAGCGAAGCCGCCCAGGCCCGCGTCGAAGCGACCCAAAGCACCAGCTTTGCTTGCGACCTGAAAAAGTGGCTGCAGATCATGCAGGCCTACGAACAAGGCGGCCACGCCTACCACGCCACCATGCCCAGCGATGCCCTGGCGCGTTTCCGCGATGCCATGCGCGAGGCCAAGGCCCTCGGCTTTGCCACCGTGCGCAGCCAGCAGCAGGAACTCGGTGATCGCGTGCGCGCATTGCTGGCCAGCAAAGGCTTTAAAAGCGTCGCCGCGCCGGGTTTTGAAGCCCCCTGTGTGGTGGTGTGCTACACCACCGATGCGAGCATCAAAAACGGCAGCAAATTCGCCGCCCAGGGCCTGCAGATTGCCGCCGGTGTACCGCTGCAGTGTGACGAGCCGGCGGATTTCCAGATCTTCCGCTTAGGCCTGTTCGGGCTGGATAAGCTGGGCCATATCGAGCGCGCCGTGGCGACCTTTGAGCAGGCGCTGGAGAAGGTGTTGGCGGGGTAAGTGATGTGTGAGATGGGGCTGGCCGCGCAGGTTGCGCGATGTCATGCCCATCATCTTTTGTGCATGGCAGCGATACCGGCTGATGGGTATCGCTGCGCTCAACGCCATCCTACGGTTTAGCCGACCTTGACCGCCTGCAGCGTGTAGCTCAGCGGCAGTCGTTCCGGCTGGTTGTTCAGCCGCCATTCGCCATCCTCGCCCATGCTCATCTGACCCGGCAGGGCTTCCCAGGGGATGCTGGTGTGTTCTTCTAGCGCGGTCAGGCGCATACCGTGACGCAGCAACGCCGTGATGATTTCGCCCAGCCCGTGGTTCCATTCATGGGTGGTGGTGGCCGTAAGCTTTTTGTCGCTTGCTACGTAACTGCACTCGTCATCCCAGACCTGCGGCTCGCTGTGTTCGAAGTAGGCGTGGATCATCTGCAGCGCCTCCTGGCAGTCCTGGTCGAGCGTCATCAGTACCGGGTGCATCTCGCGTAGAAACAAGCGTCCGCCGGGTTTGAGCAGGGTCGCGACGTTGCGCGCCCAGTCGTCAATATTCGGTAGCCAGTTCAGTGCACCGATGCCCGTATAAACCAGATCGAATGACTGCGCCCCGAGCACCTTGGCGGCGTCGTAGACGGAGGCTTCGGCAAACTCGATGTGCTCACCGCAGTTGCTCGCCAGTTGGCTGGCTTGCTCCAGCGATGCGGCGGAGAAATCCAGGCCGCTCATCTGTGCCCCCAGACGTGCCAGTGACAGGGTATCGGTGCCGATATGGCATTGCAGGTGCACCGCGCGCAGGCCGCGGATATCGCCGAGGCGCGGCAGATCAAAGCGCACGACTTCGGATAAATGCTCGGGTGAGGCAATAAACAGCTGAACTTGGTAATCGGGTGACGCCGCATGCAGGGCGGCGCGTTCGTTCCAGTTGGCTTTGTTCAATGCAAAAGAATCATCCATGACGCTATTCCTGTTGGGGGGTATCCGTTTTATGGGTATCGCTGCGCTCAACGCAAGCCTACTTTGCTTATCCCAACCCGCGCACTTGCCAGACCTTGGCGGCGCTGTGGTGCAGGATGCCGTGGCGTTTGGCTAACGCGTGGCGGTCTTTGTCGTAACCGCCGCCAATCAGCCCGACCACCGGGATATCGCGGTCCAGGCAGTGATTGAGCACGGCTTCGTCACGGGCGGCGATGCCAGCGTCGGTCAGGTTGAGGTAGCCGAGGGTGTCGTGCTGGTGCACGTCGACACCGGCATCATACAGCACGATATCTGGCTGATACAGCGGCAACAGGTAGTTGAGGGTGTCGTTGACCACTTTCAGATAATCGTCATCACCCATGCCGTTGGGCAGCGGGATGTCCCAGTCGCTGGCGGCTTTGCGCGCCGGGTAGTTCTTTTCGCAGTGCAGTGAAACGGTGATCGCCTCGGGGGTGTTTTCCAGCAGGCGCGCGCTGCCGTCACCCTGGTGCACGTCGCAGTCGAAGATCAGCACGCGCTGGGCTTTGCCGCTGGCCAGCAGGTACTGACTAACCACCGCCAGGTCATTGAAGATGCAAAACCCAGCAGGGTGGTCGTAATGCGCGTGGTGCGTGCCGCCAGCCAAGTGGCAGGCCAGACCGTGTTGCAGGGCTTGCTCAGCGGCCAGCAACGAGCCGCCCACAGCACGCACGGTGCGCTGCGCAAGGGCGGCACTCCAGGGCAGGCCGAGGCGGCGCTGCTCTTCATAGGCCAGTTCGCCGCTGGCAAAGCGCTGGATATAGGCCGGGCAATGCGCCAAAGCCAGCACATCGGCGGGGCATAAATCCGGGCGCAGCAGGCTGGTTTCGGTGCACAGGTTGCTGTCCACCAGGTGATCGCGCAGCAGGCGAAATTTCTCCATGGGGAAGCGATGGTTGGCCGGGAAGGGCGGGCTGTAATCGTCGTGGTAGACCAGCGGCAGGCGCATTGGGCTGAGCTCAAACGGAAGTGAGCGCAGTATGGCCAGCAGCCTAGCCCGGCTCAAGCCCATAGGCTGCTTGGCCGGAATGCTGCCATTATTGTCCACATCCATCGTTCGGATGGGCCGACAAAGCGGGCCGAAGCCTTTACCATCTCGCCCCCCCAGCGTTAACCGGAGAGCATGCATGAGTCAGGTGTTGAGTGAGTTGGTCGCCCTGCTGACCCTGGAAACCATCGAAGAAAATCTGTTTCGTGGCGTCAGCCAGGACCTCGGCTTTCGCCAGCTGTTCGGCGGCCAGGTGCTCGGTCAGTGCGTGTCGGCTGCCAGCCAGACGGTTGAACCCGAGCGCCATGTGCACTCCATGCATGGCTATTTTTTACGTCCTGGCGATGCGGCGTTGCCGGTGGTGTATCAGGTCGATCGCGTGCGCGACGGTGGCAGCTTTAGCACGCGGCGGGTGACGGCGATTCAGAAGGGTAAGCCGATCTTCACCTGCAGCGCCTCGTTCCAGTTCGATGAAGAAGGCTTTCATCACCAGAACCCGGTGCCGGATGTGCCGGGGCCGGATGAGTTGAAGTCGGAAACCGAGCTGGCCCGTTTGGTGGTCAATGCCTTGCCCGAGCGCATTCGTGAGCGGGCGATTAGCGATAAACCGATTGAAATCCGGCCGGTGACCTTGAGCAACCCGTTCGCGCCCAAGCCGTGCGACCCGGTCAAGCATGTGTGGTTCCGCGCGGCGGGTGAGTTACCGGATGAGCCGCAACTGCACAAATTGCTGTTGGCCTACGCCAGTGACTTCAATCTGCTGACCACCTCGATGCTGCCGCATGGCGTGTCGGTGTGGCAGAAGTTTATGCAGGTCGCCAGCCTCGACCATTCGCTGTGGTTCCACGCTGACCTGCGCATGGACGACTGGCTGCTGTACAGCATGGACAGCCCCTGGGCTGGCAACGCCCGTGGTTTTGCCCGTGGCAGCATCTTCAATCGCCAAGGCCAGTTAGTAGCCTCGGTGGCGCAGGAAGGCTTGACCCGCGTGCGTGAGGATTGGAAATGAGCCTGAGCGCTGCCCGCCATTGGGTGTTCGATATGGACGGCACCCTGACCCTGGCGGTGCATGATTTCGAGGCCATCAAGCGGGCGCTGGACATTCCCTTGGCGGAGGACATCCTCGGTTATCTGGCCGCGTTGCCAGAGGCGGTGGCCGCCGCCAAGCATGCCTGGTTGCTGGAGCATGAGCGCGAGTTGGCGCTGGCCTCACAGCCAGCACCGGGGGCGATTGAGCTGGTGCGTGAATTGCGCGCGCGTGGTTGCCGTTTGGGCATCCTGACCCGCAATGCCCATGAACTGGCGCTGTTGACCTTGCAGGCGATTGGGCTGGATGACTGTTTTGCCGTGCCGGACGTGATCGGCCGCGATGAAGCGCCGCCCAAGCCTGATCCGGGCGGGCTGCTGCATTTCGCCCGAACCTGGCAGGTCGCGCCGAGTGAGTTGGTCATGGTCGGTGATTACCGTTTTGACCTGGAATGCGCCCGCGCCGCCGGGGCGCGCAGCGTGCTGGTCAACCTGCCGGAAAACCCCTGGCCGCAGTTGGTCGATCATTTTGCCGTGGATTGCCGGGCGTTGCAGCAGGCCTTGTAGGGCAGATGCACTCACGTAGCCTGGATCAGCGCAGCGCAATCCGGGAATCCGGCTTTATCGTCACAATCGATACCCCGGATTGCATCCGGGCTAGGGTTAATCGCTGCGGTTGTAGGGGTGGGCGCTTAGCTGACGCTCTTTTCATCGACCATAGGATCGCAAAGGGTGGATGGGTGAAGCGTCATCCCCCTACGCGTGATCTGCCTTATGGCTACAGCCAGATTCCAAATCCTTGAGGATCGGGCAGTCCGGGCGGTCGTTGCCCTGGCAGTTGTCCATCAAGTCGCTGAGTGTGTCGCGCAGGCCGCTGAGTTCACTGATTTTACGCTCCAGTTCGCGGATATGCGCAGCGGCCAGGGCTTTGACGTCGGCGCTGGCGCGTTGACGGTCTTGCCAGAGGGCCAGCAGTTGGCTGACTTCGGCCAGGGAAAAACCCAGGTCGCGCGAGCGTTTGATAAAGACCAAACGGTGCAGGTCTGGTGCGCTGTACAGCCGGTAACCGCTGTCGCTGCGCCCGGCGGCGGGCAGCAAGTCGATGCTTTCGTAGTAGCGAATCATCTTGGCGCTCAGGCCGGTTTTCTTGGCGGCTTGGCCGATATTCATCTTTCTTGCCTCCCATCTTGTGGTCTGTCCGTGAAGTCGTGATCGCGGGCATGGCCCGCTCCTATAGGGGGCGGGTTGATCCGCAATCATGTAGGAGCGGCGCGGACGCCCAGTTCCATGGCCGCGAAATAGGGTTAAGAGCGATCCTTCGGCTTCCAGCCAGGTAGCCCGGATGCAATCCAGGGATATTCGTGTTTTGGTCAATTTCTCCCGGATCTCATCCGGACTACGGTTTTCCCGAACGCTTCGGTTTCCAGGTTTTCAGCAGCAGGGCATTGCTCACCACGCTGACGCTGGACAGCGCCATGGCCGCCCCTGCGAGCATGGGGTTGAGCAGGCCAGCGGCGGCCAGTGGGATGCCGATCAGGTTATAGGCGAAGGCCCAGAACAGGTTTTGCCGAATCGTGTTGTAGGTGCGACGGCTAATATCCAACGCATCGGCCACCAGGCGTGGGTCGCCGTGCATCAGGGTGATACCGGCGGCGTGCATGGCCACATCGGTGCCGCTGCCCATGGCAATGCCGACATCGGCCGCCGCCAGCGCTGGCGCATCGTTGATGCCGTCACCGACCATGGCCACCACGCCATCCTTCCTCAATGCGTTGATGATCGCGGCTTTGTCTGCTGGTAGTACGTTGGCATGGGCGGCGCTGATGCCCAGTGCGTCGGCCACGGCTTGCACGCTGCCACGGTTATCACCGCTGATCAGGTGGCTGTCGATGCCTTGCGCAGTCAACGCGGCGATGGCCTGCGCCGCGCCGGGCTTGAGCGTGTCACCAAAGGCGAACAGGCCCAATACCCGTGGCTGCGGTGCCAACTCCAGCAGCCACGACAAGGTGCGGCCTTCGGCTTCCCAGGCCAAGGCGTCGGCGGCCAGTTCAGTTGCCGGCAAGCCCTGTTCATCCAGTAAGCGCTTATTACCCAGCGCCAGTTGCCGTTCACCTATCTGCCCGGCTATGCCGTGCCCGGCCAAGGCTTTGCTGTGGCTGACCTCGGCGAGGGTCAGGTGCTGTTCGGCGCAGCGGTCGAGCACGGCCTTGGCCAGCGAATGTTCGCTGCCGCGTTGCAGGGCACCGGCCAACTGCAGCAATTGAGCGTCGTCGCCGTCGACTGCGCGCAGGTGAGCAATGCGTGGGCTGCCGGCGGTCAGGGTGCCGGTTTTGTCGAAGGCCACCTGGGTGACGGCATGGGCGACTTCAAGCGCCTCCGCGTCCTTGATCAGAATGCCGTGGCGCGCCGCCACGCCAGTGCCGGCCATGATCGCGGTGGGCGTCGCCAAACCAAGCGCACACGGGCAGGCGATCACCAGCACGGCCACGGCGTTGAGCAGTGCGGTTTCCATGCTCGCGCCATACAACAACCAGCCGCTCAGCGTGGCGAGTGCGATCAGCAGCACGCT
Source organism: Pseudomonas synxantha (assembly GCA_945874835.1). GTDB lineage: Bacteria > Pseudomonadota > Gammaproteobacteria > Pseudomonadales > Pseudomonadaceae > Aquipseudomonas > Aquipseudomonas synxantha_B. Next base: position 15,987 of record CAMCJM010000014.1, on the reverse strand, counting down.
GGGCACGAAAATCTGGCTGACTTTATCCACCAGCTTCTGGATCGGGGCTTTCGCCGCCTGAGCTTCTTCGACCAGGCGGATAATGCGCGACAGCACGGTCTCGCCACCCAGTGCCGTGGTTTCGATCAGCAGGCGGCCCTCGCCGTTGATGGCCCCGGCCGTTACGCGGTCACCGGGCTGTTTGGGTTGCGGCAGGCTTTCACCGCTGATCAGCGCTTCATCGGCGTGGCTCTGGCCTTCAATCACAAGGCCATCGACCGGGAAGCGTTCACCGGGCTTGACCACAACACGGTCGCCCAGCTTCAACTCAGCCAGGCTGACCCACTGTTCAACGCTCTCTTGCAGGCGTAACGCACGTTCTGGGCGCAACGCCTGCAAAGCACGGATGGCGCTGCTGGTTTGCCGTTTGGCGCGGCTTTCCAGGTATTTGCCCAGCAGGATCAAGGTGATGATCACCGCCGAGGCTTCGAAATACAGGTGCGGCATGCTGTCTGCTGGCGTCACGGCCCATTGATACAGGCTCAAGCCAAATGCGGCGCTGGTGCCGATGGCCACCAGCTGATCCATATTGCCAGCGCGGGCGCGCAGGGCGCTCCAGGCGGCGCGGTAGAAGCGCGCGCCGAAGATAAATTGCACGGGGGCCGCCAAGGCAAACTGCGCCCAGGCGGGAAGCATCCAATGCGGGCCAAAGGGCTCAGCGAGCATGGGCACCACCAGCGGCGCGGTCAGCAAAATAGCCAGCAGCAAGGTCCAGCGTTCATGGCGCAGTGCAGTGGCGGCGGTTTTCTCGGCGGTGCGTGGGTCACTGATCAGGCTGGCGTTGTAACCGGCGCGATTCACCGCCTGCAACAGTGGTTGTGGGTCGTTGCCGCGCAGCATGTGCAGGTGTGCCCGCTCGCTGGTGAAGTTTACGCTCACATCTAATACGCCGGCTTGCTGGGCCAGAACCCGTTCGATGCGCCCGGCGCAACTGGCGCACGTCATGCCGCTCAGGGCCAAATCCAGGCGCTCGCTGGGCACCTCATAGCCGGCTTGAGTGACGGCCTCAACCAGTTGCGGCATATAGCCTGTCGGCGCTTCGATACGGGCGCGTTCACTGGCCAGGTTGATGCTGACGCTTTCGACACCCGTCACCTTGCTCAGTGCGCGCTCAACCCGTCCGACACAACTGGCGCAGGTCATGCCGCTGATCGGCAGGTCATAGGTCATGAGCGAGGTCATAAGAAGTGCTCCATCAAGTGAGCTAACAGCATCAACCTTGCCACCTTGGTAAGGTCAAGTGGTGTCTTGTCGCACGCAGATGACGCTGACTGAGGCTTAAAATCTCGGCCGCGCTGTAAATGAAGAGCGCGCCAAGATGGGTCAGGGCGGGCTTTTACGGTGATTGGCCAGGCGCTCAAGGGCGGCGCGCAGCTTGGGGTCGCTGATGCCTTCGGCGGTGGCCTGAATGTTTTCCGCGGCTGAATCCGACAGGTTGATTGTGCGACCCGGCGCACGCCTTTCGGCAGTCGGAGGTTGCACCTTGAACAGAATCTTCGTTAAGGTCGCGAACTCTTCAAGGTTCTGCAGCTGTTTCAGCAGTCGTTTTTGCTGATAACGCAGGCGGGTGGCCCAGTGGCCATCAGTGATTACCAGCAGCAGGCAACCCTCGCGCCATGACGCAACATGGCAGTGCTCGCGGGCGGCAGGCTGCAATTGGCTCTCTAGCAGGTGCTGCAAGCGATCAATGCGTTGCGCTTGATTGAACAGCGCCTTCAGGGGTTTCGCCTCGCGCATCAGTGCGGCGGGAGCCCGAGCCGGCAAAGGACGAAAAGTCATGGCAGGACGCCTGAATAAGTGAAGCCGCCATGGTAGCAGAGTCGCTGCCAACTTCCGGACTTCACCATTAGGGAACGCTCATGCAGATTATTTTGCTCAGTCGGCACCACGGTGCGGCACGCTCTATTAGCTTGGATTTGCGCTGGATTGTGCTCTCACTGTTGATCGTGATGGCCGCGGCACTGTCTGGCGGTGTGGCGGTCGGCGCTTGGTGGGCACCCGCCACCGTTGTTGTCCCAGACGAGCAGCAGTTGAACCTGGCATTGGATCAGCAGCGTGCTGAAGTGGGTGAGGTGCGCCGCGATGCCCAGTTGCAACTGGATGCGTTTGCCGTGCACGTGGCCGAGTTGCAAGCGCGCCTGACGCGTTTGGATGCCTTGGGCGCACGCCTGACCGAGCTGGCAGAGTTGGACGCCAGCGAGTTCGACTTCTCCCTTAATGTCGGTCAGGGCGGTGCAGAAGACGCCATGGGTGATGCCGCCTACGCACCACCGCCTTTTATGGATGAGTTGGACAAGCTGAGCGTGCGCTTGGACAGCCGCGAGCAATTACTCGAAGTGCTGGAGCAGATGATTGGCGAACGTCAGCTGAGTGAGGGCGAATACCTTTCCGGCATGCCGGTACGCCAAGGTTATATGTCTTCGCCGTTCGGTCGTCGTGTGCACCCGCTCACTGGGCGTAATACCCAGCACAAGGGCGTCGACTTTGCCGCTAAAGCGGGCAGCGACGTCGTTGCGGTGGCTGCGGGCGTGGTGAGCTTCTCGGGCACCAAGTCCGGTTATGGGCATGCCGTGGAAATCAGCCATGCCGACGGCTACACCACTTTGTATGCGCACAACCAGAGTAACGTGGCGCAAATTGGTGACCTGGTGCAGCGTGGGCAGACCATTGCCAAGGTCGGTCGAAGTGGCCGCGCCAGTGGTTATCACGTGCATTTTGAAGTCACCAAGGATGGCCGTTTGGTCAATCCGGCCAGCTATATCGCCCGTGTTGGCGGCGACGAATAACGTAGCTTTCCTCATTCGCGTTTCCGGGTAGAATGGCCTCTTCGCACGCAGCCATGAGGGCTGCATGGGTCGCTTCTCGGCTACCCACAATCCATACGCCTGGAAGATCCCGTCGATATGTTTGCGCCTTTGTTGAAAAAACTCTTTGGAAGCAAGAACGAGCGTGAAGTTAAACGCATGCTCAAGGCGGTTCAGTCCGTAAATGCCTTTGAGGAGCAATTTATTGCTCTGTCCGATGAGCAACTGCGCGCCAAGACTGAGGGGTTCAAAGCGCGGCTGGCCAAAGGCGAAACCCTTGATCAACTGCTGGCTGAAGCCTTCGCCGTCGCCCGTGAAGCCGGTAAGCGTGTGATGGGCATGCGCCACTTCGACGTACAGTTGATCGGCGGCATGACCCTGCACGAAGGCAAGATCGCTGAGATGCGCACCGGTGAGGGTAAGACCCTGGTGGCGACCCTGGCGGTTTACCTGAACGCATTGTCCGGTAAGGGCGTGCACGTGGTCACCGTCAACGACTACCTGGCCCGTCGTGACGCCAACTGGATGCGTCCGCTGTATGAATTCCTCGGTATGAGCGTGGGTATCGTCACCCCGTTTATGCCGCCGGAAGAAAAGCGTGAGGCCTATGCCGCCGACATCACCTATGGCACCAACAACGAATTCGGTTTTGATTACCTGCGCGACAACATGGCCTTCAGCCTGGAAGAAAAATTCCAGCGCGAGCTGAATTTTGCCGTGATCGACGAAGTGGACTCCATCCTCATCGACGAAGCCCGTACGCCGCTGATCATCTCCGGTCAGGCCGAAGACAGCTCGCGTCTGTACACCGAAATCAACAAACTGATTCCTCGCCTGAAATTGCATGTCGAGGAAGAAGAGGGTGTCGTCACCCAAGAAGGCCATTACAAGGTCGACGAGAAGGCTCGTCAGGTTGAACTGAATGAAGCGGGCCACCAGTATGTGGAAGAGATGCTCACCGAAGTCGGCCTGCTGGCCGAGGGTGAGAGCCTTTACTCGGCGCATAACCTGGGTCTGCTGACTCACGTTTACTCCGGTCTGCGCGCGCACAAGCTGTTCAACCGTAACGTTGAATACATCGTGCAGAACAATCAGGTGCTGCTGATTGACGAACACACTGGCCGCACCATGCCTGGCCGTCGTTTGTCAGAAGGCCTGCATCAGGCCATCGAAGCCAAAGAAGGCCTGCCGATCCAGGCCGAAAGTCAGACCTTGGCCTCGACCACTTTCCAGAACTACTTCCGCCTGTACAACAAGCTGTCCGGTATGACCGGTACAGCAGATACCGAAGCGTTCGAGTTTCATCAGATTTATGGCCTGGCGGTGATGGTTATCCCGCCCAACCGCGCCCTGGCCCGTAAAGATTTCAATGACCTGGTGTACCTGACTGCGGACGAGAAGTACGCCGCTATTGTCACCGATATCAAGGAAAGCATGGCCCTCGGGCGTCCGGTGCTGGTCGGTACGGCCACCATCGAAACCTCTGAGCACATGTCCAAACTGCTCAACCAGGAAGGCATCGAGCACAAGGTGCTTAACGCCAAGTTCCACGAAAAAGAAGCTGAGATCATTGCTCAGGCCGGTCGTCCGGGCGCGCTGACCATTGCCACCAACATGGCCGGTCGCGGTACCGACATCCTGCTGGGCGGCAACTGGGAGGTGGAAGTCGCCAACCTGGAAAACCCAACACCTGAGCAGATTGCCCAGATCAAGTCCGATTGGCAGAAACGCCATCAGCAAGTGATTGAATCCGGCGGCCTGCATGTAATCGCCTCTGAGCGTCACGAATCACGCCGTATCGATAACCAACTGCGTGGCCGTGCTGGCCGTCAGGGTGACCCAGGTTCCAGCCGTTTTTACCTGTCGCTGGAAGATAACCTGATGCGCATCTTCGCCTCTGACCGGGTGAAGAGCTTTATGAAGGCCTTGGGCATGCAGTCTGGCGAAGCCATCGAGCATCGCATGGTCAGCAACGCCATCGAAAAAGCCCAGCGCAAAGTTGAAGGCCGCAACTTCGACATGCGTAAGCAGTTGCTGGAATACGACGACGTGGCCAACGAGCAGCGCAAGGTGATCTATCACATGCGCAACACCTTGCTCGCGGCTGACAATATCGGTGAGACCATCGTCGACTTCCGTCGCGAAGTGCTCGATAGCACCATCAATGCGCACATCGCACCACAGTCGCTGCCGGAGCAGTGGGATATCGCCGGTTTGGAAGAGGCGCTATTCAGCGGTTTCAACCAGCGTCTGCCGATTCAGCAATGGCTGGATGAAGATGACAAGCTGTACGAAGAAACCTTGCGCGCGCGCATCCTCGATGAGCTTGTCAGCGCCTACAACGAGAAAGAAAACGAAGCCAGCGCTGAAGCCCTGCGCACCTTCGAGAAACAAATTCTGCTGCGCGTGCTGGACGACCTGTGGAAAGACCACCTGTCTACCATGGATCACCTGCGTCACGGCATTCACCTGCGTGGTTATGCGCAGAAGAACCCCAAGCAGGAATACAAGCGCGAGTCGTTCACCCTGTTCCAGGAACTGCTCGATTCGATCAAGCGCGACACCATCCGCGTACTCTCGCACGTACAAGTGCGCCGTGAAGACCCGGCTGAAGAGGAAGTGCGTCTGCGCCGCGAGGCTCAGGCACTGGCCGAGCGTATGCAATTCCAGCACGCCGAAGCGTCTGCGCTGATGGCAGAAGTGGCTGATGAAGAAGGCGATGTGGCGGTTGCCGCTGCGCCCGTGCGTATCGAGCCGAAAATTGGTCGCAACGAGCCGTGCCCCTGTGGTTCCGGCAAGAAATACAAGCATTGCCACGGTCAGGTCAGCTAAGCCGACCGCTGTAGCGCGGGTTAAGCCGACAGTGACGTTGGCTATGCTTGACCCTGCTAGAACAACGCCGCGAACGGTCTGACCGTTCGCGGCGTTTTACCATCGCACTCAGATGTATCAAACCTCAAGGAGCGTTCGTTATGGCTGTTGGTCTTGGCCCGTTGTCTACCCTGCACCCGGTTCCAGGTTTCGAGTTGGGCATCGCTTCGGCGGGCATCAAGCGCCCGGGGCGCAAGGATGTAGTGGTGATGCGCTGTGCCGAAGGCTCCAGCGTGGCGGGTGTTTTTACCCTCAATGCGTTCTGCGCGGCACCGGTAATCCTGGCCAAGAAACGCGTGCTGGGTAACGTCCGCTACCTGCTGACCAACACCGGCAATGCCAACGCGGGCACCGGCGAACCGGGCCTGCAAAACGCTCAGCGCACCTGCGCGGCACTGGCCCAGTTGACCGGTGTTGAAGAAAGCGCGGTGCTGCCGTTTTCCACCGGCGTGATCGGTGAACCGCTGCCCGTGGAGAAGATTGAGGGCGCATTGCAAGCTGCGCTGGATAACCTGGCCGAAGACAATTGGGCCGATGCCGCCACCGGCATCATGACCACCGACACCTTGCCCAAAGGCGCAAGCCGTCAGTTCCAGCACGATGGCGTGACGGTGACCGTGACCGGCATCAGCAAGGGTGCCGGGATGATTCGCCCGAACATGGCGACCATGCTTGGTTACATCGCCACCGACGCCAAAGTGTCCCAGGCCGTGTTGCAAGACTTGCTGCGCGACGCGGCGAACAAGTCGTTCAACCGCATCACCATCGATGGCGACACCTCAACCAACGATTGCTGCATGCTGATCGCCACCGGCAAAGCCGCCCTGCCAGAAATCACCCAGGCCAGCGGCGACCTGTTTGCCAAGCTTAAAGACGCCGTATTTGGCGTGTGCATGGACGTTGCCCAAGCCATCGTGCGTGACGGAGAAGGCGCGACCAAGTTTGTCACCGTGCAGGTCAACGGCGGTGCGACGCATCAAGAATGCCTCGATGTCGGCTACGCCGTGGCCCATTCGCCATTGATCAAAACTGCGCTGTTCGCCTCCGACCCGAACTGGGGCCGTATTCTCGCGGCTGTTGGTTATGCTGGCGTGGCGCAATTGGATGTCAGCCTGATTGACGTGTTCCTCGGCGACGTGTGCATCGCCAGTCGGGGTTGCCGCGCCGCGAGCTACACCGAAGAACAGGGCGCTGCGGTGATGGCCAAAGAAGAAATCACCATCCGCATTGAGTTGGGCCGCGGCACCTGCAGCGAAACCATCTGGACCACCGACCTGTCCCACGAGTACGTGAAGATCAACGCGGAATACCGCACCTGATCCGTCACGTCCCTGCTGTTTGACTGCCGGCATTCCCGTTGTTCATGCCCCCATGAACAACGGGAATTTGCTATTGCGCCAGTCGCCTTTTAAGGTCATTTGACCTTCTCGCACCGAGCGCTGCCCATGTCACTTACTCTGGTTATTGGCGACAAAACCTATTCGTCCTGGTCGCTGCGTGCGGCGCTGGCGCTGGAGTTGACCGGCGCGCCCTATAGCGAGCAGCTGATTACCCTGAACCGCCCTGATACCCGCGTGCGGATTTTGCAGCACTCACCCACCGGCAAAGTACCGCTGCTGATCAGCGATGACGGCGCAATTTGGGATTCGCTGGCGATTGGCGAATACCTGGCCGAGTGTTTTCCCTGCGCCCAGTTATGGCCGCAAAGCCGAGCGGCACGCGCGCTGGCACGTAGCCTGTGCGCGGAGATGCACAGCGGCTTTGTCGCGCTGCGCAGCCACCTGCCGATGGATCTCAAGCGTAATCAGGCGCTGACAGAAATACCGGCCGATGCCTTGGCCGATATCCAGCGCATTTGCGCCCTGTGGGCCGAGTGTCGACAGCGTTTCGGTCAGGGCGGCGGCTTTCTGTTCGGCCAAGCCGGCCTGGCAGATGCCTTTTTTGCCCCGGTAGCCGCCAGATTGCGCAGCTATCAGGTGACGCTGCCCGCCGTGGCGGCGGCCTATGTCGAGACGATTTATCAATGGCCAGCGTTCCAGCGCTGGTATCAAGCCGCTCAGGAGGAACAACTGGCGTGAAGCGTATTCATGTGGCTGCGGCGGTGATTCGCGGTGCGGATGGGCAAATTCTGCTCGCCAAGCGTGCGGATGATCAGCATCAGGGTGGGTTGTGGGAGTTTCCGGGCGGCAAGGTCGAGGCCGATGAAACGGTGCAGGCGGCGCTGGCCCGTGAGCTGGATGAGGAGTTGGGCATCCGCCCCAGCGCGGCGCGACCGTTGATTCAAGTACGCCACGATTACCCGGACAAACAGGTGTTGCTGGATGTCTGGGAGGTGTCGGCGTATAGCGGTGAGCCGCACGGGGCTGAAGGTCAGCCATTGGCGTGGGTCAGCCCGCGGCATTTGCCCAATTATGAGTTTCCGGCGGCCAACCGGCCGATTGTGGCGGCGGCGCGGCTGCCCGAGCACTACCTGATTACCCCCGAAGGCTTGAGCGGGCCAGAACTGCTGCGCGGTATTCAGGCGGCGCTGAAAAACGGTATTCGCCTGCTGCAACTGCGCGCTCCGGCAATGTTCGATGCGCAGTATCGCGATATTGCCGTGGATGCCTTGGGCCTCTGTGCGGGCAAGGCGCAGTTGATGCTCAAGGGGCCGCTGGAGTGGTTGGGCGATTTTCCCGCGGCTGGTTGGCACCTGACCGCGCAGCAGTTGCGCGAACTGAGTGCGGCCGGGCGGCCGTTTCCGCCGCAGCGCTGGTTGGCGGCGTCGTGCCACTCGCGTGACGAGCTGGAGCTGGCCACGCAGATGGGGGTGGATTTCGTCACCCTGTCGCCGGTGCAGGCCACGCGGACGCACCCGGGTGCGCAGCCCTTGGGTTGGACGCAGGTGAGTGAATGGTTGCAGGGCTTTAACCAACCGGCGTATCTGCTGGGCGGCGTAACGCCAGCCGACACAGCGCGTGCCTGGCAGGCGGGGGCTCAGGGCGTGGCGGGTATTCGCGCCTTCTGGCCCGCCGCAAATGATGCGACCACCGATGGTCGTTGACGCGCGTTCGCCCTCGAATATGCGCCCCAGCACCCTGCATTTACCGCGTGGGCAATGGGCCACGGTGTTTGAGTGCCTGTGCGCGCATTTCCCGGCCATTGCGCCTGCGGTGTGGCTGGAGCGCTTCGGCCGTGGCCGGGTATTGGATGCGCAAGGCCAGCCGTTAACGCTGCAGGCCGCGTACCGCGAAGGGCTAAAGGTGCACTATTTTCGTGAAGTGCCAACGGAAACGCCGATTCCCTTCGAAGAAACCGTGCTCTATCAGGATGAGCACCTGTTGGTGGCCGACAAGCCGCATTTTTTGCCGGTGGTGCCCGCCGGTGAATACGTTGAGCAAACCTTGCAGGCGCGGCTGGCCAAACGCCTGGGCAATGCTGATCTGGTGCCGCTGCACCGGATTGATCGGCACACGGCCGGGCTGGTGCTGTTTTCCACCCAGCCTGCCAGCCGTGGTCAGTACCAGGCGTTGTTTCGTTTGCGGCAGATGGATAAGTGCTACGAAGCGCTGGCGGCGGCTTTGCCGCATGTGCAATTCCCGCTGCTGAGGGCAACACGACTGGACGGCGCTGAGCCGTTTTTTCGCATGCAGGAAGTGACCGGTGAGGCCAATACGGAAACCCGTATCGAAGTCGCCCAGCGCCTCGGCGAGCACTGGCTGTACCGGCTGTATCCGGTGACGGGAAAAAAACATCAACTGCGCGTGCACTTGGCGGCGCTGGGTGCGCCGATCCTCAATGACCCCTTCTACCCTAAGGTCACGGACGCGCCCAATGCGCCGGATGACTACAGCAAACCGCTCAAGTTATTAGCCCGTGGGCTGAGCTTTATCGACCCGCTTACCGGCGAGCGGCGCAGTTTCGAAAGCCGACTTAGCTTGCTGTGAAATCCACGGGTGGATATGGGCGGGCTGGATCTGGCAACGCTGCCCAGCTGTTGGTCGTTGGGCTTCGCTGCGCTCAACGCCAACCTACGGCAGTGGTTGCCACCGATCTCCCGTAGGTTGAGTTGAGGAGCCTGTGACGAAGCCCAACGGTTGCAGGCTGTGAGTCTTAGGGCAATGACGCTTTATCCATCCACCAACCCATGATGGTGGATGAGAACAGCTTACGCGCTGGGTTCTTTGGCGGCGGCCTGCCACAGCACTTCATCGATGCCCTGACGTTTGGCGATTAAACGTGCGGCGACGAACAGCAGGTCTGACAGGCGATTGACGTAAGCCAGCCCCTCGCTGCGAATCGGCTCCACGGCATTCAGGTGTTGGCAGCGGCGCTCAGCGCTGCGGGCCAGGCTGCGGCACACGTGGGCTTGGGCGATGAGCCGCGAGCCGCCGGGCAGGATGAAGTTTTCCAGCGGGCCCACTTCTTCGTTCCAAAGATCAATAGCGGCTTCCAACCGTTCGATTTCCGGTGTTTGCAAAGCTTGGTAGTCGGGCATCGCCAGTTCGCCGCCGAGGTCGAAAAGGCGGTGCTGGCAGGGCGCGAGCACCTCGATAATCTCCGTCAGGCCCGGCCATTGTTTGGTGTGCTCGACCATGTCTGCCAGCAGCAGGCCGATATGGCTGTTGAGCGTGTCCACTTCGCCCATGGCATCCACCCGAGGGTGATCCTTGGTCACGCGGCGGCCATCGGCCAGGCCGGTTTCGCCGCCGTCGCCGGTGCGGGTGTAGATTTTCGAAAGACGATAACCCATGTTCAGAGACCTGTTTCGCGGTGGGGGGAAGACAGTGGCAGGCGCACGGTGAAGCAGGTGCCCTGGCCTGGCGTGGAGTGTGCCTCCATTTGCCCTTTGTGGTTGTTGGTGATGATGAAGTAGGACACGGACAGACCAAGGCCGGTGCCTTGACCGACTTCCTTGGTGGTGAAAAACGGCTCAAAGATGCGCTTGCGCACTCGCTCTGGCATGCCGATGCCGTTGTCTTCCACCTGAATTTCCGCCCAAGGGGCGACCAGGCGCACGCGCAAGGTGATCTGTCCGGGTTGGCCATTATCACTGCGCTGGTGAATCGCCTGTGCGGCATTTTTCAGCAGGTTGAGCAGCACCTGCTCCAGTTCATTGGCGGTGGCGGGAACAGCAGGTAAGTCGGCCTCGAACTCACGTTGAATGCGCAGGCTTTTGAAGTCGAAGCTGTCCGTCAGGTCGAAGTCGTTGCTGGCGATCTCCACCGCCTGATCGACCAGTGCCGGTAAATGGCAGGGCGCAAGCTGACGATCACTGCGTCGGCTGAAACTGAGCATGTGCGTGACGATTTTCGCCGCGCGGTTGCCTGCGTGCTGAATGCCATCGAGCAGGCGCGGAATTTCCCGGACGTTTAGGTAGCGGTCGATGGCGGTCAGGCAAATACCCGCCTTCTCGGCCTCTTCGCGATTTTTTTCCAGCTCAGGTGATAGGCGTCGGCGGATGTTCTGTACGTTGTGCAGGATGGCCCCCAGCGGGTTGTTAATCTCGTGCGCCATACCGGCTGCCAGGCCGCCGACCGAGAGCATTTTCTCGGACTGCACCATCATGTCTTCAAGGTTGAGGCGCTGGGTGATGTCGTCAATGCGAATCACCACACCGCGCCCGCTGCTGCCGGTGAGGGGGTAAAACGTCAGGGCGAAGTGGCGTTGATGCTCGGGTTGGCCCCAGGTGACGCGTTCGATTTTCTCGACCTGATGCTGTTCAACGGTGCGCTGGAGTTGCGGTAAAAACGGTTTGAGCGGTGCAAAGGCGAGAAAAATCGGTTGGTTCAGGGCTTCGTCCAAACGGGTGCCGGAGAGGCTGCTGGCTTCCTTATTCCACTGCGTGACATAGAGCTGTTCGTCGAGGGCGATCAGTGCGGAGGGCATGGAGTCGATGATGCTGTTGAGGTACTTCTGAAAGCCGGTGAGTTTCTTTTCAATCTTGCTGCGCACCTGCACTTCCAGCTCCAGCTTGCGGTTGGAATGACGGGTTTCCTCGGCCAGGTGTTGGGCTTGGTCAAACGCTTGCTGGGCATCGTCGCGGGCGCGTTTGAGTTGCTGTTCGCGCGCTTCAATGCGGATCAGCATGGTGTTGAAGGCGTCGGCCAGGTTACCGATTTCATCGGCGTTACCGCGTCGGGCGCGCAGGGCATAGTTTTCTTCGCGGGTGACCTGGCGTGACAGCTCCTCCAGGCGGCGGATCGGGCGGATGATCAGACGACGCACCTGGCGTGAGACGATCAGCCCGAACAAGACGCTCAAGACAAGAATCACCCCACTGGCGGTCAGGGTGCCGGTGTAAAAAACGCCGGGCAGTTCGCTGGATGCGACCAGCAGCAAGTGGCCAGGCGGGCCATCCAACTGTGGCAGTTCGACCAACTGGTTGATGCGAAACTCCTGATGGCGCCAGGACTCCACCTCTTCGATACGCATCGGCAGGCCTAATTTGGCCCCGCGCTGCAGTTGCGCGAGGCTCTGGCCATTGGCGTCATAGATCATGGCGGCGCGCAGCGGGGTGTAATCGTCGAGTCGCTTGAGCAAGGCTTTTGCCGCTTGCGGTGAGCTGAGCGCATCGGCGCTCAGGGCCGGGCTGGCGATCAAACGGCTGAGGGTGTGCAGAGCCTGCGGGGCGACGCTTTCCTGCGAGATCCAATACGCCGCGCTAATAAAAGCCAGGTTGGCCACCAGCAACACGGTGGCCAGCAGGGCCAGCAAGGCCACCAGCACTTTGCGGCCGACTGGGAGGTTTTTAAGACGCTGACGCAAAGGCATGGCGGCTGTCGTGGTAGCGAAGGTGTGGGCAGGTTAACGCGCGGTTCAGTGGCTGGGCAATCCACGGGCAACGAGGTGGGCTACCAGCTGTGCATGCAGAGCCTGCAAATGCGGCAGATGCAGGCGCTGTTGTTGTGCGGCGCGGCAGGCATAGCCCAGCAGGTAAGTGATTTCCGTGCGGCGCGCTTGGGCTACGTCCTGATGCATGGACAAATAGTTGGCGGCCGTGGCCTCGACCACCTGCCGCACATCGGCATACAGCCCATCGGCGGCGCTTGCCTGGTTGCAACCGTTTAGTAACAGGCTCAGCTCATGGCACAGCTGGGGCAGCTGGTCGGCATGATCAAGCAGCGCGCCGTTGCGGCAGTCGTAGAGGACGGTGAGCGGGTTGATGGCGCAGTTCAGGGCCAGCTTGCGCCACAGCCGGCTGAGAATGTCCGGGCTCCAGTCGTGGGCAATGCCGGCGCGCTGTAGGTCAGCCAGCCACGCCGTTGGCTCGGGGCGCAGTGGGTCGCCGAGCCAGTTGTGACCGTGACCGGCCCACACCACCTGAAAGTCTGCCTGGCGAAATGCACCCTCAGTGCTGGAAATAAAGATGCAGCGCGCCTGCGGCGCGGCGCGTGCCACCTCATCCTGGCTGCCCAGGCCGTTTTGCAGCAGCAACAGCTCTGCTCCGGGTTGCAAGCGATGAGCCAGTTGTGCGACGGCCTGAGCGGCGTCATAGGCCTTGCAGGCCACCAGCAGGCGCTGAATGGGCTGCGGATCATCCGCTGCCTGTGCTGCAACGGGGTAGCGTTGCGCCTGGTCCCCTTCGATCAAGGTCAGACCGCCGGCTTGCTCATAACTCTTCAGTCGTTCGGCATCGCGTAGGATCAGTTGCACGGGCAAGCCGGCGCGGGCCAGCCGCGTTGCCCATAACGTGCCCAGGCTGCCGGCACCGAGGATATGCCACATGCAGGGAGTCGCTCGTCAGTTGGTCAGCGGCAGGCGCAGGGCCGTCACGCGGCCACTGCTGTGGGATTCCAGCAGCAGCCGTTCGGCATGTTCAATGATCTGCTCGGGTGTGCACGGCAGGCCACGGGCATCCAGACCCACCAGGCTGATTGAGGCCTTCAGGCTGATAAAGCCTTCGCTGGTTTTGAACGCCTTGAGGTTGAGTCCCTCATGCAGGCGTTTGAAGCTGCTGGGTGAGCATTCGTGCAGGTCGCTGAGCAGGGTGATCAGGGCGAAGTGGCTGTCATCCAGGCGCACCAGCACATCCAGCGGCCTGACCAATTGTTGCAAGCGCCGCGCGACGTTTTTCAGTAAATCGTTATAAAAAGCATCGCCATACTGCTGACGTAAAGCCGGCGTGTCTTGCAGGCCAATTAGCAAATAGCACAGCGCGCCCCCACGCGACTCTACCTGGCGCAGGCTGTCGAGCATTTTCTGATGCAGATAGCGGCTGTTGCCCAGGCCGGTGAGTGGGTCGACCAGGTTGCGTTTTTCCAGGCTGACGATATTTTCGGTGAGCATGCGGTTCTCCAGCAGCAGGCGCTGCAGGGTGTTGCACAGCCGGTCGGCGGCGAACACGCGGGGCACCAGTTGCTCGTTCATGGCCGCTTTGCTGATGAAGTCATCGACGCCGCTGTCGAAGGCTTCGCTCAGCACGTTATCGCCTTCTTTGCCGGTCAGCAGTATCACGTAGGTGTAGTGGTGAGCCATTTCGTCAAACTGGCGAACCTGTACGGTCAGCTCAAGGCCGTTCATTTCCGGCATCAGCCAATCGGCCAGCAGCACGCTGGCAGGGCGTTCATCGAGCAGTTTGATGGCTTCAGCGGCGCTGCTGGCGAACCGCAGGTCTTGATAGCCCGCCTGGCTGAGAGCTCGCCCGATCATGGCGCTGGAGAATTTGGCGTCGTCGACGACCAAAATGCTCAGGTGGGGGTTAGGCATGGGGCAGGCTCGCTAAGGGGAAATCGCATGGGTCCGGTACTTGGCCGGGCAGTGTGTGTGGCTACCGCTATATAATGGCCGAGTTTTTTTATCGTCAAGCCAGGCGTGTCCCTTTCGTGATGCAAGGCGCGCCGTCTATCTATTCTGGAGCAAACCCATGCCTTCGTTCGACGTGGTGTCCGAGTTGGACAAACATGAAGTGACCAACGCCATCGATAACGCCGTAAAAGAGCTTGAGCGGCGCTATGACCTGCGCGGTAAGGGCACTTTTGAACTCAAAGACCTGACCGTCAACCTGACGGCTGATGCGGACTTTCAGTTGGAGCAGATGGTCGAGATTCTCAAGCTGGCGCTGGTTAAACGCAAGATCGACGTGCAATGCCTTGAGTTTAAAGACGCCTACCCATCAGGCAAAAGCGTCAAGCAGGAAGCGATTCTGCGCGAGGGCATTGAGAAGGACCTGGCCAAAAAGATCGTGGCTCACGTTAAAGACAGCAAGTTGAAAGTGCAGGCGGCGATTCAGGGCGAGCAGGTGCGCATTACCGGCAAGAAGCGCGACGACTTGCAGGAAGCGATTGCGGCACTGCGGGCCAAAGAGTTTGGCATGCCGTTGCAGTTCAATAATTTTCGCGATTGAGCCTTTGCCGCAGGCAGCAGTGATGCATCTATCCGCCATGGCTTGCCATGGCGGTTGCGTTTAACGCCCAGAAAAAGGAGCGTCTTATGGAAATGAATATCGAGCAGTTGGTTCAGATTTCGCAAACCTGGTTGCCAGTGGTGCTGGAATACAGTGGCAAGCTGACGTTGGCGCTGCTCACCTTTCTGATCGGTTGGTGGTTGGTTGGCCGCTTGACCGCGAGTATCAGCCGCTTGTTGTCGTTGCGGCAGGTCGACCGTGCGCTGGGCAGCTTTATCGGCAGCCTGGTGAGCATTGTGCTCAAGGTGCTGTTGCTGGTTAGCGTGGCCTCGATGGTGGGCGTTGAAACCACCTCGTTTATCGCCATGATCGGTGCAGCGGGCTTGGCGATTGGTCTGGCCTTGCAGGGCAGTCTGGCTAACTTCGCCGGCGGCGTGCTGATTATGCTGTTCCGTCCATTTCGTGCGGGCGACTGGATCGAAGCGCAGGGTGTCGCGGGCAGCGTCGACAGTATTCAGATCTTCCACACCACCCTGAAAACCGCTGACAACAAAGTGGTGATTGTGCCTAACGGCAGCTTGTCCAATGGCCATATCACCAACTTTTCCCGCGAGCCGCTGCGCCGCGTGGACATCAACCTGGGTATCGATTACGCCAGCGACATCAAAAAGGCCCGTGAGGTGCTGCTGAAACTGGCGGATGACCCGCGCGTGCTGCGTGACCCCGCGCCAGTGGTGTTTGTTACGGGCTTGGGCGATAGCGCGATCAACCTGTCGCTACGCGTGTGGGTGTCCACTGAGTGTTGGCGCTGATGGAAAATTGACCCACCCTGCCGATTGAAATTTGACCCAGGGCGGATTGCTGATTTTGTTACCAGCAACTGTGGATAAGTCTATCAGCGCAGCTGCTTTTGAACCCACTCCTTTGCTAGCCCAGTTCAGTTGTTGA
>CAMCJM010000013.1 GCA_945874835.1 Pseudomonas synxantha | reverse complement strand
GGGCAGTGACTTCAGTGCGCTGACGGTGGAAAGCGTGAATCGGGTCGTTGCGAAGATCAATTTACGACCACGCAAACGCTTGGGCTGGAAGACACCGTACGAAGTGTATGCAGGGGTGAGCGTTGCACTTATGAGTTGAATTCAGGCTGGAAGAAATTCGGACCGGCCAAGAAAAGGCCTGACTTGATCCTGTAGAATCGCGACTCACTGCCAAACTGGACCAAAGCATAGATGCACACACAGATCGACTCACGGACACAGCAAGTACACGCCCTTATTTGCAATTGGTTACTGCCTGCAGGCTTTGTAGTTCTGCTCATCGGGCTGGCCGCCCTGCCTGAGCGCAGTTTTTATCATAAGGCCTTCTACGCGCTGATAGCCGCCCCCACTTTAATCGCTCTGGCGTTGCGCCCCCGTATCGGCCTAGCGCTCTTGCAAGAGCCTGTGCTCATCGCCTTATTGATGTTCTCGACCTGGGCCTTGATCAGCATTAGCTGGTCAGACACCGAGCAATCCTTCGGCACGCTATTCAAGCGCCCGCTCTATATTCTGATGCTGTTTGCCGCCTCTGCGCTGATAGCGCTGCAAGCCAATATGCGACTCGCCCAAAGCACACTATTCGCGGCCGTATTGATGCTGCCGCTAACCGCTTATAGCCTAATGATGTTCATAGCCAACGCAGCTCCGGGCGAACGGCTGATTGGCTACGGCGCACTAGACAACCCCCTGCTAAGTTCGCATGTGTTCGGCTTTTTTTGCGCATTCTGGCTTGCGCTGAGCATGACCCAAAGCCCTCGCCACAGCGGGCTCGCACTAATTGCCGCCGCTGTAATGGGGATGGCGCTGCTGGCTACAGGCTCACGTACACCAATTGTGGCAACTGCACTGACCTGCGCCTGGCTGATAGTTGCATGCTGGAATAAACGCTCCGCTTGGCTGCTGCTCTGCGGCTTACTGGGAGCGCTGGCTCTAGCCATGCTCTACCCGGAAGTTTTATCCAATCGCGGCCTGTCTTATCGGCCTGAACTATGGACCCAAACCCTCAGCATGGTTGCTCAACAACCCTGGCAAGGTTTTGGCTTTGGCGCACACCTAGCGATATTTATCGCCGAGCTCAACACTAGCTTCAGTGAACCCCACAACTTTGCGCTGGGGGTTTTGTATTACACCGGCATTATCGGTCTCGCACTTTGGCTCGCAATGCACGGCTTAGCCCTCATCCAGTGCTGGAAGCACCGAAGCAACTATTTGTTCATCGTTTGTGGGGCTCTACTCGTATACGGCATCGGTGCCGGCCTAACGGAGGGAGGAGATATCCTGCCAAGACCCAAAGAACACTGGCTGGCAACCTGGATACCCTTGGCACTGATTGCAGCACTGAGCGTCCGAACGCGGCAGGCACAAGGAGCCCAGCGCTAATGCAAACGCTTTCCCAGCCCGAGTTGAGCACGCTCATTGCCAATGCCAGCGTGCTTGAACTCGACGGCCTTGGACCAAAAGTTCTTAAACTGACGGACGGCAGCTTTCTGAAGTTGTTTCGTAAGCGCTCAGCCTTTTCCCGTGAAACCCTTAAGCCTTACGCCAAACGCTTTGCAGAGAACGCAGTACGTCTAAATGACTTAGGCTTTAGCAGCCCGAAAATCATCCACGTGTATTGGCTGATTGATCCAATCAATAAAACTGCTGTGCATTACTGGCCACTCCCCGGGCAAACCCTGCGCCACGTACTGAGTCACAGCCCTGGCGAGCGACGCCAGGAGCTTGTGGAGCAGTTTGGCGAGTTGCTGGCCAAACTCCACGCCTGCGGCGTTTACTTTCGCTCGGTGCACCTGGGAAACGTATTGGTGCAGCCTGACGGGCAGCTGGGTTTGATTGATCTCGCCGACATGCACATCAGCCATTTCGCACTCAGCCTGCACAAACGCAAGCGTAACCTGAAACACATGCGCCGCTATGTGGAAGACCAGAAGTGGCTGTTCGAAGAACACCTTGAAGCACTAAAAGAAGGCTATAGCCGCATCGCCAAGCAGCAGGCCCTCGAGCTGTTTACGTAATCCGCACAAACTTACAGCGCTTTAGCCTTCGCCGCACGCTGCCGGGCATATTGCAGAAAGCTATCGAGCTGGTCACTGCACAACAGCAGGCTGATGCTACGCACCTCTTGCTCCGGCCACTCCCACCAAGCGGCCTCAAGCAGCGCCGCGCAGACCTCAGGTGGGAAACGCCAACGTACGTGCCGCGCCGGATTACCTGCCACTATAGAGTAAGGGGCGACATCTCGGCTCACGACAGCACCGGCCGCAACCACGGCGCCATGCCCTACCGTGACGCCTGACAGGATCACGCTATTAGTGCACAGCCATACATCACTGCCGATCACCACATCACCCCGGCTCACGGCATAGCCCTGAATGTCCTGAGCCTCTTCAATCATCGCGCGAAACGGATAGGTTGTGAGCCAATCACTGCGATGATGGCCGCCCAGAAAAATCTCCACATGCTCGGCAATAGAGGTGTAACTACCGACCCTGAGCGTCGCCCCTTCCTGCCAATCATGCACGATAGGTATGCCGTAAGTCCCCAGACCGATCTGGTAATGAGGATAGCGCTGGAGAAACTTCGCTGGCCCACGCTGCAATCTAGGCAACATACGCAGTTGCTTTTTGGCCTGCTTTGCCAAAAAACGCGCCCACAGCCCCATAACCTGTCAGCCCTTTTCCAATGGAGAGAAGTACAGACGCATCAAGCCACGCCAGGTTTTCTTCGACCACTGTTTAAACGGAATCTGCGCCAACAACTCGCGCGCCAACTGGCGATCACGGTTGGAGCATTTGAGGAACATGGAGCTGAGAAAGCGCGTACGCACAAACTCACACTGCGGATGATCGCTGTACAAGGCATAAATACGCAGAATGCTGTCGATCATAAAACGGTGGTTCTTGTACGAATTAGTGGCGTGCTTGCGGTATCGCGCCAACACCTCACCTAGGCAATCGATGGTGTAACCAGCATGGGTGATCTTCAACTCAATCGCCAGATCTTCCAGGCGAATCTCAGGGTCAAAGCCGCCTACTTTCTCCAATGCCTCCTTGCGGATCATCAAGGTTGTGGCAGGCGCATAGGGCTTACGCTCCATAAACACATCATCGAAGTCCATCCGGCGATACGGGACATCGCGACGCTGGCGAGCCTCGGGAAATAGTGTGCCCTGCGAATCGATCAGTTCTATATTGCCGGCACATATCCCAACGCCAGGCTTATCCGCCATATAGGCCACCTGCTTGGCCAGGCGCTCAGGTAGCATCACATCATCCGAACCGAACGGCACAATCAACTCACCTTTGGCTCGAGCAATTGCCGAGTTCAGCGTGCGGGTCAGCCCCTGGTTTTGCTGCACTTGAAAATCGAAGCTATGCTCGGCCTGCAAGCGCTGAATACGCTCAACGCTGTCGTCGGTCGAACCATCATCCACGACCAAAAGCTCGACATGCGGGTAGGTTTGCCCCAGCACACTGAGAATACACTCCTCAATATAAGGCGCGTGGTTATAGGAGGCGATGATGACGCTGACCAGCTCGGAATTCTGACTCATTAGGAGGCACTCGCCTGACTCAGCGACTCGTCAATGAGTTGCCGATACTGCTGACGGAAGGTTTCAATATCGTGATGGGCACACAGGTAGGCAAAAGCCCGCGCCCCCTTTTCCTGCAACTGCTGATCGCTCAGATTTAAATAACTGTTTAAAGCCTGGCTCAATGCCTCAACGTCGGCCGGAGGCACTGCCAGCCCGCCGGCCCCCTCGATCAGCGGCAGCATTGCCGGCACATTCGTGGCGATTACCGGCAAGTGCCCGCTCATCCCCTCCAGCAAGGCCAAGCCTAGGCCTTCAGCCAGAGACGGCATGGTCCAAATATCAAAAGCACGGACATACTGCAGAGCGTTTTCACGAAAGCCGAGCAGGTGAACACGCCCACCGAGGCCAAGCCGCTCAACCTCAGCCAAAAGCCGCGACTCTTCGCGACCTTTGCCAATAATCGCCAGCTGCACCTGCGGGAAAAGATCTTTGAGCTTGGCAAACGCCTGGAGCAGATAGATATGTCCTTTAACCGGCACCAGGCGTCCCAGTGCGCCCACCAGGCGCGTATTGGGGTCAAGCCCCAGCAGACGGCGAGCGTCTTCACGCGAATGCTGCAAGGCGGTGGCCTGTTCAATATCAATGGCGTTAGTGATAGCCACCGTATTGTGCTCGGTAAAGCCGCACGCACAATCCAGCAGATATTGCTTAACCGCCGGCGACACGCCCACAAAACGCCAGGCTTTGTCGATCAGGCGCTTGGCTTGGCGGCGCCGGTAAAAACGATCGTACTCGCCAAACCCGTGAGAGATACCGATGCACAACGGCACCTTTAACCAGCGGTTCAACTGCAACATCATATTGACCGGTTTAAAGCGGTTGCAGATCACCACATCGAACTGCTCGGCGCGGCAAAACTGATAGAGCTGCCAAATCGCCCGCAGCCGCAACCCTTTAAGTTGCTTATCGGCGAACTCAAAATATACCGAGCGGGCAGCCCGGCTTACCGGCTCTCCCGGTTGCGGCTTACCACGCAAGAATGCCGCGACCACCTCATAACGCTCACTCGGTAACGCCTTAACGATCTGCTCGGCCAAATCGGCGAAGTCATGCGATTTAACGTTGTAATCGGGCTGCAGCTGTAGAACCTTTATTCGTCTGTTCATCGATAATCCTGAGCAAACCCCTGTGAGCTGATCCGCCATTCCGACTGTTTTGCCAACGTTTGCAGTGTATCGGCCGATGGCTCGCCAAGTGCCGGCCAGGCATCACGCTTCCACACGACGAAATGGAAATAAGGAAACTCACGCTCTTGATCAAGGTCGTTGCTCAAGCGTCCCTCGCGCCAATACCAGCAGGTCGGAAACTCAGTACTGCCATCGATCCAAGGAATACAGCCAGAAGGCGTACTGAAAGCCTCGACGAACTCGCTACGACGGAGCCACGGATTGAAAAGCCCGACGAGGCGAAACAATCGCGGCGGGAAGTTCTTACGCCATAGAAAAATCCGGCTGAAAGCACCCTCGTCCAGCGCATGATGCTGCTGATCACAGAAACGCGCCTGCCAGTTTGGCATCCGCATAAAGGCTTCGCGCATGCTCGGTACATTACGGATAAGGCATAAATGCCCAGACACTCGCCGCTCGTGGGTAGAGAACAGATCGAACCGCGCCAGCCGCTCAGCGGTGAAATAATCGCGTAACTGGCCGAAGACCAGATCGATGTCACCGAAGGCCCAGAAGTCATAGTCCTGTAGACGGTCCTCATGAATAAAACCCAATGCCGGTTTGATATCGCAGAGCTTGTATGCATTCTCTGGCGCAAACGGAATGCCCAGACGCTTGCCAACTAGGGCGCAGTAGTCTGGGTAGCTGATGCTTTCAATCCGCACATTGCTAGGCAGCTCGGACGGCACGCCGCAGTCACTGAACAGCAACCAGTCTACATCTGGATTGCGGCGGCAGCTCTCGAGGAAAAACGGCATCCAGAAAGGCCAGCGCCCGAAATAGGGAATTACGAAACATATACTTGGCTGCGTCGTCATAGCGTACCTATCGCCCGCTAAGCCCTTGGGCTCGCGGCTTTGTATGTTGCCGTTAGCCGCCTAGCAGACCAAGGCGCCAGAACGCCTCACGGACGGCAGTATCGGAGAAACCAGATTCGAGCCGTTGCAACATGATCAAAGCGCACCGCTCGCGCTGCTCGATATCCAGCTCAGCCATGTGGCGCATGGCGGCAGCCAGCGCCAAGGTATCGCCAAGCGGAAACAGTACACCGACGCCCTCGACCACCTCACGCCCGCCACCACAGTCGCTGCCGATCAACGGCACACCTGCCGCCATTGCCTCCAGCAGCACCATGCCGAACGGTTCGTGGTCAGAAGTCAGGGCAAACACATCAAACGCCTTAAAATAGCGACGCCCATTGGACACCTGGCCGAGAAAGCGCACCGATGCACTCACGCCTAGTTCTTCAGCCAGTGCCTTGAGAGAGGCCTCTAGACGTCCACTCCCCACAATGGCCAACAAACTACCCGCAGGTAGATCCGGCAACGCCAACGCAAAACCACGAATTAGAGTGGCCTGATCCTTGTCCGGGTGCAGGCGCCCGACATTGCCAACCACCCATGCGCCCTGCGGCAACACGAGGTGCTCGCGTGCGGCTTCACGAGAAACCTGCTCGGCTTGAACAGCGGCAATATCAATACGGTTGTACAGCGCCTCGATGCGTTCGACCGGCCAGTTAGGCAAGCAGGCGCGCATATCATCGCGCACCGCATTGGAAACCCCGAGCAGCGCCAGACGCTTGCGAAAGAAGTTGGCAAACAGCTGGCGCGTTCGCCGCTTGTAGTCGCCAAACGCGTGGTGCACGCCGATCACTGGTAAATCGCTGCCCAACAGGGCGACGTAGATCGGTTTAAAGCGATGGGCGATGCAGAATTTAAAGTCGCGCGAAGCGGCAATACGCTTGAGGTCGCGGATCGCCTTTAGCTTGAGCCCTCGCACATCACGACTGGAGTAGTCGAGGAAAATCACCTCGTCAGACGCCGAGCCTTGCTCGACTTCCGCACTCGGCTTGCCAGTCAGATAGACCGTACAAACTTTGTAAGGCGTGCCGACAAATAGCGCGGCGTACTGCCGCGCGCAGTCTAGGAAGGGGCCATCGTAGCCATGGCAAAATTGCAAAACCCAACGTTCTGCCTGGCTACCAGCGGCCTCATTCACAACTGACTCAGAGCGACTCATACCAATCCTTGCCGTCCTTGACCACCAAAATATCTTCCATGATCAGGTACTGCAGGTCGGAGCCGTAGAACATATTCAGCGCGTCGGTCGGCGAGCAGATCATCGGTTCACCGCGACGGTTGAGGGAGGTGTTCAAAGACACGCCGTTGCCGGTGAGTTTTTCCAGTTCCAGCATCATGTCGTAATAGCGCGGGTTGTATTCGCGTTTAAGCACCTGAGCGCGAGAGGTGCCGTCTTCGTGCACCACTTCGCTCACGCGTGTCTTCCACTCTTCATTCACTTCGAAGGTGAAGGTCATAAAGAGGCTGGGGTGATCCACCTTGAGCATCTGCGGGCCGACGGTGTCGAGCATCGACGGGCAGAAGGGCCTCCAGCGCTCGCGGAACTTGATCTGTTCGTTAATACGGTCAGCCACGCCGGGAATGCTCGGGCAGCCAATGATCGAGCGACCACCCAATGCGCGCGGGCCAAACTCCATACGACCCTGGAACCAGGCGACCGGATTACCTTCAACCATGATCTTGGCGATGCGCTGCGGCATGTCGGCGATTTGCTTGAACACTGGCTTGCTCGGGTGGCGAGCACAGGCGGCGATCACGTCTTCATTGGAGTAGGACGGGCCGAGGTAGACGTGCTCCATCTTCTCAACCGGCACGCCGCGCTGGTGCGACACATAGGCGGCTGCGCCGACGGCTGTACCGGCGTCGCCGGAAGCGGGTTGTACGAACAACTCTTTCACGTCGTCGCGAGCAATGATCTTCTGGTTCAACTTGACGTTCAGCGCGCAACCACCAGCGAAGGCGATCTTGCCGGTTTCGCGGATGATGTCACCGAGGTAGTGCTCCATCATCTGCAGCGCCAACTTCTCGAACAGCGCCTGCATGCTGGCGGCGTAGTGGATGTAAGGGTCATCGGCGATATCGCCCTGACGCTTGGGCCCCAGCCACTCGATCAGTTTCTTGGAGAAGTAGAAGCCCTTACCGTTTTCTTTATAGCGGCGTAGACCGATGACGTTGGCGTACTCGGTGTTGATGATCAGCTCGCCGTTTTCGAACGTGGCCAAACGCGAGAAATCGTACTTGCTGGCATCGCCGTAAGGGGCCATGCCCATAACCTTGAACTCGCCATCGAGCATCTCGAAACCGAGGAACTCTGTGATTGCGCCGTACAGGCCGCCCAAGGAGTCCGGGTCATAGAACTCTTTGATTTTGTGGATCTCGCCGTTTTCGCCATAGCCGAAGAAGGTGGTGGCGTACTCACCTTTGCCATCGATGCCGAGAATCGCGGTCTTTTCGGTAAAACCCGAGCAGTGGTAGGCGCTGGCCGCGTGAGCCAGGTGATGCTCGACCGGCTCGATCTTGACCTTCTTCAGGTCGAAGCCGAGTTGCTGCAGGCACCACTGGATGTGCTTGTAGTAGCGTTTGTAGCGGCGGTTGCCCATCAGGATGGCGTCGAGGGCACGATCCGGGGCGTACCAATAACGCTTGGCGTACTTCCAGCGTGCTTCGCTGAAGATGCTGATGGGCGCAAACGGAATCGCCACAACATCCACATCGCTCGGTTTGATCCCGGCTTGCTCCAGGCAGAATTTGGCCGACTCATAGGGCATGCGGTTCTTTGCATGCTTGTCGCGCACGAAGCGTTCTTCTTCGACAGCCGCAATCAGCTTGCCGTCGATATACAGGGCGGCGGAAGGGTCATGGCTGAGGGCGCCGGACAGGCCGAGAATGGTCAATGCCACTGGTTTTGCCTCTTTTTAGTCTGCTGAGCCGACGGCGGGCGTCAGCGGTATACGTTGGTTGAGCAACTGGTGCAGCGCCGAATCGACGGGCCAGTTACGCAGGAAACGGGCGCGATCGCGGGCATAGGCCCTGGCGAAACTGCGCGCACTGCGGTGTTGCTGCATGGCGTCGAGGTCGATTAATGACCAGCGGCCCAAGTGTTCGTCCCAAAACAGATTGTGCCCCTTAAAATCGCCATGACTGATGCGCTCGCGCAACAAAGCGGCGAACAAACGATCCAGCGCCAACAGTTCAGTTTCCGGGGGCGACCCGTCGTGGTAGTTGCTAAAGCGCGCGATTATATCCTGCCCGCCGCAGTATTCGGTAATCAGGTAGGCCCGCCCACGTAACCAGCACCAGCGCCGCTCAATAACCGCCAGTGGTCGCGGTGTCGCGATACCCAATAAGTGCAGGCGGTTACCCTCGACCCAACTGTGCCAGGCGCGACTGGGCCGCCAGAAACGCTTCAGCCAATGGGCAACGCTCTTCACGTTATAGCGCTTGACCACCAACGGCAGGCCTTGCAGCTGCACTTGCGCCACAGTGGCCGCACCACCGGTCTTGTAGATATGGCCCTGCTCGGTGAGCAGATCCAGATTATTCAAAAGCGGCTGCAGCTCGGCCTGACTTTCCCGGCGCACCACCTGCAGACCGAATGCACCAACCTTGGCAGCGAACAGACTGCAATCACGGGCGACCTTACGTAGATAATCGCGCATGCGCCATTTGCGCACCCTTTGCACTTCTTTGAGCAAGGCCTCCAGCGGCAATGCATGTTCGCCATTGGCCAGCAGGTAATGCACCAGCAACTCTTCAATAAAGGGCGTCAACTCGGCTGGCAGCTGGGCGAAGAACACCCCGAGGTTTTCCAGCACTTTGGCACGCGACAGCGGCTGGCCGGCCGTCTCGACCTGCACACCACCGCCATCGATAACAAACAGCCGACCGTTGTGCCGCAACAGATTGTCCAAATGCAGATCCGCTTGCCACAATCCCTTGGCATGCATCTGCGCAATACAGGCCAACGCATCAGCCAGCACCGCCTGCTGATCGGCACTTAACAGCGCCTGGTTTTCCACCGCGCGCCAGGCATCCCACAGGCTTTCAGCACCACCCAGGTACTCGAACAATAACCAACCGCCCTCGCCTTCACGCAGACCATGCGCCAGCAACTGAGGCGTGCTCAGCCCCTGCACGGCCAGCAGACGTGCGCCCACCAGCTCTCGCTGATAATGACGCTCAGCCTTGGCCCCCACTAGCAACTTGGCCAGCACCGGCCGGCCGCACCATTGAGCCCTGGCGACATAGCGCTGCCCGGGCAACACGCGCAGCAGCTTTTGCAGAATCAGATCGACTGAGCCGGCTGCATCAACCAACTTGACGGACAGCGGCAGCGCTGGGGCGCGCCCAGCCTGACTGAGCAACACCAAGCTCATCGACACGCCGCCTTGTTACGCCGGCGCATGCCAAGACGCTCACTCCAGCGAGCAAGATCAGTCGCATCGCCAAGATAGGCCGCCAACAACACACCGACGTCCGCCTCGTCCCACACACTGGCGCGGCGTAACAACGGCTCCAAATCCTTTACCCGGTCTCGCTGACCAAATAGCAAGGGGCGGGTTTTCTCCAGATCGATCAGCTGCGCATCGAAACCGTCAGCACGCTCGCGTAGGAAAATATGCTTGGGATAGAAGCAGCCATGCATCTGCCCAGCCCGATGCAGGCAACGCGCCAGCTCACCGCAGGCCTTGAGAATTGCAGTACGACGCGCCACGCCGAGTTCGACCCAGCCGGACAACCAGGCATCCAGATCCTGCCAGCCATCTAGGGCGCGGGTCAGCAATACTGCACGACGCTCGCCTGGCAACTTGCGCTCGGCAAAAAACGCCGCCTGCAAGGCCGGGATACCCAGCGCCGCATAACGGCGAATATTACGAAACTCGCGAGCGAAGGTGGGCTCGCCAAAGGGGTGCAGCGGGCTGCGGGTCAGGTGATTGCTCTGGCGCTTGAGGTAGTAGGCGACCTCGCCCAGATCCAGTCGATAGACGCTGCTCCAACCGCCACGCTCGGTATTGGGCTCATCCACCGCCTGCAGCTTCATTGCCCACAGCGCATCGAAACTGGCCAGACCATGCTGCTCCAGCAGGGCGCGATCCTGCGCCGCGATAAAGTCCGTCATTCCCTGCCCTCAAAAAACGCGACGACCTGTCGGATGCGTTTCTTATCGGAAGTATTCAAGCGTTGGCTCCCACGGTATTGAAGATAAAAGCGCAAGCGCTGACTGCGCGACAGCACCTTGCTCGCCACCTTATCCAGGCAGGCCAGGTCCTTGACGATGCGGTAGCGCAGCAGCGGCCCCCACCAGAACGAACCGGTGGGGCAATCGATAAAGAACAGCTCAGCGCGATCATTGACCAGCAGGTTGCGCCACTTCAGATCGTTATGAGTGAAGCGGTGGTCGTGCAAAGTTCGGGTGGCGCGAGCTAGCTGGCGACTGACGCCATCGACCCAAGCCCGATCCTGCAGGCGCGGATCAGCGCGCCGGGCTAACAGGGCGAGGTCTTCAGTGTTATCCAGCTCACGAGTTATCAGCGCGCCACGAACAAAACTACCCAGCTGACGCTCCAGCCCGCAAGCGACAATAACGGCGGTGGGCACGCCCCACTTGGCGAAATGCCTGAGGTTCTGCCACTCGGCCTTAACTCGTGGCCGACCGATATAGCGCCGTAACCCCTTGCCGCCACCCCAGTAACGCTTGACGTAATACCGCACCCCATTGAATTCGACACGAATCACTTCCGACAATGGGTCTTTAGTCAGTCGTTCGCCCTGCAAAGCAAACACGGCGGAGAGACTACCGAACTCAGCGGATAGCGCTTGATACTGCGGATCGAGTAACCAGCCAGCCATTACAACGCATCCCCATACCGTTGTTTGCGGCCATACAATTTGGCCGCCTTGCGCTCCAGCCAAGCGAGCAGACGGCCTTCTTCTTGAAAGATTTGACGCAATGGCTGCTGAAAGTAGCCATGCAAAAAACGCAGCTTGTCACGCCGAGTCAGGCCGATATCCAGCACCGAGAAGTACAGCGCGGCCAGGTCCTTGTTGCGCCAGCGCAGGGGCAACTGATGGCGGACTTGGGCGCGGTGCAGATCAATCACGGACAGGCGGAAATCGTCGGCCGTCACCGGCTTATCGGTGTGCAGCAGGAAGTGGCAGATGTAGCAGTCGCGGTGATTAACACCGGCGCGGTGCATGCTACCGACCATATTCGCCACTTCTTTGATCAGCGCCCACTTGAGGCGCGGCTCGGGCGGTTGCTGCGCCCAGTTCAGGCTCAGTTGTTCGAGGTCGGTGGTCGGCGCCAGTTCTTCAGTGACGATAAAAGAATGCTGCGCTGCCGGATTACTGCCGCGTTCGCCATAGGCCACGGCGGTCATGGTCGCGACACCGACCTCGGTGAAGCGCTGAATGGCCTCCCATTCCTGGCGAGCACCAAGCACCGGCAGCTTGGCGGTGAGCAGGTTTTTGACGATCTCACCCCAGCCGATGCCGCGGTGGATTTTGACAAAATAACCGCGCCCATCGACTTCGGTACGCAGCGTGCGGCGGCCTTCCAGCTCGCGGTAGACCTGCCCCTGCAGCGCTTCGACAGCGGCAAAGGCATCGCGCCCAGCCCACAGGGTTTTAAAGGGTTCAGCCAGGACCAGTTTCATGGACGCGCCGCCAGGATGATGTCCGCCGCACGCTGCGGCATGGAGTACAGGTCGGCGCTATCGGCATAGGCCAAGCCATTGCGTGACCAGAACGCACGGCGTTGATCGTCGGCCAGCATGTCGGTGAGCAGATGATTCAAACGCTCTTGCTCAAACGGGCTGGCCAGCACGCGCCCGGCATCGGCATCTCGGATGTAGTGGGCATAGCCGCAGACGTCGGTGACCAGCACCGGCAGGCCGGACACCAGCGCCTCCAGCAGTACGGTGCCAGTGTTTTCGTTGTAGGCCGGATGAATCAGCAGATCGGCACCGAGCAGAAAACGCGGAATATCGCTGCGTCCTTTGAGAATGTGTACCTGATCGGACACGCCCAGCGCCTTGGCCTGCAATTGGAAGGAGCGTGGATCGTCCTGACCAATGGCGATCAGCCGGGTGCGTTGTTTCACTTCGCGCGGCAAGGCAGCCAGGGCTTTCAGGCTGCGATCCAGGCCCTTGGTTTTGAAGCCAGAGCCGATCTGCACCAACAGCAGGTCGCTGTCGGCCAACTTGAATTCAGCGCGGAACTCGGCGCGAATCTCCGCCGCATTGGCGGGCGCACGGCGGTCAGCGGCGATGCCCGGCGGCAGCAGGTGAAAGCGCTGCAGCGGGGTGTGGTAATGCTTGATAAACAGCGGCTGCTGCACTTCGGAGATCATCAGAATCTCGGTTTTCGATTCGGGGGCAAACACCGCCCGCTCGTAATCGGCGAAGTGCTTGTAACGGCCCCAGCGCTTGTAGATCGGTGCGCGCAAGGTTTGTGCCTTGTCTTCATAGCAGCCGTCGGCGGCGTAGTAGACGTCCAGGCCGGGCATCTTGTTAAAGCCGACCACTCGATCCACCGGACGTTTGGCCAGATCGGCCTCGACCCAGGCGGTGAGCTTTTCATTGCGTTTGTGGTTGAACAGCGCCTTGACCGGCACCACCACAACCTCAAAACCTGCCGGTACGTCACCCTCCCAGACCGGTGTGTAGACGCGAATGGCATGGCCACGCGCCTGACACTCCAGTGCAATGCGCATAAAGTCGCGCTGCAGGCCGCCGAAAGGGAAGTACTTGTAGAGGATAAAAGCCAACTGCATCAGGTACGCCCTTCAACCGTGTAGCCCGGATAAAATCCGGGAAAAAATCGCGACAGCGCCATCAAGTGACGTCCTCGGCCAGCAGCAGGGCCTGCAATTGTGTGGCGACGCGTTCGGCGTCTAACCCGTCGAAGCAGGGCTTGTGGCGATCGCCCGAGCCGGCATTCGGCCCCGTGGCGCACAGGTGCACCTGACCCCGGCCATAGGCTCCAACGCGCCCCGGCAAGGTCGGGCCGTACAGGGAAATACTCGGTACATCCAGCGCAGCAGCCAGATGGCCGAGCCCGGTGTCCACGGCCACACAAGCACTGGCACCGGCGATCACTTTGGCCACACCCGCCAAGTTAAGTTTGGGCAGCACCGCCGCGTTTTCAATGCCGGCAGCGATCCGTTCGGCGCGCGCCTTCTCGGTCTTATTGCCCCACGGCAGACGTATAGCCCAGCCTTGCGCGCTCATCTGTTCAGCCAGCGCACGCCAGTCGGCTTCCGGCCAGTGCTTACTGGGCCAGGTGGTGCCGTGCAGAAACAGCAAATAGGGTTGCGGCGCAGGATCGGCCAGTTGTGCGCGATTGAGGCCGTAGTCACCGAGGCTGTCCGGCAGTGCATAGCCGAGTGCTTGAGCAAATAACTGGCGCGTGCGCTCAAGGGCGTGCTGCTCCTTTGGCACGGCGTAGGCACGGTCGTAGAAACGGCTGGCCAGTGGTTCGCGGGCGGAATCTCGATCCAGACCGGCAATCGGCGCGTTGACGTAACGGGTCAGCCAGGCACTTTTCAGCAAGCCTTGGGCATCGATTACGAGGTCGTACTTCGCTTCGCTAAGGCGCTGTTTAAAGCGCTTCCATTCACCGCTCTTAAACGTTTGCCACAGGTGCTTGCGCCAGCGGCGGATGGCCACCGGGATCACCTGCGCCACGGCCGGATGCCAAGCCGGAATTTCGGCGAAACCCTCCTCCACCACCCAGTCAAACTTGATACCGGGAATGGCGCGCGCCGCATCGGTCAGTGCAGGCAAGGTATGCACCACATCGCCCAAGGAAGAGGTTTTGATCAACAGAACGCGCAAACTATTCAACCTCGACCGGGTCGGCCACTAGGCGATCCAACGCCTCAATCACCGGGCGCGGCTTGAGTTGGCGCAAGCAGTCGTAATGGCCGAAACGGCAGGTGCGCTCGAAACACGGGTTGCATTCCAGTCCCAGGCGGACGATTTCCACCTGCTCGGCCAACGGCGGGGTAAAGCCCGGCGAGGTTGAGCCGTAAACCGCCACCAGCGGACGGCTCAACGCCGCCGCCACATGCATCAGGCCGGAGTCGTTGGACACCACAGCACCGGCGCAAGACAGCAAATCAATGGCTTCGGCCAGGCTGGTTTCACCGGCTAGGTTCATCGCTTCTTCGCGCAGACCCGGAATCAGCCGGCTGCGAATGTCTTCGCCGACTGGGTGATCGTTCTTCGAGCCAAAAATCCACACCTGCCAGCCAGCGCGGATCTTCATTTCAGCGACCTTGGCGTAATGCTCGCTCGGCCACCGCTTGGCTTCACCAAACTCAGCACCCGGACACAGCGCCAGCACCGGGCGATCTAGGCTCAGGCCGAACTTGGCCAGGGCGGCGTCGCGACTTTGCGCATCGATCTGCAAAGAGGGACGCGGGTAAGGCTGGGGTAACGCAGCACCCGGCTCAAAGGCCAGCGCCATAAAGCGCTCGATCATCAGCGGGTAGCGCTGTTTATCCAGGGTGCGGATGTCGTTGAGCAGGCCATAGCGCAGCTCACCCTTCCAGCCAGTGCGCTTGGGGATACCGGCGAAAAACGGCACCAAGGCGGACTTGAGTGAATTAGGCAGCAGAATCGCCTGATCGTACTGGCCAGCCAGCGACTTACCGATCTTGCGCCGCGTGGCCAGCTCCAGCACGCCATGGCCGAGCGGAAAGCTCAGGGCCTGCCGGACTTCGGGCATGCGCTCAAGAATCGGCCGACTCCACTCAGGGGCCAGCACATCGATTGCGCAACCGGGATGACGCTGTTGCAGACACTGGAACAACGTCTGCGCCATCACCATGTCACCCACCCAGCTGGGGCCAATGATCAAAATATTCATGTCGAATCCGTAGGGTGAATTAGCCGCGCTGCGGCGTAATCCACCATGAATGCCGTCAGGCATTCTCTTGGCCGCCCCTTCGGGCCGGGTGACGGGTTACGTCGCTACGCGCCTAACCCATCCTACGTCTGTATTGAAGCGACTCTGCGAGCCTAATGGTGGGTTACGCCGCTGCGCACCCCTCCCTACAGCCACTCCTTACTTAACCAGCGTGCGCCACTCGGCGTGCGCATCGGTTTTACCGGTGACCAAATCAAAATAGGCAGTTTGCAGCTTCTCGGTGATCGGCCCGCGACGGCCCGCACCGATCTGCCGGCCATCGACTTCACGGATCGGCGTGACTTCCGCGGCGGTGCCAGTGAAGAAGGCTTCATCGGCGATATACACCTCATCGCGGGTGATGCGCTTCTCGACCACTTCAAGACCGTGCTCGGCCGCCAGGGTAAGAATCGTGTTGCGGGTGATGCCGTTCAGGCACGAGGTCACTTCCGGGGTGTAGACCACGCCGTTTTTGACCAGGAAGATGTTCTCGCCCGAGCCCTCGGCCACGTAGCCTTCCGGGTCCAACAACAATGCTTCGTCGGCACCGCCGGAGATGGCTTCCTGCAGCGCCAGCATCGAATTGATGTAGTTGCCATTGGCCTTGGCGCGGGTCATCGAGATGTTGACGTGGTGGCGGGTAAAGGAGCTGGTGCGCACCTTGATGCCGACCTGCAGGGCTTCATCACCCATGTACGCGCCCCAGCTCCAGGCTGCGACGATCAGGTGGGTTTTCAAGCCACTGGCGCGCAGGCCCATGGCTTCAGATCCGTAGAACACCATGGGGCGAATGTAGGCGCTTTCCAGGTTGTTCTCACGCACGGCGGCGCGGGTGGCTTCGTTGACCTCGTCTTTGCTGTACGGAATCTTCATGCCCATGATGTGGGCCGAGTCGAACAGACGGTCTGTGTGCGCTTGCAGGCGGAAAATCGCCGTGCCTTGCGGGGTGTTGTAGGCGCGCACGCCTTCAAAAACGCCCATGCCGTAGTGCAGGGTATGGGTCAGCACGTGAGTGGTCGCGTTGCGCCACTGCACCAGCTCGCCGTCATACCAGATCACGCCATCACGATCGGCCATCGACATAATTGCCTGCTCCTCACATTCGATTGGTACAGCACAGGTCGGCCACCCTCGGCGGCCGACCACTTAATAAATTCAGCTCAAACCCAGTGCGCGCCAAAGGCGCATCACCGTATGCCGCTCATCAGCAAACTGCTCGCCGCTAACCACCCCTGGCTGTTTTTGCAGGGCCTGACGGTGCGCCGCTGAACGGTAGGCTTTGTAAATCGCCTGCAGTAATTGGGCATCCTCAGCCGACAGCAAACCCAACCGCTCCAGCCCTTCCAGAATGCGAATATTGTCTGTGAACTCAAGCAATTCCGGGTGCTGGCGCGACCATGCCAGGGCCGCGTATTGCACCATAAATTCAATATCGACGATACCTCCGGCATCCTGCTTGAGGTCGAACGGCATATTGGGTTCAAAGGCATTCGCGGCCGTACCGGCGGCGGTGGCCTTGCTGCCGAGGTTATCGCGCATCTTCGCGCGCATCTCGCTGACTTCGGTGCGCAGCGTGGCCAGGTCACGCTCGCGGCCAAGTACGGCAGCGCGAACCGCCTCGAATGCCTTGCCAACACGCGGGCAACCAACCAGCACCCGCGCCCGCACCAACGCCTGATGCTCCCAGGTCCAGGCTTCGCCCTGCTGATAGCGCTCGAACGCGCCCAACGAGCTGACCAGCAAGCCTGCTGCGCCTGATGGCCGCAGGCGCATGTCCACCTCATACAGTTGGCCGGAGTTGGTCTGCGTGGTCAGCAGGTGAATGATGCGCTGGCCCAGACGGTTGAAGAACTGCGCACCGTCGATGGGCTTCTCGCCGTCGGTTTCGGCCTGCGGGTCGCCGTCGTGGATAAACACCAGGTCGAGGTCCGAGCCATGTCCCAACTCGATACCGCCGACCTTGCCATAGCCGACGATGACGAAATCCGGAGCGCAGGGGCTGCCGTCAGTTCGTTGTGGCGCGCCGTAACGGCTCACGGTGTGACGCCAGGCCAGCGCCAGCACCTGATCAAGAATGGCCTCGGCCAGCCAGGTCAGGTAATCCGAGACCTTCATCAGTGGCAGCGTACCGGCAATCTCGGAGGCCGCTACACGCAGGCGGTGCGCCAGCTTGAAGTGGCGCAGGGCCTCCATCTGCTGCTCCAGATCTTCTTCCGGAATGCGCATCAGCCGCTCACGCAGTTCAGCGGCCAGCTCAGGGGCCAAAGGCGGCTTGAACAAGCGACCTTCATTGAGCAGTTCATCCAGCAGCAGCGGGAAGCGGGTGATTTGCTCGGCGATCCACGGGCTGGCGGCGCACAGGGTCAGCAAGCGCTGCAACGCACTGGGATTTTCCGTGAGCAGCACCAGATACGCCGAACGCCGCGCCACGGCTTCGATCAGCGGCAGCACCCGCTCCAATACCAGATCCGGGTTGGCATGCTCGACGGCCTGCGCCATGAAGCGCGGAATAAAAGCATCCAGCCGCTCGCGACCCAGACGCTGCATGGCACGCACCTGATTGCAATTGCGCAAGCCGGCCAAGCGCTGCCAGGCCGATTGTGGCTCGGCAAATCCCGCTTCGGCCAACTGCCGACAGGCCGCCTCTTCGTCCTGCACATCCTCCCAAAGCGGCAGCCATTCGGCACCGGCTACGTCCTCAGCCGGCGCACCGTCCTCTTCATCAGGGTCGGCAATCACTTGGCGGAAGTGCCAATCCACACGGCCGCGCCAGTGCATCAACTGATCATGGAAGGCCTGCCAGCTGTCGAAGCCCATGATAAAGGCCACACGCGCACGGTCCTGATCATTGTCCGGGAGCATTTGCGTCTGCCGATCGTCGATGGCCTGCAAGGCATGCTCGGCGTAACGCAAAAAGGCATAGCCGTCGCGCAACTCGTCGGTCACGGCGGCAGGCAGGTAGCCCTGATCACGCAGGGTATTGAGCACGGCAAACAGCGAGCGCTGCTGCAAGCTGAGGTCGCGACCGCCGTGAATCAGCTGGAAGGCTTGAGCGATAAATTCCACCTCGCGGATACCGCCCGCGCCCAGCTTGATGTTCTCGGCCATGCCCTTGCGCCGCACTTCCTGCTGGATCAGCTGCTTCATCGCGCGCAGCGCTTCAATCGCCGAAAAGTCCAGATAGCGCCGATAGACGAAGGGCCGCAGCATCTGCAGCAACTGCGCGCCGGCAACCTGATCACCACCGACCACCCGCGCCTTGATCATGGCGTAGCGTTCCCAGTCGCGCCCCTGATCCTGGTAGTACTGCTCCAACGCGTTAAAGCTGAACACCAATGCACCGCTTGAGCCGTAGGGACGCAAGCGCATGTCGGTGCGGAAAACGAACCCCTCGACGGTGATGGCGTCCAGCGCCTTGATCAGCTTCTGGCCGAGACGGATAAAGAACTCCTGATTATCCAGCGGGCGCTTTACCCCTTCAGTCTCGCCGCCTTCGGAGTAGCCGAAGATCAGGTCGATGTCCGAAGACAGGTTCAACTCATGCGCGCCCAGCTTGCCCATACCGAGGATGACCATGTGCTGAGGCTGGCCACTGCGTTGCCCAATGGGCGTGCCGAACTGCGCACAATGGCGTGTATACAGCCACTGATAGGCCTGATCGATACAGCCATCGGCCAGGTCAGACAGATCGCGGTAGGTTTCAATCAGATCGGCCTGACGGCTGACATCGCGCCAGATAATGCGCAGCTGCTGGCGATTGCGAAAACGCCGCAAACGGCGGCCCAGATCATCCTCATCGGCGGCGTCGGCTAATGCCTGCGCCAAATGGCCGCAGAGCTCACCGACCTTGAAGCTGCG
Source organism: Pseudomonas synxantha (assembly GCA_945874835.1). Lineage (GTDB taxonomy): Bacteria > Pseudomonadota > Gammaproteobacteria > Pseudomonadales > Pseudomonadaceae > Aquipseudomonas > Aquipseudomonas synxantha_B. Next base: position 12,892 of record CAMCJM010000013.1, on the reverse strand, counting down.
TTCAAGCTCACCGCTGGCGGCCAGGTCGAGCAGCATCTGCGGGTCACGCACGCCTTGCTGCACAACGAAATCGCTGGCTGCACCCACCCGCCGCAACGCGTCCATCCGCTCAGCCGGCCACTGTGCAAAAGCTTGTGCGGCGGTAGTTGAGCGCTTACTGAAGGCCTGCTGTAACGACTGTTCGGCACGTGCAGCGAGGGGCGACAGGGCAGCGGGCAAGACGGCCAGCAGGGGCAGGGTCATGGTCTATCCTTTTTAGCGAACTGCTCCCTGACCACGGCGGACACCAAACACGTACTCCAGCCTTGGTCATACGGAGAACAGAAAAATAATTGTAGTTTTACTACCAAAGAATGTATCCCAAAGGCTGAAATTGGCGTCGGAATGTAGTAAAACTACACGAAGCCGGCCCTACCCCCGGTCAATCCAAGAATTCACGCGGCCACTCATGAAGTCGGCCGCGAAACCTGGCCTCCGATTCTGGAAGCCTTTCCGCCCTGGAGCAAGCCATGCAAGACCTCGATCCCGTCGAAACCCAGGAATGGCTGGACGCCCTTGAGTCCGTCCTCGAACACGAGGGTGAAGACCGCGCGCATTACCTGATGACCCGCATGGGCGAACTGGCAACCCGCAGTGGCTCGCAGTTGCCGTATGCGATCACTACGCCCTACCGCAACACCATCCCGCTGACCCACGAAGCACGCATGCCTGGCGACCTGTTTATGGAACGCCGCATCCGCTCGCTGGTGCGCTGGAATGCGCTGGCCATGGTGATGCGCACCAACCTGAAAGACTCCGACCTGGGCGGTCACATCTCCAGCTTCGCCTCCTCGGCCACGCTGTATGACATCGGCTTCAACTACTTCTTTCAGGCCCCGACTGAAGAGCACGGCGGCGACCTGATTTTCTTCCAGGGCCATGCATCGCCCGGTGTTTATGCCCGCGCCTTTATGGAAGGCCGCATCACTGAAGACCAAATGAACAACTTCCGCCAGGAAGTCGATGGTCAAGGCCTATCGTCCTACCCGCACCCGTGGCTGATGCCCGACTTCTGGCAGTTCCCGACCGTATCCATGGGCCTGGGTCCGATCCAGGCGATCTACCAGGCGCGCTTTATGAAGTACCTGGAAGCGCGTGGCTTTATCCCGGCCGGCAAGCAGAAGGTCTGGTGCTTTATGGGCGACGGCGAGTGCGACGAGCCGGAATCCCTCGGCGCGATCTCCCTGGCGGGCCGCGAGAAGCTGGACAACCTGATCTTCGTCATCAACTGCAACCTGCAGCGCCTCGACGGCCCGGTGCGCGGTAATGGCAAGATCATCCAGGAACTCGAAGGTGTGTTCCGTGGCGGCGGCTGGAACGTTAACAAAGTCGTCTGGGGCCGCTTCTGGGACCCGCTGCTGGCCAAAGACGTCGACGGCATCCTGCAACGCCGCATGGACGAAGTCATCGACGGCGAATACCAGAACTACAAAGCCAAAGACGGCGCATTCGTGCGTGAGCACTTCTTTAACTCGCCGGAACTCAAGGCGATGGTCGCCGACTTGTCCGATGACGAGATCTGGAAGCTCAACCGTGGCGGCCACGACCCGTACAAGGTCTACGCGGCCTACCATCAAGCGGCTAATCATAAAGACCAGCCGACCGTGATCCTGGCCAAAACCGTTAAAGGTTATGGCACCGGCGCGGGCGAAGCGAAGAACACCGCGCACAACACCAAAAAAGTCGATGTCGACAGCCTCAAGCAGTTCCGCGACCGTTTCGACATCCCGGTCAAGGACGATGAACTGGAAAGCCTGCCGTTCCTCAGGCCGGAAGAAGGCAGCGCCGAAGCCCGCTACCTGAGCGAGCGCCGTGCCGCCCTCGGCGGTTTCGTGCCGCAGCGCCGGGCCAAGAGCTTCAGCATCCCGACGCCGCCGCTGGAGACCCTCAAGGCCATCCTCGACGGCTCAGGCGACCGCGAAATATCCACCACCATGGCATTCGTGCGCATCCTCGCGCAGTTGGTGAAAGACAAAGACATCGGCTCGCGCATCGTGCCGATCATTCCGGACGAAGCCCGTACCTTCGGCATGGAGGGCATGTTCCGTCAGCTCGGTATTTACTCCTCGGTCGGCCAACTGTATGAGCCAGTGGATAAAGATCAGGTGATGTTCTACCGCGAGGACAAGAAGGGCCAGATCCTCGAAGAAGGCATTAACGAAGCCGGTGCCATGAGCTCCTTCATCGCCGCTGGCACCTCGTACTCCTGCCACAACCAGCCAATGCTGCCGTTCTACATCTTCTATTCGATGTTCGGCTTCCAACGTATTGGTGACCTGGCCTGGGCCGCTGGCGACAGCCGCACCCGTGGCTTCCTGATCGGCGGCACCGCCGGACGCACCACCCTCAACGGTGAAGGCTTGCAGCACGAAGACGGCCACAGCCACATCATGGCCGCGACCATTCCCAACTGCCGCACCTATGACCCCACCTACGGCTACGAGCTGGCGGTGATCATCCAAGACGGCATGAAGAAGATGGTCGAAGAACAGCAGGACGTCTTCTACTACATCACCGTGATGAACGAGTCCTACCAGCAACCGGCCATTCCGCTGGGTGTTGAGGCAGGCATCATCAAGGGCATGTACCTGCTCGAAGAAGACAAGAAGGAAGCGGCCCATCACGTTCAGCTTCTAGGCAGCGGCACCATCCTGCGTGAAGTGCGCGAGGCGGCAAAAATCCTGCGTGACGAGTTTAACGTCGCGGCTGACGTGTGGAGCGTCACCAGCTTCAACGAACTGCGCCGTGATGGTTTGGCCGTGGAACGCAGCAACCGACTGCACCCGGGCCAGAAGCCCAAGCAAACCTACGTGGAAGAGTGCCTGAGCGGCCGTAAAGGCCCGGTGATTGCCTCTACCGACTACATGAAACTGTTCGCCGAGCAGATTCGTCAGTGGGTGCCAAGCAAGGAATTCAAAGTGCTCGGCACCGACGGTTTCGGTCGCAGCGACAGCCGCAAGAAGCTGCGCCATTTCTTCGAAGTGGACCGCAACTGGGTGGTGCTCGCTGCCCTGGAAGCCCTGGCAGACCGCGGTGATATCGAACCGAAAGTGGTGGCCGAAGCCATCGTCCGGTTCGGCATCAACCCCGACAAACTCAACCCACTGGACTGCTAAGGAGCGAAACGATGAGTGAATTGATTCGCGTACCCGACATCGGTGGTGGTGAGGGTGAAGTAATCGAACTGATGGTCAAGGTCGGTGATCGCATCGAGGCCGATCAGAGCGTGCTGACCCTGGAATCGGACAAGGCCAGCATGGAAATACCCGCGCCGAAAGGCGGCGTGGTGAAAAGCCTGAAAGTAAAGCTGGGCGACCGCCTGAAAGAAGGCGACGAACTGTTTGAGCTGGAAGCCGAAGGCGCCGCCCAAGCACCCGCGGCACCTGCCGCAGCAACGGCTGAAGCGCCAAAAGCAGCTGCAGTTCCCGCACCAGCCGCAGCACCTGCGCCAGCCGCACAGGCCAGCAGCGTGCAGGATGTGCATGTGCCGGACATCGGCTCGGACGGCAAAGCCAAGGTCATCGAGATTCTGATCAAGGTCGGCGATAGCGTCGAAGCCGATCAGTCGTTGATCACCCTGGAGTCGGACAAGGCCAGTATGGAAATCCCCTCGCCGGCTGCCGGCGTGGTGGAAAGCATCAGCGTCAAACTGGAAGACGAAGTCGGCACGGGGGATTTCATCCTCACGCTAAAAGTAGCTGGCAGCGAGACGGCCCCAGCCGCCCCTGCAGCAGGCGCCACCAGCACTGTCCACAAGGTGCCGGAAGGCGCACACCCGGCCGTTGCCGCTGAGGTTAACGCGATTGCCTCGCTGGCAACAGCCGCCGCCAAAGTGACCGAAGCCGCCGTGCGTCCGGGTAGCAAAGTGCACGCAGGCCCTGCCGTGCGTTTAGTGGCGCGTGAGTTTGGCGTCGAGCTGAGCGCCGTACCAGGCACCGGGCCGAAAGGCCGCGTGCTCAAAGAGGATGTGCAGGCTTACGTCAAAACCATGATGCAGAAGGCCAAGGAAGCCCCAGCTGCCGGTGCAACCGGTGGTGCAGGTATCCCGCCGATACCGGTGGTGGACTTCAGCAAGTTTGGTGAAGTGGAAGAAGTGGCCATGACCCGCCTGATGCAGGTCGGGGCCAACAACCTACACCGCAGCTGGCTCAACGTGCCGCACGTAACGCAGTTCGACTCGGCGGATATCACCGAGCTGGAAGCCTTCCGCGTCGCGCAAAAAGCCGTAGCAGAAAAGGCCGGGGTCAAGCTCACCGTGCTGCCGTTGCTGCTCAAGGCCTGCGCCTTCCTGCTCAAGGAACTGCCGGACTTCAACAGCTCGCTCGCGCCGATCGGCAAAGCCATCATCCGCAAGAAATATGTGCACATTGGCTTTGCCGTGGACACCCCGGATGGCCTGCTGGTGCCGGTGATCAAAAACGTTGATCAGAAGAGCCTGCTGCAACTGGCTGCCGAAGCCGCCGTGTTGGCGGAAAAGGCACGCAGCAAAAAGCTGTCAGCCGACGATATGCAAGGCGCCTGCTTCACCATCTCCAGTCTCGGCCACATTGGCGGCACCGGCTTTACGCCGATCGTCAACGCACCGGAAGTGGCGATTCTCGGGGTGAGCAAGGCGACTATACAGCCGGTCTGGGATGGCAAAGCCTTCCAGCCCAAGCTGATGCTGCCGCTGTCGCTGTCTTACGACCACCGGGTAATCAACGGCGCCGCCGCCGCACGCTTTACCAAGCGCCTGAGCGATGTGCTGGCAGACATCCGCACCTTGCTGCTGTAACACCCTTTATCGTTTGAGCTGCCACGCTCATACCCTCACCCCGCCCATTTCGGCGGGGTTTTTTTTGAATATTCTCCAGATACCGTCCAACAACCTGTTGGCCTTCGCTGCGCTCAACGCCAACCTACGGATTGGCGAGCCGTCAGCCTTTTTGCAGATTACGGATCAAAAAACTCAGGGCTTTTGCCAGCTCAGCCGCGCCTTTGTGGTCGCGCACGATGGTCAACAGCGGGCTCCCATCCGCTGGGTTTTGCAGCACGCAGCTGATGCCGCCCGTGGGGCATTCGTAGCGCACAAAGGGGTCTACGCCAAACACCGCGACACGCTGGTTACGCACGGCTACATGCTTACCCTGCTGGCCACGGGTTTCCTCGCGCAGCAGCAACTCGCCTGACTCGCCCTGGCGCACCTGATAAAGCAGATCCTGGCGCTGCGCCTGGCCAACCTGATAGGCCGCACGCAAGGCATAGGTATTGAGCAGATCATTGCAGTGGGCGAGCAGCGCCTGGCGCTCATCCTGGGTCAGGTAAAGGCGCTTGAGCTCAAGCAGGTAATTGCCCTGCTCGGCGCTGTTGAGCACGGCATCAGATGGCTCACCCAGCACTGGCGCAGAAACCATTGCTGCAGAGAGCAGCAAGGCGCATGTTAGTTTTCTTGTCAGTCGCAATTGCATGATGCACCCTTACCTGTCGCGATAGATGGAGTGGGTTGATAGCCCCTTCAATCAGCATACTGGAAGCCAGCCATCGAATGAAAAGCCATCCCGATGCCGCAAGTCGTTTAGCGGCCGAGGTTGTGACACAGTTGCCAGCGCCTTCGCGCCTTGGACTGCTGCGTTTCGAGCGCTTGAATGAAGCCAGCTGGACCCTGCTTTACCTTGACCCTGAATGCCAACAACCGCTGGGCCTACCCGCTCAGAATCTTTGCTCCCTGCTCGACTCGCCTTATGCCAGCCTGATGGAGCCCAGCACACGCTACCAACTGCATGAAAGCATTCAGCAGCAACTGAGCGAGCACAAGCATTACAGCGTGCATTACCGTCTGCACACGCCGCGCGGCGCAATCCATCTGCTGGAACTGGGCGAAGCCTTTACCCAACGCGGTCGTAGCCTATTGCGAGGGTATCTGCGAGAGATTCAAGAGCCCGCCACGACCCCTAGCAGCCTGGATTTGTACCAGCGTAGCCAGGCCGATGTGCAGGCCCAGCAACGCCGCTCGCAAGCGCAACGTGAGCTGATTGTCGCACTCGCCCGCCACCACTATGGCAACCACGAACCGCTGCGCGAAGCGGCCGAACTGATCAGCAAAAGTGCCTGTGAGCTTTACGGCGTCAGTCGTGCTGGCATCTGGAACCTCAACGGCAATCGCCTGCAAGCAGTGGCGCTTTACCAAAAGGATGAAGGCCGCCACATTGCCCACGCCGATATTGATGCCAGCCCATTTCCGGCGTACCTCGAAGCGCTGCACAGCGGTCGCGCCCTGGATGCTCACGACGCTCATCAAGACCCGCGCACCTGCGAGCTGAGCAACAGTTACCTGCAACCCATGGGTATTGGCGCGATGCTCGATGCGAGCATCCGTGTGGCCGGGGAAGTAGTCGGTGTGCTGTGCCTGGAACATGCCGGTTCAGCCCGCACCTGGCAGCCGGACGAGATCGCCTTTGTCGGCGAATTGGCCGACCAATACGCCCAGGCTCTGACCCACCAGCAACGCCGTTCGGCCACCCATACACTGCACCTGTTCCAACGCGCCGTGGAACAAAGCTCCAGCGCGTTTATCCTGCTCAACCGTGACGGCGTGGTGGAGTACGTCAACCCCAGCTTCACCGCCATCACCCTGTACAGCGCGCAGGAAGTTCAGGGTCGGCGGCTGTCTGAAATACCCGCACTGGAAAACCTCAGCGACATGCTCTTCGATGCCAGCACCAGCCTGGCCGAGCAAAACAGCTGGCAGGGCGAAATCAAAAGCCGGCGCAAAAATCTCGAGCCCTACTGGGGGCATCTGTCGCTGTCCAAGGTGCATGCCGATGACGGGCAGATGACCCATTACATCGGCATTTACGAAGACATCACGGCCAGCAAACAGGCGCAGTTGCACATCGAGCGCCTGGCCTTTCGCGACAACCTCACCGGCCTGGGCAACCGCTACGCCTTTATCCGCGCCCTGGAAAGCCACTTTGCCGAGAGCCCGGATAAATCGACCAGCCTGCTGCTGGTGGACATCGATAACTTCAAACGCATCAACGACAGCCTGGGCCATCAGACCGGCGACAAACTGCTGGTCAGCCTAGCGCGTCGTTTGCGCAACACCTTGCCCGCCACCAGCGTGCTCGCGCGCTTTGCCAGTAACGAGTTTGCCGTGCTGCTGGAAACTGATCAGGGCGACAGCCAGATGATTGCCCAGCGACTGCTCAGCACCCTGGAAAAACCCCTGTTCGTCGACAACCAACTGATCAACGTCACCGGTTCGATCGGCCTGGGCTGCGCACCGCTGCATGGCCGCGATCCGCAAACCCTGATGAAGCACACCAGCTTGGCGCTGCACAAAGCCAAGGCCAACGGCAAAAACCAGTTGCATGTGTTTACCGATGCGCTAAACGCCGAAGCGCACTACAAGCTGTTTCTGGAAAGCAACCTGCGCCGCGCGCTGATGTAGAACGAGCTGGAAGTGTTCTACCAGCCCAAGCTGTGCCTGAAGACCGGCCAGTTGCTGGGCATGGAAGCACTGCTGCGCTGGAACCATCCGGAAAAAGGCATGATCCGCCCCGATAAATTCATCAGCGTGGCGGAAGAAACAGGCCTGATTATTCCCATCGGCAAATGGGTGACGCGCCAGGCCTGTCGCATGAGCAAACAACTGATCGCCGTGGGCCACAGGCCCCTGCAGATGGCCATCAACTTGTCGCCCAAGCAGTTCTCCGACCCGGACTTGGTCGGTGAAATCACCAACATTCTGCAGGAAGAACAACTGGACCCGGCCCTGCTCGAACTGGAACTCACCGAAAGCCTGCTGCTAGAGGCTACCGGCGACACCCGCCAGCAACTCAGCCGCCTGAAAAGCCTGGGCCTGACCCTGGCTATGGACGACTTTGGTACCGGTTATTCATCACTCAGCTATTTGAAGAAATTCCCGATCGACGTGATCAAAATCGACCGCAGCTTTATCAAAGACATTCCGCAAAATCAGGACGACATGGAAATCACCTCGGCGGTGATTGCCATGGCCCACAACCTGAAACTCAAGGTGGTCGCCGAAGGTGTCGAAACCCGCGATCAACTGAACTTCCTGCGCCGTCATCAGTGCGACATTGGCCAGGGTTATCTGTTTGACAAACCCATCGCCGGCCGCGACCTGCTGGATCAACTCAAACGCTATCAGCGCTAACGCTGCAAGCCACTCTCGGAGGTTTTCATGGTGCTGCGCTCACAGATTCTCGTGCATAAAAGTGCCCTGCCCACTGCCGAACAAGCGCTGCCGGGACGCAGCGAAGCCCTGCCGGTGCCGGCGGCGCACTTCGTCAACGGCAATGCCTTGCAAGCGCCCTTCCCGGCCGGGCTGGAGCAGGCGGTGTTTGCCCTTGGCTGTTTCTGGGGAGCAGAGCGGCGCTTCTGGCAGCAAGCCGGTGTGTGGAGCACCGCCGTAGGCTATGCCGGCGGCCACACGCCCAACCCCACCTATGACGAAACCTGCTCCGGACTGACCGGCCACACCGAGGTGGTGCTGGTGGTGTTCGACCCGCAGCTGATCAGCTACGAAGCCTTGCTTAAGGTGTTCTGGGAAGCCCACAACCCGACTCAGGGCATGCGCCAGGGCAACGACATCGGTACTCAATACCGTTCGGCAATCTACTGCTACGGTGACGCGCAACTGGCCGCTGCACAGGCCAGTCAGGCGCAGTTCCAGGCCGCACTGGAGCAGGCCGGTTTCGGCCCGATCACCACCGAAGTGCGCCCGGCCCCGCCGTTTTATTACGCCGAGGCATACCACCAGCAATACCTGGCGAAGAACCCTGGCGGTTACTGCGGTCTGGGCGGCACCGGTGTCTGCCTGCCGCAGTAACGGGCGACGGTTTCAGGACTCAACGGCCACTGCGCCCTGCCCGCTGGTCGTTGGCTTCCAGCTTTTCAGTAATTTACCCACCTGATAACCGCGCCAGCCGAGCAGGCGCGACGCGGTCAGCACACCGGCCATCAGCGCACCGCCGACCCCAGCCGTCACCGTGTCGGCACCCGTCAGGTACAGCCCTTTGATCGGCGTCTGGGGGTGAATCCAGTGCTGCTCAAAGCGCTCGACCGTGTGATCAATGCCGTAGATCTCGCCCTGCTCGCTCCACTGGAACCATTCGGTAGACAGTGGCGTGCCCAACTCGCAGAAGTCCAACGCACCGCGTAATTGCGGTTGATGCTGGTAGAGGGTTTCCAGCAGTTGCGCCGTCAACTCGACCTTGAAGGCGTCATAGTCCGCGCCGCGCTTGCCCCAGGTGGTGCCCTTCCACTTGGCGAACCACTCGGGCTGCGTCGGGGCGACGATCTCCACCGTGGCCTTGTTCGGGTACTGCGCATCCCAGGCCGGGTCTTTGGCCGACGGGAAGCTGATGTAAATCAGCGGCATCGCCGGGTTCTGCCCGGCCATAAAACTGCTGACGTTGTAGTCGTGGTCGTGGGTCGGATAAACCCAATAGTTGGTCTTCGGCAGTTTCAGCTCGGCCGCGCTGCCTTTGAAACCGGCATATAGACACAGCGTTGCGGCCGACAGTTTGGCCTTGGGCAGTTGCGTCAGCAGCCCGTAGCGCTCGGCCACCTGCGGCTCCAGCAGGCGTGTATAGGTCGGCACCAGCCCAGCGCAACTGACAATCTGCGGCGCGCGAATCTCGACCGCGTCTTTTTGCAAGCGCACACCGACGGCGCGACCGTTCTCCACCAGCACCTTGTCGACCCCGGCATAGGTGAAGACATGCCCGCCCGCGGCCTCGATCACCGGGATGATGGTTTGAGCCATCTTGCTCGCGCCGCCTACCGGGTAATTGCCGCCGGTGATGTAGTGCTTGGCCACCATCGCGTGCATGACAAATGCCGCTTCAGCGGGCGGCAAACCATAGTCGCCCCACTGCGCGGTGAGGACGCCGATTAACTGTTGATTAGAGGTCAGCCCTTCGAGCACTTCACGGGTGGTTTTGAAGAAGTAATCCGGCAGCCACAACCGGCGCAGTTTGCTGTACAGCACACCCACTGAACGAGGCATGGCTTGCCCGGCGAAGAAGCGCGGCACCTTGGCGCTGACCTCACTGAGCAAATCGACATAACGATCCAGCGCGACGCCCTCATCAGGGAAGTGACGGCGCATCTCGGCCTTGAATTCCTCGCGTCCCGCCACGTAGTCGTAAGTCTGCTCGCCGATGACGATGCGGTCGTAGTGCGCATCCATCGGTGCCCACTGCAGTTGACCGTCGCTGATCACATCAAACACCCGACGGATGGTCGACCAGGGTTTATGCACTTCACCGATGTAATGCACGCCCACGTCCCATTCGTAGCCTTCGCGCTCGTAGCTGTGGGTGTAGCCGCCAGCGGTGTAATGCTGCTCCAGCACGCACACGCGCTTGCCGAGCTTGGCCAGCAGCGCGGCCGTGGTCAGGCCGCCAATACCAGAGCCAATGATGATGACGTCGTAATCGTTGCGCGCCAGACGCGGACGAAAGCGGGTACCTGTGCGTTTCATGGACAGCTCCGGGGGTTATTTTTATTATGCAAGTTTTTGCATACTAGGCAGACATCTGACACCCTGCAAGTGTTTGCATAAGCCGTATACTGCTGGCCCTCTCAAAACGCTGTTGGTGAAGCCCATCCATGTCGCTCAAGCACGCCATTCTGATTTTGTTGGAAAGCGAACCGGGCAGCGGGTATGACCTGTTCAAACGCTTCAAAGAGGGCCTGGGCTACTTCTGGAATGCCAAGCACCAGCAGGTGTATCAGGAGCTGAAAAAACTCAGCGAGGCCGGCTGGCTGGCTTTCGAGGCGCACGAGCAAAGCACCCGCCCGGATAAAAAAATCTACCGCCTGACGCCTGCCGGACATGCTGAGTTGCTGCGATGGCTGAGCGAGCCGGTGCAGCCCAATACGATCAACGACGCGTTGCTGGTCAAGCTGTTTGCCGGGGCGCACACCAGCGCCGATAAGCTGCGCGACGAGATGCAGCGGCATGTCGCCGTGCACCGCAAAACCCTGAACAGTCTGCTGGCCATCGAGCGCGACTACCACGCACTGCCTGCCGAGCAACGCCATGCCCTGCGCATGCCCTACCTGACGCTGCGCCGTGGCATTCTTGGTGAGCAGTCCTGGTTGCAATGGGCCGCTGAAGTCGAGCACGCCCTGCACAACGAACAGCTGGCTGTCAGTGACGGCGCAACGGGTTAGACTGCAGGCCTTTCGCCACCACTGCCTCTAGCCGTATGTCAGACACTTACACCTATATATCCCCCGACCAGCTGTGTGTCGGCCTGTATATCCAGCTGGATTTGGCCTGGTGGGAGCACAACTTCGCCTTCAACAACTTCAAGATTAAAGACTCGGGGCAAATCAAATCGCTGCGCGCCCTCGGCCTGCAGCGCTTGCGCTATGACCCCGAGCGCAGCGACTGCGAGCCGTTGTCACTCAATGGCCACACGCCGATCACCGCGCCGAGCGCGCCAGCCAGCCAGACGCCACAGCAACAGGCCGCCGCTGTGCGTGCGGAGAAACTCAAGGCGTTGCGCAAACGCCTAGCGCAGGTGGATCGTCGCTTTATCCAGGCCGGCCAGCAGGTCAAAGCCCTCAACCAGACCCTGCGCAGCCGCCCCGAAGAAGCGCTAAAACAGGCGGGCGAAATTGTCGGCGGCATGGTCGACACCCTGCTCACGGGCAGCGGCGCCGTGCTGCACAGCATCAACAGCAAAGCCGCCGAAGAGCACTACTACCACGCCCTGAATGTCACCACGCTGAGCCTACTGCTGGGTCGGCAACTCGGCCTGAACAGCGAGGACTGCCACACCCTCGGGCTTGGCGCCCTGCTGCACGACATCGGCAAGCTGCAAATCCCCAGCAAAGTGCTGCTGAAAAACGAGCCACTGACCCGCCCGGAGCAACAGTTGCTGCAACTGCACTGCGAGTTTGGCCTGCGCATGGGGCAAAAACTGATGTTCGATGATGAAGTGCTGCGCATCATCCACGAGCACCACGAGTACTGTGACGGCAGCGGCTACCCGCGCCGGTTGCACGAAGCCGGCATCGCCCGCCTGAGTCGGCTGGTGTGCATCACCAACCACTTCGACAACCTATGCAACCCGCTCAACCCACGCAACGCGCTGACGCCACACGAAGCCCTGGGGTTGATGTTCAAGCACCAGCAATCACGCTTCGACGCCGTAGCCCTGAAAGCCTTTATCCGCGTGATGGGTGTTTACCCGCCCGGCAGCCTGGTCGCACTGGATGATGAGCGCTTCGGCATCGTGCTGGGCATGAACCCCAGCATCCCGCTCAAACCAACGCTGATCGTTTACGACGAAACCATCCCCAAGGCCGAAGCGCTGATCGTCGACCTTGAACAAGAGCCCATGCTGAGCATCGCCGCCTGCATGCGCCCCACCCAACTGCCGCCCGCTGCACTGGAATACCTCAATCCGCGTCAGCAGGTGAGCTATTTCGTCGAGCCCAGCCACAAATAAGGCTAGCTGAGCACAGGGAACCTAACCTGCCAGCTATTCTGGCAACAGAACCGAGAACGTAGGCCGGTTTAGCCGAAAGCGTAACCCGGCAAGCCATTTCCGTAGCACCACCAATTTCAAATTAACACTGTGGTGTTCACAACATAAAAAAGCACCTCCGTTTTGAACATAACGCCCAAACAATTAATGCAGTGACTGCAAGGTCAATCAGCGTGGATCAGCAACTCGCCCTACCTAGGTTCTGTTGACGTATCAGCGGAGCCACAACAGGGTTGCAGCGAAGGCCAGCATAGACTTGAAATGACTGGCCTTTTTCTCAAAACGCGTAGCAATCCGCCGGTAATGCTTCAGTTTGCCGAACAGGCACTCCACGACGTGGC
>CAMCJM010000012.1 GCA_945874835.1 Pseudomonas synxantha | reverse complement strand
TCGACCGCATCACTCACCACTGCGACATCCTCGAAACCGGCAACGACTCATTCCGCTTCAAGCAACGCAAAAAGGCGGTGAAAAGCACCTGAGCAACTGGAAACTTTTGGACGCTGTTGCCTGGAAAGTTTTGGATGCTGATTGACACTGCTGGGTAACTTCGCCAACGCGGTCGATGACGCGATCATGGACAGTGGCGATGCCCACCAAAACCAGATGATGCAGCTGCTATCTGATCCAGGTAAGGCCAGTAAGTTTGCGCGGGTGGTATTTGATCTGCTCAAGCTGGCGGAGTGATGGGGCATTACGTTTGCGTGAAAGCGTTTGCGAGCAAATCTGTGGGGGAGGGCAAACCTGTGGTTTGCCCGGAGCGTTATTGCTGTGGGCAGCAGGCCGACTCGTTCGGACATCGCGTTGGCTTTCGGGCTTGGTAGGATTATTTCAGACAATAAAAAACCGGCTTGTGGCCGGTTCTTTATTGCGTGCCCGTAATGCTCGCAGGGTTTGTCACCTCAGGGTGACGATAAAAGGTGCCATGGCAATTTGTATTGCCTGACTGGCGCAGTGGTTTACTGCGCCAGGCTGACCGCTGGGGTGAGGGTCAGCGGTGGCACTTCAACGAACTCCAGTTGCAGGCGTTCGCTACTCCAGGCGCGGGTTTGGTTGGTCAGCGCCAGGTCGTCGTTCAGCTTTTGGCCGTAGGACGGGATGATTTCTTTCAGCTTGGTTTGCCACTCCGGGCTCTGCATCTCGTCCTTGAAGGTCTTTTCCAGCACCGAGAGCATGATCGGCGCGGCGGTGGATGCACCGGGTGAAGCACCCAGCAGCGCGGCGATGCTGCCATCGGCGGCGCTGACGACTTCGGTGCCAAATTGCAGAATGCCGCCGTGTTCGGCGTCTTTTTTGATGATCTGCACGCGCTGGCCGGCCTGGATCAGCTCCCAATCTTTCGACTGCGCATTGGGGAAGTACTCGCGCAGCGACGCCATGCGGTCTTCCTGGCTGAGCATCAACTGGCCCATCAGGTAGGTGCTGAGCGAGAAGTTGTCGATGCCCGCGTGGGTCATCGGCAGGATGTTGTCGGTGGTCAGGGCGCTGAAGGTGTCGAGCAACGAGCCGTTTTTCAGGAACTTGGTCGAGAACGTGGCGAAGGGGCCGAACAGCAGCACCTTGCGTCCGTCGATCACGCGGGTGTCCAGATGTGGCACGGACATCGGTGGCGAGCCAACCGAGGCTTTGCCGTAGACCTTGGCCTGGTGCTGGGCGACGATTTCTGGGTTGCTGGTTGCGAGGAACGAGCCGCCCACCGGGAAGCCGGCATAGCCTTCAGCCTCGGGGATGTCGGACATTTGCAGCAGCTTCAGCGCCGCGCCGCCAGCACCGATAAACACGAACTTGGCGTTGATGCTTTTTTCTGCGCCGCCATTGGCCAGGTCGGCCACTTGCACGTTCCAGGTGTTGTCAGCATTGCGCGTGATGCCGCGCACTTCATGTTGCAGGTTGAGGCTGACGTTGGCCTGCTCGCTGAGCGAGCCGAACAGTTGACGGGTGATTTCGCCGAAGTTCACGTCAGTGCCGATTGATACACGGGTGGCGGCAAGCGTTTCGCCCGGCGCGCGGCCTTGCATCACCAGCGGCACCCATTGCTCGATCTGCTGCGGGTCTTCGGAGTATTCCATGCCACGGAACAGGGGGCTGGTTTGCAGCGCCGCATGACGCTTCTTGAGGAAGTCGACGTTGTCGTCGCCCCAGACAAAGCTCATGTGCGGCACGTTGTTGATAAAGCTTGGCGGGTTGATCAGCACACGGCGGTCAACCTGGTAGGCCCAAAACTGCTTGGAAATCTCGAAGGCTTCGTTGATCGCTACGGCTTTGCTGATGTCGATGCTGCCATCGGCCAGTTGCGGTGTGTAGTTCAGTTCGCAGAACGCCGCGTGGCCGGTGCCCGCGTTGTTCCAGGCATTGGAGCTTTCATCGGCGACCTGGTCCAGGCGCTCGTAAATGTCGATGCTCCAGCCAGGCTCCAGTTCGTTGAGGTAGGTGCCTAGGGTGGCGCTCATGATGCCGCCGCCGATCAGCAATACATCCACGGTTTTTTCCGGCTCGGGTTGTTTGGCACAACCCATCACGCTCAGGCACAGCGCGGCCAACAGGAGTTTTTTCATTAAACCAACCATCTCATCGTTAACTCGGAATGACGCCCTTCGGCCAGCACCTGTAGCGGTGCGGCAATAGCCCGCCTGCCCATCGACGAACGACAGGCATGTGGCAGGCTTGAAGGCATTGTGTGCACGCGGCAACCGCACAACGGGTGGTCGCAGCGGTTGTCTGCCGGTGATATCGCAAGATGCATGCCCGTCAGCGTCAGGCCACAGCTAATGGGCCTTTATGCGTCTATCCGGCTTGTAGATATGGATTGCAATGGCGTGATCTCGCCATATTGGGCGGGTTTGATCAGGCGTTTGGCGGGATTTCGCCATCTGCGTGGCCGATCGGCGGGCCGAAAAAAACCGGCACGGGGCCGGTTTTGTTTGCTGCGCAGTTGATCAGTTGTTGACCAAACTGAGGAACTCGCTGCGCGTGGCGGCGTTTTCACGGAACTCGCCGAGCATCACCGAGGTGACCATGGAGGAGTTTTGCTTCTCTACACCGCGCATCATCATGCACATGTGCTGCGCCTCAACGACCACGGCCACGCCGAGAGCACCAGTGACCTGCTGGACAGCTTCGGCAATCTGCCGGCTGAGGCTTTCCTGAATCTGTAGGCGGCGTGCATACATATCGACGATGCGTGCAACCTTCGACAGGCCGAGTACCTTGCCGTTGGGGATATAGGCCACGTGGGCCTTGCCGATAAAGGGCAGCAAGTGGTGCTCGCACAGCGAATACAACTCGATGTTCTTCACCAGCACCATTTCGCTGTTATCGGAGCTGAACAGCGCGCCGTTGGTGACTTCTTCCAGCGTTTGTTGGTAGCCCTTGCACAGGTACTGCATGGCTTTGGCGGCGCGCTTGGGGGTGTCGAGCAGGCCTTCGCGGGAGACGTCTTCGCCGAGTTGGCCAAGGATCGCCGTGTAGTTGTGTTCCAGAGACATGGACATTCTCGTTGGTCTTTGCAAAGCGCGCAGGGTAGGGCGCAGGGGTTGGGCTGGCAAGTCTGCTGGCAGCCAGCCTGGCGGGTTTACTCGTCGCGGCCATCCATCATGGTGCGTTTGAGCATCACATACACCGCGCCCGTGCCGCCGTGTTTGGCCAGGCAGGAGGTAAAGCCCAGCACTTGTGGATGCTGGCGCAGCCAGGTGTTGACGTGGCTTTTGATCATCGGCTTGCGGCCGTCCATGCGCACTGCCTTGCCATGGGTGATGCGAACGCAGCGCACTTCCAGCTTGTTGGCCTCAGCGATGAACTCCCAGAGGGTGTCGCGGGCTTTTTCCACACTCATGCCATGCAGATCGAGGCTGCCTTCAAAGCTGATCTGACCCAGCTTGAGCTTGCGCATCTGGCCTTCTTGCACGCCGTTGGCGGCCCAGTACAGCGGGTCTTCTGCGCCGACGTCGATGACGAACTGATCGGACAGACCGTCGACCTTGATTGAATCCACGCGTGCTGTGGCCGCTTGGCGCAAGGTGGCCAGTTGAGCGCGGTTGGGTTTTGCTTTGCCGGTGTCGGCGCGGTCATGCTTGATCGGTTTTACGCCGCGCAATTCGGCCTTGAACAGTGATAAATCATCGTCTTGCATCTGAACCTCCACGAAGGCGGCTAGTGTAAGGCTTCAGCGGGGCGGCGGCATCAAAGGCTAACGGCGTTTTTTCAACAAGTGAGGTGCCATATTAAGGTCATTGCCGGGGCGCGATCGGCGGCGGCACGTGCGCCAGAACATCACGCCGACGCTCAACAGCGCCAGGCCGATAATGGCAAACAAACCGGCGGCCACTGGCGAGTCGTTCAGCGGCCCGAGCATGGCATGCGTGCCGAGCAGTGCCGCTACACCGGCCGCACTCAGGGCCGCACCGCACAGCACAAGCAGAGCGGCGCAGGTGAGCGCCATGCGGGTGCTCCAACTGCAAACACCGCCAGAGCGCAGGCGGCGCGCGTCAAACCCATCGGAGCGTTTCATGCCGGTTTCCTTTTGCCGTTTTAGAGTGGCTGTCGGCCTATGACCGGCCAGGGCCGCGTGGGTTCAACATTGACGCGCGGGTCAGCGTTTGAATGTGCTCCAGCGCCGTTTCAGCGCAGCTCGCTGGCGCTGCGCACCACGGCAGCAAAGTTGTCGGCCAGGGCGATGATTTCGGCGCGGTGTACATCGTTGGCGCTGATCACCTGGCCATCCAGAGTGGGCAGATCACGCGTGGCGCAGGCCGCTTCGACGACGGTGCAGCGGTAACCATAGTCTTTGCAGGCGCGCACAGTGCTGCTGACGCTGGAGTGGGTCATAAAGCCGCAAACAATCAGATCCAGATGCCCCAATGCCTGTAACCGCTCATGCAGTTCGGTGCCGCTAAAGGCGTTGGGCAGGCGTTTTTCCACCACGGATTCGCCCGACATGGGGGCCGCTTCAGGCAGGTGAAAACCGCGTGGGCCGCGCGGATCGAGCAAACCATCGGCAATGCCCAGATGTTTGATGTGCACGATCGGTGTGCCCAGCTCACGCGCCTTGGCCAGTAGTTCACTGATTTGCGCCAAAGCCGCCGTTAAGCCGGGTAACTGCAAAATACCGCTGCGGTATTCCTCTTGCGCGTCGATGATCAGCAGGGTGGCGTTACGCAGGCTGGCCGGTGCATGACCGCGCCCGGTGAGGTTGAACAGCGTGCTGGGCAGGGTCATGGCAGGGTCTCCGGGCTTGGCTGGGCAATGGGCTATTGTCCGCCTCTGCTGCCGGTCTGTGAACCGTTGCGATAAGCCTATTGCACTCATCCCCGTGCTTTGATCATCATCAAACCCTCGCCGAGGATTGGCACCGCATCGCAAAAGGAGTTGCGCCATGAGCCTGATCACGCTGTTTTCTGAACACTTCTGGCTGTTATTCGCTGTCGCGGTGTCCATCGCCGTGCTGCGCGAACTCTATGGTCCGCGCGATAAATCGTCCTCATCGCGCTCCAACCCGCCCTAGTTCAGCGGCACAGTGCAGCGGTTCTGTGCGTGGCTGAATCGGCTAGAATGCGGGACTTTTTCCTGCGGAGATCTGCCGTGACAGACGCTACACCTGCATTCCCAACCCGCCTGCGCACGGTGCGTGACTATATTCGCTGGGCGGTCAGCCGCCTCAATGGCGAAGAGTTGTTCTTCGGCCACGGCACCGACAATGCCTGGGATGAAGCTCGTCAATTGGTGCTGGGTGCGTTGCATCTGCCCCATGAAATTGCCGATAGCTACCTCGACTGCCGCCTGGATGATGCCGAGCATGCGCACCTGCATGACCTGCTCAAACGACGTATCGACGAGCGCGTGCCCACCGCTTATCTGCTCGGCGAGGCCTGGTTTTGTGGCTTGCCGTTTATCGTCGATGAGCGCGTGCTGATTCCCCGTTCGCCGATTGCTGAGCTGATCGAGCAGCGTTTTGCTCCTTGGTTGCCCATGGAACCTGCGCGGATTCTGGATTTGGGCAGCGGCTCCGGTTGCATTGGCATCGCATGCGCCTATGAGTTTTTAGAGGCTGAAGTGGTGCTCGGTGACCTGTCGTATGAGGCGCTGGAAGTGGCCAACCAGAACATCGAGCGGCACGGCCTGGATGAGCGCGTGTACACCGTGCAGGGCGATGGTTTTGCCGGTTTGCCGGGCCAGCGTTTTGACCTGATCGTGTCTAACCCGCCCTATGTTGACGCTGAAGACTTCGCTGATATGCCAGCCGAGTATCAGCACGAGCCGGAGTTGGGCCTGGCCTGTGGCGACGATGGCCTGGATCTGGTGCGGCGCATGTTGGCCGAGGCGGCCGATCATCTGACCGAGAAGGGCGTGTTGATTGTCGAAGTCGGCAACAGCCAGGTGCATGTCGAAGCCCTGTACCCGGAAGTCGATTTCACCTGGCTGGAGTTTGAGCGCGGTGGGCACGGCGTGTTCCTGCTCGCGGCCAAGCAATGCCGCGAGCATCAGGCGTTGTTCCGCGAGCGCCTGCTGGGCTGATCAGCGCAGGGTTAAATGGCGGCTGATCAGCGCGCGTAACGCGGCGGGCTTGACCGGTTTGCTTAGGTAGTCGAGACCGGCGGCATGCACCTGAGCAATCAGCTCGGGGCGGCCGTCGGCACTGATCACCACACCCGGCAGCGGTTGTCCCAGACGCGTACGCAGCCAGGCCATCAGTTCGGTGCCGGTTTCGCCGTCGTCGAGGTGGTAGTCCACCAGCGCCAGTTGCGGGCGCACGTCTTCGCTGAGCAGGTGTTCGCATTCCAGGCGATTGCGCGCCGTCCACACCTGACAGCCCCAGCGCGACAGCAAGCTGTGCATACCGGCGAGAATGCTGTCTTCGTTATCGATGCACAGCACCTGCGTGCCAGCTAATGCCTGGCCGCTGAACTCCAGTGGGGTGATGCTGACCGGCGTTTCGGCTTTGCTGGCCAGCGGCACGGTCACGCTGAACACACTGCCTTTACCCGGCCATGAGCGCACTTCCAGTTTGTGTTCCAGCACGAGGCACAGGCCATCGGCAATCGCCAGGCCCAGGCCCAGGCCTTTTTCGGCACGGGTCTGGTGGCTGTCGAGGCGTTTGAATTCCTCAAAAATCACTTTGCGTTTGTCTTCGGGAATACCCGGCCCGCGGTCCCAGACTTCCAGGCGCAAATAACGGCCTTGGCGACGAACGCCCAGTAACACCCGGCCTTTGGCATAGCGCAGGGCGTTGGTGAGGAAGTTTTGCAGCACACGGCGCAGTAGCTTGATGTCGCTGTCCACCCGCAGGCGGCTGCCGCGCAGGCGGAAGTCCACAGCATGTTCAATGGCCAGTACCTTGAACTCCGCGCCCAGGGTGTCGAACAGGCTGTTAAGCGCGAATGCATGGCGGTCTGGGGTAATGCGTCCGTTCTCCAAGCGCGAAATATCCAGCAGGTCGCTGATCAGGTCTTCGGCTGAGCGCAGCGAGCTGTCGAGGTTACGCACCAGTTCGCGGGTGTCGGCGGGCAGCGCTTCATCCTGGTGGGCGAGGGCGGCCGAGAACAGTCGCGCGGCATTCAGCGGTTGCATCAGGTCATGGCTGACTGCAGCGAGAAAACGGGTTTTCGACTGGTTGGCGGCTTCCGCCACACTCTTGGCTTCGCTCAGCGCCAGGTTCAGTTGCGAAAGCTCGTGGGTGCGTGCGCTGACGCGCTG
Organism: Pseudomonas synxantha; assembly: GCA_945874835.1. Classification (GTDB taxonomy): domain Bacteria; phylum Pseudomonadota; class Gammaproteobacteria; order Pseudomonadales; family Pseudomonadaceae; genus Aquipseudomonas; species Aquipseudomonas synxantha_B. The sequence continues at coordinate 26,125 of CAMCJM010000012.1, read as the reverse complement.
TTCAAGGCCTTCATTGGCATCTTTGAGCGCCCGTTCGGCTTCGCGGAACTCGGTGATGTCGGTAAAACTCATGACGAAACCGCCGCCGGGCATGGGGTTGCCGATCAGCTCGATCACCCGGCCGTTGGGGAGCAGCCGCTCGGAGGTGTGCGCCGTGCCTTGGCGCATCCAGTACAGGCGCTTATTGATGTGTTCTTCAATGTCGCCTGTGCCGAGCAGGCCGCGTTCAGCATTGAAACGGATCAGCTCGGCGATGGGCCGACCGACATAAACCTGGCCATCGGGGTAGTTGAACAACTCGATATAACGGTGGTTCCACGCCACCAAGCGCAGCGACTGGTCCACCACGCTGATGCCCTGGGTGATGTTTTCAATCGCGCCTTGCAGCAGCGCGCGGTTGAATTGCAACACCTCGCTGGCTTCATCGACGATGCGCACCACATCCTCGACCTGCATGTCGCGCCCTTCAATGGCCGCTTTGACCACCGCGCGAGTCGACGATGCCCCCAGTACACCGGCCAGCAGGCGTTCGGTGTGGGCGATCCAATCGCTGTTAGCGGCCTGGTTGGGGTTGAAACTTTTGCCCTGGCGAAAGGCAAAGCGCATAAAGCTCTGGCGCGCACGGTCTTCACCGACAAAGCGGCTGGCCAGTGTTAGCAAATCCCCGACCTGCACCGCCAACATGCTGCGATTGCTCGGTTTGGTGCCCAGGTCATGACCGATAAAGCGCCCAGCCTGCCAATGCTCAGCCACCCGTGTGCGGGAAAAATACGAGGCCCAGGCAAACAGCAGGAAGTTGCCTGCCAACGACAGCACCACGCCACGGGTCAGTGGGTCGACTTCAAAGCCGATTGGCCCGTGCAGCAAGGTTTGTAACCCCGGCAGCGACTCCAGTGGCCAGCTCAGGCTGTGTGCTACCAGTGGCATGATCAGGGTGTAAAATCAGATAAGCGCGCCTAAAAACAAACCGGCAAATACGCCCTGACGGTTGGCTTGCTTCCACACCAGCGCACCGAACATCGCCGGTGCCAGTTGGCCGATAGCGGCAAAAGATACCTGGCCGATGGTCGCCAGGCTGGTGTTGGAGCCAATCAGGCGATAGCACACGTAAGCCAGCAGCAGAATCAGCACGATGCTCACGCGCCGCGCGGTGAGCATCCAGTAACGGAAGGCTTCAAAGGGGCGTTCGGTGTTTTTTCGGCGCAGCAACCAGGGCAGCAGCATGTCGTTGGAAATCATCGTCGAGAGGGCGACCGAGGCCACGATCACCATGCCGGTGGCTGCCGACGCACCGCCAATAAACGCCAGCATGGCCAGAGCCGGGTGAGCTTCGGCGAGTGGCAGGCTGATGACGAACGAGTCCGGTGTGATGCCGGGCGGCAGCATCATTTGTCCAGCGAGGGCAATGGGCACCACGAATAGGGCGGCCAGTATCAGGTAGGCCGGGAACACCCAGCGCGCCAGGTTGAGGTCTTTGGGTTCGATGTTCTCTACCACCGTCACATGGAACTGCCGGGGCAGGCAAATAATGGCGATCATGGCCAGACCGGTTTGGGTCATCATCGCTGGCCAGTTGACGCGCTGGGCAAAAAAGCTGTCCAGCTCAGGGCTGGCTTTGGCCTGACTGAATACGTCGGAGAAGCCGTTGTACAGGCCATAGGTGACAAACACGCCAACGGCCAGAAAAGCCAGCAGCTTGATCAGCGACTCGAAAGCAATGGCCAGCATCATGCCGCGGTGGTGCTCGGTTACGTCCAGGTTGCGGGTGCCAAAGAGAATGGTGAACAAGGCCAGCACCAACGACACGATTAGCGCGGTGTCTTGTGCGCTGGTGCCGCTGGCCCCGGCCCCTTTGCCCGTAAGCAGGTTGACCCCCAGCACAATGCCCTTGAGCTGCAAGGCGATATACGGCAGCACCCCCACCAGGCACACCAGCGCCACCACCACGGCCAAGGTTTGCGACTTGCCATAGCGCGCGGCAATAAAGTCGGCAATTGAGGTGATGTTCTCCTGCTTGCTGATCATCACCATCTTCTGCAGCACCCAGGGTGCGAACAGCAAAATGATGATCGGCCCCAAGTAAATCGGCAGAAACGACCAGAGTTGTTCAGCCGATTGGCCGACGGCACCAAAGAACGTCCAACTGGTGCAATACACCGCCAGCGACAGGCTGTAGACCCAAGCGCGCACCTTCGGTGGCATAGGCGTGGCGCGGCGGTCGCCATAAAACGCAATGGCGAAGAGAAGGGCCATGTAAATCAGGGCCACAACGGCGATCAGTCCGATGGACAGGGTCATGCACACTCCAAAAAACAACATGAACAACACCGGTCAATGACCCAAAGCGCTGCCCGCTCTCTCAATAACCGCGCCCAGCTGGCCAACCCAGCTGCAAAACGCGACGAGCCTACTGCATTGGCTTCAACTTAGTCTCGCAGCAAAGTGGCGAGGCGTCAGGTGCGACCAAGGTCGCAGGGCGCTGGCTCAGCCGATTGCATGCGCCCGCGATGGGCTGTTAGGGTCTCGCGTTTAATCCACGGAGGGATAGCATGTTCAATCCGCAACCGATCATCCTGCAGCGGGGCGCGTTGCGTCTGGTACCCATGCAGGAGGCGGATATTGCCGCCTTGGTCAACCTGGCCGAAGCCAATCGCCACGCGTTGATGTATATGCGCGGCAGTCAGCGCCTGGACTGGTACCGCGAAGGCCTGCAGTGGCAGCGTGACGGCAAAGCATTGTGTTTTGTCATTCGTTTGGGCGAGCAGTTGGTTGGCACCACTCGTTTGGGCGACTTTATGCCCGCTTTATCGGCTGTTGAAATCGGCTGGACCTGGCTCGATCAGCATCAGCACGGCACTGGCCTGAACACCAGCGTCAAGTACCTGATGCTCAAACATGCCCTTGAACACCTCGGGGTGGTGCGTGTGCAGCTGAAAACTGCGGCCAGCAACCTGCGTGCGCAGCGCGCCATTGAAAAGCTCGGTGCGTTGCGTGAGGGTGTGCTGCGCAATCATCGCCGCCTGGCCGATGGCCGTCTTGACGACAGCGTGCTGTACAGCATCACCGATCACGACTGGCCTGCGATCAAACAACAGTTGGAGGCGCGTTTTAGCGGCTGAATGATCATGGCGACAGGCACAGAGCAAACACGCTTTTGGCAATCTCGCGAGCTGGATGGCGTCGAATTGCTGCATGCACACTATGTACAGCAACGCTTCTCAGCGCACGCGCACGAAGGGTTTGTGTTTACCGTGCTTGAGCAGGGGGCTCAGCGTTTTCGCCACCGTGGTAGCGATCACTTGGCTCCGGCTGGCAGCATGGTGCTGATTAATCCTGATGAGCTGCACACTGGCTCCAAGGCCCATGAACAAGGCTGGCGATACCGGGGGTTCTATCCGTCCAATGCGCAAGTCAGTGGCGTCCTGGCCGAGTTAGACCTTGGCCTACACGGCTTGCCTGCTTTTACCTGCAGTGTTGTGCACGATGAGTTATTGCACCGTCAGTTTCTGGCCTTGCATCAATTGTTTGATCAACAAACGTCGGCGCTGCACCTGCAAGTCGCTTGGCGCGAAGCGATTTTGCAGCTGTTTCAGCGCCATGCACGTCTGCCTGATGGCCGTGTGCCGGGTCATGAGCCGGACGCTGTGAGGCATGCCAAGGAATTAATGAGCAGTCAGTTGGCGATTCCCCCGTCCTTGGAGCAACTGGCACAAGCGGTAGGGTTATCGCCGTTTCATTTCGCGCGGGTGTTTCGCCGTGCCACCGGACTGCCGCCGCACACCTGGCTGATGCAGCGGCGGCTGGAGCAGGCGCGGGCGCTGCTGAAAAGAGGTTGTGCGCCATTGAGCGTGGCCATGCAACTGGGTTTTGCCGATCAAAGCCACCTAAATCGTCAATTCAAACAAGCTTACGGTGTTGCGCCGGGGCAATACCGAGTGGCTTGTATGGGGCGTTAGCGCATGGCAATCCAGATCAGCAGTCCTGCCTGGAATACGCTGAAGGCCACCAGGCAGGCGATGGTGAAACGCAGGTTGTTGTCTTCGCTTTTGAGCAGGGCGATGCGCTCGTGCTGTTTGCGGATGGCGATGTCTTGCTCGCGCAGATTTTGATCGGCTTGTTGCAACATGCTGGCGGCGTCCAGCAGTTCGATGATCTGTACCTTTTCGCTGTTCCAATCGGGCTGCAGGGCGCTGACTTGCTCGGCGTTGCATTGGGCCTTGATTCTTAGAGGGTCGAGGTATTCCAGCACAAAGCCTTGTGCCTGCAGGCAGCGATCACGACGCTCGCGGGCTTCTTCGTTGAAAGAAGTCGTTAATGGGCAGCTTTCGACAGCGTAGTGCGCCCATGACTGACGCGCCCAAGCGATACCTTGGGCCAGCATAAAACACCCTAAACCGCGGTTTTCTGGCTCCACCAATAAACCGCCTTCTGGGCCGAAACGCACGATTTTTTGGCTGTGGTCGACCCAGACTTCGAGGGTGTTTTGCTCTTTGCGCAGCGCCTGCTCTGGCAATTGCAGCGTCAGGCGTAACAGGCTTTGCGTCTGGCTGTTGCGCTCCACGCGGCCCAATTGAACAAAGCGTAATGGTCGGGCGCCGGTATGGCGGTCGAAGGGCAGGGGCACCAGGCGTAACAGGCTGAACTGCTGCGCCGCTAAATCGGCCCAAGGATGCGGCGCGTCGGCCTGCTCTGGCTCGGCAGGTTCGGTGGTGAGGCTGTCGGTCATAAACGGCGGTCCTGTGCGCAATACCCACTCAAGGTGTGGTGTTACTTCTGCGCTATCGGCCATTGCTCGGCTAACTAGAGGCGGGTTTAACCACGCTGCGCTGAATGAATTGTGCGATTTGTTCGCCCAACCCTTGGGCCAACGGTAGCTTAGGATTGTTATAGCTGGCCAGTTGCGCCGGCAAATCCCGTGAGCTGATACGCAGGACGTGGTTCATGCCTGGAATGATCAGCAACTCGGCATCGGGTTTGGCGGCGTGCAGGGCCAGGGCGTCGGCAACGCTGACCTGTATGTCGTGGCTGCCTTGCACAATCAGCGCTGGCAGCCTTAGGCGGGCGAAGGCGTGGGCGGGGTCTTGGCGCAGCAGGGAGATCAAATACGGCTGCACGCTGGGGCGAAACAATACCTGTAAGGCGTCAGGCACCTGCGGCGTCAGCTGCCCGGCCAGTAAACGGTCGAGCAGGTAATGGCTGGGCGCAAGCAGCGCAGTTGGCAGGCGGGCGGCGAGTTGCTCGCGCAGCAGTTGGTCAACCGGTCGTGCGCTGCCGGCCAGCGAAACCAGGGCATCGGCTTGCGCCGCTTCGGCTGCCAAGCTTGCGATCAGCGCGCCTTCGCTGTGACCGATCAGCACCAGCCGGTTAAACGCGGGATCGGCCTTAAGCAACTGCGCCCAAGCCACCGCGTCGCTGACATAGGCCTCGACCGTTAAGTCGCGTTCATCGGGTGTGGCGCTACGGCTGGCGGCCACGCCGCGTTTGTCGTAGCGCAGGCTGGCAATGCCGTATTTGGCCAAGCTCTGCGCCAGGCGCTTGAGGCTGTCGTTGCGGCCGCCATCGGGGTTATTGCCGTCGCGGTCGGTGGGGCCGGAACCGGCGATCAGCAACGCGACGGTGAGCGGGGCCGCGCCGCTGGGCTTTAGCAAGGTGCCATGCAGCGTGCCGCTGGCCGTGTGCAGCTGCAGCGGTTGTTGCAGGCTGCTGTGCGCCGCGCTGGTGCTGGCGGCCTGGAGCGCGGGGCTGAATAGGCAAAGCGTGAGGAGTAAGGCGGGCAGCATGGGGCACAACGTGGCGATGGGCGAAACCCTTGGACGCTGACGCGCGACGAAGGTTCGTGGGTGATCTGCACGATCACCACGGGTATACTCGCCGCCTCAATTAAAGTGGGGCTTGGCGCGGGTTGGCGCGGCCCTGCGCTGATTTTCGCGGAGCGTTTTGCACATGTCCGGCAATACCTACGGCAAGTTGTTCACCGTCACCACCGCTGGCGAAAGCCATGGCCCGGCGCTGGTCGCCATTGTCGATGGGTGCCCGCCTGGGCTGGAAATCAGCCTGCAAGACCTGCAGCGCGACCTTGACCGGCGCAAGCCCGGCACCAGCCGACACACCACGCAGCGTCAGGAAGACGACGAGGTGGAAATCCTCGCGGGCGTGTTTGAAGGTAAAACCACCGGCTGCTCGATTGGCCTGCTGATTCGCAACACCGACCAGAAGTCCAAGGACTACTCGGCGATCCAGGATTCCTTTCGCCCCGCGCATGCCGATTACACCTACCACCACAAGTACGGCACGCGTGATTATCGCGGCGGTGGTCGCAGCTCGGCGCGCGAAACGGCCATGCGTGTAGCCGCCGGCGCCATCGCCAAGAAGTACCTGGCCACTCAGGGCATTGTGATTCGCGGCTACATGAGCCAGTTGGGGCCGATTGAAATCCCGTTCAAGAGCTGGGACAGCGTTGAACAGAATGCTTTCTTCAGCCCCGATCCCGACAAAGTGCCGGAGCTGGAAGCCTATATGGATCAACTGCGCCGCGATCAGGATTCAGTTGGCGCGAAGATCACCGTGGTCGCCGAAGGGGTGATGCCGGGTCTGGGTGAGCCGATTTTCGACCGTTTGGACGCCGAGCTGGCCCACGCGCTGATGAGCATCAACGCGGTCAAGGGCGTGGAAATCGGCGCTGGCTTTGCCTGTGTGGCTCAGCGCGGCACCGAGCACCGCGATGAAATGACTCCGGAAGGTTTCCTCAGCAACAACGCGGGCGGCATCCTCGGCGGCCTGTCCAGCGGCCAGCCGATTGTTGCTCATCTGTCGCTCAAGCCGACCTCCAGCATCACCACGCCGGGGCGTTCGATTGATGTGCACGGCAATCCGGTGGACATCATCACCAAAGGCCGTCACGACCCATGCGTGGGCATCCGCGCCACACCGATTGCCGAAGCGATGATGGCGATTGTGTTAATGGATCATCTGCTGCGTCACCGTGGGCAAAACGCCGATGTGCGCGTAACCACGCCGGTACTGCCGCAGCTGTGAGGACCCGCGTAGGTTGGGTTGAGCGCAGCGATACCCAACAATGCGCCCCCTGGGTATCGCTCTGCTCAACCCAGGCTACGGCCAGATCATGAACGGCGTGTTGCCTTACTGGCGTCTGTCAGGCTTCTACTTCTTTTACTTCTCCCTACTCGGCGCGACCGCGCCGTTTCTGGCGCTGTATTTCGATCACCTGGGCTTTTCGGCAGCGCGCATTGGTGAGTTGATCGCCATTCCCATGCTGATGCGCTGCGTCGCGCCGAATATCTGGGGCTGGCTGGGCGATCACACCGGCCAGCGTCTGGCCATTGTGCGCTTTGGCGCGCTGTGCACCTTGCTCTGCTTTGCCGGCATCTTTGTCAGCCAGAGCTACGCCTGGTTGGCGCTGATCATGGCCCTGCATGCCTTCTTCTGGCACGCGGTGCTGCCGCAGTTTGAGGTCATCACCTTTGCCCATTTGCAGGAGCAATCCGCGCGCTACAGCCAGATTCGCCTGTGGGGCAGCATCGGTTTTATCGTCGCGGTGGTGGGGCTGGGCACGCTCTTTGAGTGGATCAGTCTGGATGCTTACCCCTGGGCGCTGATTGTGATCATGGCGGGCATCGTGCTGAGCAGTTGGTGGGTGCCCAATGCCCAGCCGCAGATGCGCCCCAACACCCAGGAATTAGGCGGATTTATTCAGCAATTGCGGCGGCCGGGGATTCTCGCCTTCTACCTCAGCGTGGCGTTGATGCAGCTGAGCAACGGGCCGTATTACACCTTCCTCAGCCTGCACCTGGAGGCGCTGGGCTATTCGCGCGGGGTGATCGGCCAGCTCTGGGCACTCGGGGTGCTGGCGGAGATCGTGCTGTTTATGCTCATGGCCCGTTTGCTGGCGCGTTACTCGCTGCGTACGGTGCTGCTGGCGAGTTTTTTGATTACCGCACTGCGCTGGCTGCTGCTCGGCAATTTGGCGGAATATGTGCCGGTGTTGCTGTTTGCCCAGTTGATGCATGCGGCCACCTTTGGCAGCTTCCATGCGGCGGCCATGCATTTTGTCCAGCGCAGCTTTGCCGATCGCCAGCAAGGCCAGGGCCAGGCTTTGTATGCGGCGCTGGCGGGCGTGGGCGGGGCGTTGGGTGCCTTGTATTCCGGTTACAGTTGGCACAGCCTCGGTGCGGCCTGGACCTTCGCCATCGCCAGTTTGATCGTGTTACTCGCGGCCATCATCACCGCGCGCTACCTGCACGATGAACCGCCGCTTAGATGACCCCGTTTGCTAATAGAGAGCCTTGATATGAGCAGCCTGACCGTTACCCACCAGTCCACGCCTGAGTACCCGGACAAGTTGCTCACGCACAACGAAGACATCGCCAGCACCTTGGCCCGCGTTGGTGCTCAGTTCGCCCAGTACCCCGTTGCTCAGCCGGTAGTGGCGGGCACGCCGGGCGCTGAGGTGCTGGCGGCTTGCCAGGCGCAGGTCGAGCATTTGCTTAGCCATTGCGGTTTTGCCCATGCGGATGTGTTGAGCCTATGTGATGAGCGCGGCGAAGGCAGTGAACTGGCCACCACGCTCGCTCAGCCGCGCCTGTGCGAGTCGGCTTCTGCGCTGTATGTGCTGGCAGGCCGCTGTTTGCTGGCGCTGCATGTTGGCGAATACGTTTACAGCCTGGTGTGCGAAAAAGGCGACCTGCTGCAATTACCGGCTGGCTGCGTGCATTGGCTGGATGTTGGCGAGCACCCTCGGGTGGCGCTGCTGCGCCTGTTTGCCGGTGCCCAACAGGCGGCTTTTTTGCCAGCCAGCAGTGCCTGTGCTGGGGCGATGCCCGGTTTAGATGAGAACTGAGTCGGGCTGCCTGCCTCACGCCTTGAACTCTGCCCGCTCTATGCCCTCTTAAGCTAAGCGACTTTCTCGCACAGGAGCACAAGCAGATGGGTTCATTTCTCAACGGATTATTAGTCCTGGTTATTTTGGCGCTGAACATCTGGGCCATTATCAGCATTATCAAAAGTGCTGCTGAAACCGCTATCAAGGTCTTGTGGGTGCTGCTGATTGTTCTGCTGCCGGTCATTGGCTTGGTTATTTGGGCGCTGTTGGGGCCGCGCGGTACGCTCAAGTTCTGATGCGTCGGTGCGCCTTGGTTTCGTGGCTGCTGCTGTTGGCGCTTTACAGCAGTGCAGGGCAGGCCAGTGACGAGCAGGCTTGGGCTGCGCTGCGTGAAGGCCGCGCCGTGCTGTTGATGCGTCATGCCATTGCCCCTGGCACGGGCGACCCGGCGAATTTCCAACTGGGTGACTGCAGCACTCAACGTAACCTTGATCAAGCGGGCCGTGAGCAGGCGCGGCGCTGGGGTGCCGTGCTGCGCGCTCAGCAGATTACCCCGCAGTTGCTGAGCAGCCGCTGGTGCCGGGCGCAAGACACCGCGCGGGAAATGGGCTTGGGCAGCGTCCAGGCACTGCCAACACTGGATTCATTCTTCCAAACCCCAACGGCCGCCCGCGAGCAAACGGCGCAGTTGATTGCGCAAATCAACGCTTACGCGATGGGTGCGCCGCGAGTGATGGTCAGTCACCAAGTCAACATCACCGCGCTGACGGGTATTTTCCCTGCCTCGGGCGAGGGCTTGATACTCGCGTTGCCGCTGACCGTGCCCGCACAGGTGCTGGCGCGGGTTAAACCTTAGCCACCTTCGCTAGGCAACAAGTGCTCCAGTAGCTCCCCTGCTTTTTGTGCCTGCAACCATGTGGGCTGACTGCGCTTGGACTGCGCTGGATTGTGGCGCAGCGCTATTTGCGGGTGAGTGCTCGGCCATTGTTGGCGTCGCTAACCCATCTACGGCGTCATGCCCGCTTAGGCCGCATTTTGCACTCCACAAGCGCTACCCCGTGACGGGCTTAGAAGCGCCGCTTATTTCGATGAAAGCCGACGGTAATCTTGCGGCGTTTGGCCTTTCCAGCGTTTGAACGCATGCAGAAAATTCGCCGCTTCGCTGTAACCCAAGCGCTCAGCGATTTGCGCCTGGCTCAAGGTGCTGTTGCTGAGCAAGGCTTCGGCCAGGGTCTGGCGGACTTCTTCCTGTAACTGGCGAAAGCTGCTGCCTTGCTCCAGCAAACGGCGGCGCAGGCTGCGGCTACTGAGGTTGAGGGCCTTGGCCACCTGTTCCATGTCTGGCAAATAGCCCGGTTGGCGCAGTAAAAGATCGCGCACCTGGCCGGCCAGACCACTGCGCACGCGGCGCTTGGCCAACAGTGCCTGGCATTGCTCCTCACAGAGTTTGGCCATGGCCGGGTTAGCACGTGGCAGGGGTTCATCCAGCAATGCGCGGGCAAAGCTGATGCGGTTACAGGTACTGGCAAAGTGCGGCAACACGCCAAACTGCGCAATAAATGGCTGCGGGTCTTTCGGTGCCGGCATGCGCAGGTGCACCTGGCTGAGGCGGATGGCGCGGCTGGTCAACTCACGCTGAATGACCAGTACGGCAACGCTGTCACGCAGCACCAGAAAGTCGCGCAGGGCGTTGGGCAGGTGTTCATCGGCAAAGTGCAGGTGGGCGTCTTCTTCGTCTTCGCTGAGGCTGATCTGGGTGAGGGCAAAGGTCAGGTCCAGATAGCGCAGCCCAAGTTCAGCGGCCTGACGAAAACTCTGACTGCTGAGCATCGCATAGCCCCAGATGCCATAGGTGGTGAGCTGATAGCGCAAACCGGCTTGCAAGCCGAGATCGCTGATGTGCGCCAATGCCTGCGTGAGGTTGGCGACCATGCGCAGTTCCTGCTGCGGTTCGATTTCATGCTGCGTGTCAGCCAATTGCAGCGGCGTAAGCCCGCAGCCCTCCAGGCAGGTGTGCAGGTCAAGGCCGTGCTCCAAGCCCAGTTGGGTGAGCAGTTGCAGGGTGGTGATGCTGCGCTTGGGTTGGCTGCAGAACATGCTTGTCCGAAATTCACAATAGGTTGGCCGACTATGCCATAACCCTGGCGCTCACTGCACACGTAGGATGCTGCCAGACGTTCAATTGGGGTTATAACAATGCACAACACAGCCCATCCATCCCAAACATGCCAAGTACTGATTATCGGCACAGGCTTCGGCGGTCTGGGTATGGCCATTCAATTGCTGAAGAGCGGCATCAGCGATTTTTTGCTGTTGGAGAAAGCCGATGCCATTGGTGGCACCTGGCGTGACAACAGCTATCCGGGGGCGGCGTGTGATGTGCCTTCGCACCTGTATTCCTACTCCTTCGAGCCGAAAACCGACTGGAGTCGTAAGTTCGCTCCGCAAGCAGAAATCCACGCCTATATGCAGCACTGCGTGGACAAGTACGCCTTGGCCAAGCATGTGCGCCTGCGCAGTGAAGTCAGCAGTGCGGCGTTTGATGAAGCCGCCGGTGTATGGCAGGTGACGCTGACCACGGGCGAGCAATTGACCGCCCCGGTGTTGATCAGCGCCTGCGGCCAACTCAATCAACCGGCGTATCCGGCGTTGTCTGGTATTGCCGAGTTTCAGGGGCAAGCGTTCCACTCGGCGCGCTGGCGTCACGACATCGACCTGACCGGCAAGCGGGTGGCGGTTATTGGTACCGGTGCGTCGGCCATCCAGTTTGTGCCGCAAATCCAGCCCAAGGTGGCGCAACTGCAATTGTTCCAGCGCTCACCGGCCTATGTGCTGCCCAAGCCGGACCGTGCCTACCGGGCGTGGGAGCTGGCGCTGATGCAGCGCATGCCGTGGCTGCAGCGCATCGACCGTGGCCTGCAGTACCTCTACCACGAAGTGCGCGGATTGGCCTTTATCAGCATGCCCTGGCTGATGAAGCTGTTTCGCTTCAGCTTTGACCGGCACCTCAATCAACACATTCAAGATCCACAACTACGCACGCAGTTGCAGCCCGATTACCCCATGGGCTGCAAACGGATTCTGATCAGCAACGACTATTACCCGGCGCTGGCCCAGGCCAATGTGAGCGTGATCAGCAGCGCCATCCACCGCGTCAGTGCCGATGCGATCATCACCGCGGGTGGCCGCGAGCACCCCTGCGATGTGCTGATTTACGGCACCGGCTTTGCCGCCACGGATTTTCTCGCGCCGATGCAGATTCGCGGGCTCGCTGGGCAGGAGTTGAACCAAGCCTGGCGTGATGGCGCAGAAGCCTACAAGGGCATCAGCGTCAACGGTTTCCCGAACCTGTTCATTCTGTACGGCCCCAATACCAACCTGGGACACAACTCGATCATCTACATGCTGGAAAGTCAGTTCCGCTATGTGCTCGGTTGCCTGGACCTGCTGCGTGCACAAAATGCACGCTACATGGATGTGAAAGCGCCGGTGCAGCAGGATTTTAATCGGCGCATTCAGGCGCGCTCGCACAACACCATTTGGGAGCAGGGTTGCACCAGTTGGTACAAAACCGCTTCTGGCAAAAACACCAATAACTGGCCCGGTTACACTTTCACCTACCGCCTACAAACCCGCGCTCCGGAGCTCGCCGACTATGACTGCACCCGTTGAATTTACCCCGCCAGCCGCTGATCAGGCGTTGCTGCGCACTGTGTTGCGCGCAGGGCTGCGGGTGTTGTTCCGTGGCCTGGTGCGCCCGCCCATGCCGATTGCCGGGCAACGTGTGGTGCTGCGCGCGCTGACCAGCATGGGCAAGTTGCCGCGTGGCATTACCCGCAGCGCTGGCACCTTGGGCGGTCGGCCTTGTGAATGGCACAAACCGCCGAGTGGTCGTGGCACGGTGATGCTCTATTTGCACGGTGGCGCTTACATCATCGGCGGGGCGAATACTCACCGGGCGTTGTGCGCGCATCTGGCCAAGCGCGGGCAGATGGATGTCTGCGCGCTGGACTACCGCCTGGCCCCGGAATACCCGTATCCAGCGGCGCGCGATGATGCCGTGGCAGCCATCGAGGCCTTGCTGGAAATGGGTTATGCACCTGAACAAATCGTCGTGGGTGGCGATTCGGCGGGCGGCAACCTAAGCCTGATCAGCAGTTTGCGTCTGCGTGATTTGGGCCGACCGCAGCCTGCTGCGCTGGTGTGTTTCTCCCCGGTCACCGACTTTACCGGCGCACACCTGCACGAGCCGCCGGCCGGTGATCCGTTGATCAATCGCGCCTGGGTCGAACAAGCGCTGTCGCTGTATTGCCCCCCCCCGGTTTGGCCCACGACGACCCCGGCATGTCGCCGCAGTATGCTGACCTGCACGGGCTGCCACCGCTGCTACTGCAGGTGGGTGAAGACGAGATTTTACGTAACGACAGCCTGCGTTTTGCCGAGAAAGCCCAAGCTGCCGGGGTGGACGTCTGCCTGCAACGCTACCCGCACATGTGGCATGTGTTTCAGGCCTACGCGGGCACCTTGAAGGCGGCTGATTTTGCCATCGCCGAAGTGGTGAGTTTTTTGCGCCAGCGGGGCTGCCTATGAGTACGATCCTGATCACGGCTGCTGCCTCCGGCATTGGTGCCGCCACGGCGCGCTTGTTTCATCGTCACGGCTGGCAGGTTGGGCTGCTGGACATCAACCCGCAGGCGCTGGCCGAGTTGGCCGCGGAGTTGGACGACGCCTGGCATGCGCCGCTGGATGTGACCGATGCGCAGGCGGCTGAGCGCGCCGTGAGTGAGTTCTGCAGCCAGCACAATGGGCAACTGCGCCTGTTGTTCAACAGTGCCGGGATTTTGCAGTGCGGCCATTTTGAGGACATTGCCCTGGCCGAACATGCGCGCATCCTGCAGATCAATGTGCAGGGGCTGCTCACTATGACCCACGTGGCTTTTCCCTATTTGCGTGCCACGGCCCACGCCCAGGTCATCAATATGGGCTCTGCCTCGGGGGGGGTATGGTGTGCCGCACCTGGCCAGTTATTCGGCCTCGAAATTCGCCGTGCGCGGGTTGACCGAGGCGCTGGATCTGGAATGGGCCAAACACGGCATTCGCGTGGCCGACCTGATGCCGCCGTTTGTCAGCACACCCATGCTCAACAACCAGCGGTTTCAAGCGCCGGTGTTGCGCCGTTTGGGCGTTAACCTGCACGCCGAGGCGGTGGCGCAGGCGGCCTGGGCGCAGACCCAAAGCCGCGCGGTTCACCGGCCAATCAGTCTGCAATTCAAGCTGTTGTACTGGTCGGGGCAAATAACCCCGGCCTGGATCACACGGCGCATCATGGCCTGGTTAAGCCGCGAGTAACGGCCCTGGCGGGCAAAACCGTGGGAGGGGCTTTAGCCGCGAATTATCTGTGTCAGAGCAGTGATGGGTCAGTCATTGATATTTCGCTGGGCAAACCGCCGGCGATGGGACTAGTCTGCAAATAACGCTTCTGACGTGTTCGCTCTGAACATGCCTGCGTTGACCAGCCCTGATTTCAGGACTGGCTTATGACACATCAAGTGGCTTCATCGCTTGATTCTCGGGCGGCACAGCAATCGGTGCCGTAACACCGTCGAGGTTCTGACGGTCGCAATGGGAAAGCGTTTAACAGGTCGTATACCGCTCTATCGACACCCGTTGATTTTTTAGCGTCCTGTCATTTAGTCCATCGCCTGAGGAGTCCACTTCATGAGCACAGCCTTGCACGATGATGTCAGTAATGGGGTTTTACGGCGGATGAAGGAGGGGGGCTTTGACTTCTCCAGTTTCCATCCCATCGAGTTCTACGCCCTTTTCCCCGATGAAGAACGGGCCAGAATGGCCACCCGTAAATTTCGTGGTGAATCCCTGCATGCCTTGGTGACCGAACGTGATGACGGCGTTTGGCACCTGCAAGTCAGTAAAGTGATGTTCGTTACCTACCGTGGCATTGATGATTTTGAGCATGACCTTGAATCGGTCGTCGCCCCCCTGGGCGGCAAACTGGATGGCTGGGGGGTTACCCAGGAAATCCGCCAACCCTGAACCTGTGTAACGCTCTAAACAGGTTGTTACGTGCAAACACCGGCCAGCCCAAAGCTGGCCGGTGTCGTTTAACCGTCATTATTGTCTCCTGATTGTCTCCTGCCAATTGCTGCTCGACCCCCGCCAGCTCTTTGCTGCAGACTTGGCCCATGACTGACATCCTGATTTTTACCCATATTGATTATTGCCCGCCGGCCCATTTGGGCACCGTACTGGAACAGGCGGGCCATGCGTTTAGCGTGCTGCGTGCTGACCTCGGCGAACTGGACGGCATCGACCTCGACCGCCCCAAGGCCGTGGCCATCATGGGCGGACCGATGAGCGTGAATGACCCGTTGCCTTGGTTGCAGACTGAAGTAGCGGCGTTGCAGCACTTGATTCGCCGCGATATTCCGTTGATTGGTCACTGCCTTGGCGGGCAACTGTTGGCCAAGGCGTTGGGCGCTGAGATTACCCGTCTGCCGTACACCGAAAGCGGCTGGCAGCCCATGACGCGTCTTGATCAAGCCCAGCCAAGCCCCTGGTTGCAACACCTGCCAGCACAGTTCCCGATTTTCCAGTGGCACGGCGACAGCTTTGCCATCCCCGAGGGCGCACAGCCTTTGCTCAGCAGCCCGTGGTGCAGCAATCAGGCCTTTGCCTGGGGCGATAAGGTGCTGGCGCTGCAAGGCCACCCGGAAATGGACGAGGCCTTGGTGCGTCAATGGCTTGATGACTGGCACCACCTGCTCGATCCCTCCCAACCCAGCCAGCAAAGCCGGGCGCAAATGCTCGAAGACCTGCCCGCCAAAATCAGCGCCCTAAACCGGGTTGCCGAAAGCTTCTACCGACGTTGGTTGAGCCTGGCAGGGCTGTAGCGATATTGGCTCGATGTTTGCGCCGCGCAGCGGCGAAGCCCAACAAATGATGGTGCAGCAGTTGGGCTTCGCTGCGCGCAACGCCAACCTACGGGGCGAGTTGTTATTTGCTGGCCAAGCGCCGCACGCGTTATAGCCGCAATGGCGGCACCGTAGGTTGCGGTTGAGCCGCGCCTCGCCGATGTCGGGCTAACCCATTTATGCCTGCGGCGTTTTGTGCGGTGAGCACCAGCACAATTCTTGTGCGCCTTAAAATGGCGCGCTGCGCGACTTTGTGGTCACGAATGCGCCCTGAGTTGGTGCGTTGCAGCTCTTTTTTATATGTAAGCTATTGATTTAAATAGTTATTACTGTTTGGCGCGGGCTTTGCAAAGCTGTCTCCATGTCCGGGCGACAAGGAGTACGGCATGGGCCGCACCTTTTATGATGAGATGTATGACGCGAGCGGCGCTGTTCGCCCGCACTATCAAACCTTTGCCCGCTGGTTGGCGGATACACCGGATGAACTGCTGGCCCAGCGTCGCCGTGAAGCCGATCTGCTGTTCCACCGCGCAGGTATCACCTTCACCCTGTATGGCGATGATCAGGGCACCGAGCGGCTGATTCCCTTCGACATCATCCCGCGCAGTATTCCCGCCAGCGAGTGGCGCACCGTTGAGCGTGGCTGCATCCAGCGGGTGCAAGCACTGAACATGTTTCTCGCCGACATCTATCACGACCAACGCATCCTTAAAGCTGGGATTATCCCCGCCGAGCAGGTACTGGCCAACGAGGGTTACCAGATCGCCATGCAGGGCCTTGATCTGCACCGCGACCTCTATGCGCACATCGCAGGGGTTGATCTGGTGCGCGATGGCGATGGCAGCTATTACGTGCTTGAAGACAACCTGCGCACCCCCAGCGGCGTGAGCTATATGCTTGAAGACCGCAAGATGATGATGCGCCTGTTCCCCGAGTTGTTCGCGGCGCAGCGCGTGGCACCGATCAACCACTACCCGAACCTGCTGCTCGATACGCTCAAATCCTCCAGCCCGCTGGATAACCCCAACGTGGTGGTGCTGACCCCGGGGCGTTTCAACAGCGCCTACTTCGAACACGCCTTCCTGGCCCGAGAAATGGGCGTGGAGCTGGTCGAAGGGGCGGATTTGTTCGTGCGTGACGACAAGCTGTTTATGCGCACCACTGCCGGGGCTAAGCAGGTGGACGTGGTCTATCGCCGTCTCGACGACGCCTTCCTCGATCCACTGGCGTTCAATCCCGATTCCATGCTCGGTGTGCCCGGTCTGTTGGCCTGTTACCGCAGCGGCAATGTTGTGCTGGCCAATGCCATCGGCACGGGTGTGGCGGACGACAAGTCGATCTACCCCTATGTCGATGACATGATTCGCTTCTACCTCAGCGAAGAGCCGGTGCTGAAAAACGTGCCCACTTTCCAATGCCGTAAACCGGCCGAGCTGTCCCATGTGCTGGCCAATTTGGAACAGTTGGTGGTCAAGGAAACTCAAGGCTCCGGTGGCTACGGCATGCTGGTAGGGCCGGCCGCTTCCAAGGCTGAAATCGAAGAGTTCCGCGCCCGGCTGATCGCCAAACCCGAGGCCTATATCGCTCAGCCGACCTTGTGCCTGTCCACCTGTCCGACCTTTGTCGAGCGTGGCATCGCCCCGCGTCATATCGATCTGCGGCCTTTTGTCTTGTCCGGCAAGGAAACCCGCATCGTCCCCGGCGGCTTGACCCGCGTGGCCCTGCGTGAGGGGTCGCTGGTGGTCAACTCGTCTCAGGGCGGCGGCACCAAGGACACCTGGGTGGTGGAGGATTAAACATGCTTTCAAGAACTGCTTCTGATCTGTACTGGATGTCGCGCTACCTGGAACGCGCGGAAAATCTCGCCCGCATGCTCGATGTCAGCTACTCGCTGTCGCTGATGCCACAGGACGGGCAGGGCGATGGTCTGGAAGAATTGGCCATGCCGCTGCTGATTACCGGCACCCTCGATGACTACCTGGAGCGCCACGGCCCGCTGCATGCCGAGCGCATGATGCATTTCTTCGCTCTTGATGCGACTAACCCGGCCAGCATCTACTGCTGCCTGCAGGCGGCGCGCAGCAACGCCCACGCCGTACGCGGGCGCATCACCGCTGACATGTGGGAAAACATCAACGCCACCTGGCTGGAAATTCGCGGTATCGCTGAACAAGGCCTGAGCCGTTACGGCATCAGTCGTTTTTGTGAATGGGTCAAGGAGCGCTCGCACCTGTTCCGTGGGGCCACCTTCGGCACCATCATGCGTGGCGACCCATACCGCTTTATCCGCCTCGGCACTTTTATCGAGCGGGCCGATAACACCCTGCGCCTGCTGGACGCGCGCTACGAAATGCTCGGCGAAGACATCGACGAAATCGATGGTCGCCCGGCGCGCAGCTACTACCAGTGGACCGCGCTGCTGCGCGCCTTGTCCTCATTTGAAGCCTTTGCCGAGATTTACCGGGGCTCGCCCGGCACGCGCAAAGTCTCTGAATTGCTCCTGCTGCGCCCAGACGTACCGCGCTCGCTGCGTGCCTGCATGGATGAGTTGAGCCTGATGCTCGCCAGCCTGCCCGGCGACAACGGCCGCTCGGCCCAACGCCTGGCTGCCGAACTGGAAGCCCGCTTGCGCTACACCAGCATCAACGAAGTACTCGACGAAGGCCTGCACGCCTGGCTCACCGATTTCATCCTGCTGGTCCGCCAATTGGGCCAAGCCATCCAAACGTCCTACCTGGAGGTCGCATGAGACTGTCAATCAGCCACGACACCACCTATCACTATGAAGATCAGGTGCGCACCAGCATCCAATACCTGCGCATGACCCCGCACGACAGCGAGCGTCAGCAGGTGCTCAGCTGGCAGCTGACCTTGCCACGCCCGGTGCGTGCCCAACTCGACCCCTACGGCAACATTCTGCATGTGCTGACCATGGACGAGCCGCACGAGTCCATCGTCATTGGGGCCCGTGGCCAGGTTGAAATTGATGAGGCGCGCGAGGCCGAGCATGAAAGCCAGTCGGCGTTGCCGTTTCTGCGCTTCACCCGCCTGACCGAAGCCGACGAAGCCCTGCGTGAATTTGCCAAACTGCTAAGCAAAAGCCGCCAAGACCGCACCGGCTTGATCGACCTGATGCATGCCTTGAACGCCCATATCAGCTATCAGCCGGGTAGCACGGCCGTGGAAACCAGTGCCAGCGAGGCTTTTGCTGGCGGCAGGGGGGTGTGCCAAGACCACGCTCACGCCTTTCTCGCCTGCGCCCGCAGCTTGGGCATTCCGGCGCGCTATGTGTCGGGTTACCTGTTCACCGACAGCGAAGACCACCTGGCCAGCCACGCCTGGGCCGAAGCCTGGCTGGATAACGCCTGGTACAGCTTTGACGTGACCAACTGCCTGGCCAAACCTGAGCGGCATTTGAAACTGGCCGTGGGGCTGGACTATCTGGATGCCTGCCCGGTACGCGGCATGCGCCGGGGCGGCGGCGTTGAGCAGATGCACGCGCAGGTCGAAGTGGCTCCGCTGGTGCGCGTGCAACAGCAATAACGGCGCAGCGCGGGCTTCGTAGGATGGGTTGAGTGCAGCGATACCCATGCTGCGGGGGGATGGATGTCATCGCCGCGCGATTCGCCCCGTTCACGCCTGATACATAGCGCCAGTTGTGCAGGCGGGGCATTAGCCGCGAGTTTTTGCTGCTCGATTCACTTCGGGGAATCCAGGCGTCAGCCAAACCTACCCGGATTACATCCGGGCTACATGCTGCGCTGCTCTGTGGGAGGCGCTTTAGCGGCGATCAAGTTCGGCGTCAGCGGTGGATCAAGCCTCTGCAATCCCCAGCATGTCGCGAATCAGCGCTTCGGCCACGCGAATGCCATCCACACCGGCGGAGAGAATGCCGCCGGCGTAGCCCGCGCCTTCGCCAGCCGGATAGAGGCCGCGTACATTCAGGCTCTGCATGTCTGCGCCACGGGTGATACGCAGCGGCGAGGAGGTGCGGGTTTCGATGCCGGTGAGCACCGCGTCATGCATATCAAACCCTTTAATTTGCTTACCGAAGGCCGGCAGTGCTTCGCGGATGGCCTCGATGGCAAAATCCGGCAGCGCTAACGCCAGATCACCCAGCTTAATGCCGGGCTTGTAAGACGGTTCGACACTGCCTAACTCGGTCGAGGGTTTGCCAGCGATAAAGTCGCCGACCAATTGCCCCGGCGCTTCGTAGGTGCTGCCACCGAGCAAATAGGCTTGCGACTCCAAACGCTCTTGCAACTCGACACCGGCCAGCGGGCCGCCGGGGTAATCCTGCTCCGGGGTGATGCCGACCACGATGCCAGCGTTGGCATTGCGCTCGTTACGCGAATACTGGCTCATGCCATTGGTCACCACACGGTTCGGCTCCGAGGTGGCCGCAACCACTGTACCGCCCGGGCACATGCAGAAGCTGTAAACCGAGCGGCCGTTCTTGGCGTGGTGCACCAGTTTGTAATCCGCCGCGCCGAGCTTGGGGTGGCCGGCGTATTTGCCCAGGCGCGAACGGTCGATCAAGCCCTGCGGGTGTTCGATCCGAAAGCCGACCGAGAACGGCTTGGCTTCCATAAACACGTCACGCTTATGCAGCATGCGGAAGGTGTCACGCGAACTGTGGCCCAGAGCCAGAATCACCTGACGACTGAGAATTTGCTCGCCGCTGTCGAGCACCACGCCCTTGAGCTGAGCGTCCTCAATCAGTACATCACTGACGCGCTGCTGAAAGCGCACTTCGCCGCCCAGCGCCTTGATTTCTTCACGCATGGCGGCGACCACGCCGGTGAGGCGGAAGGTGCCGATATGCGGCTTGTTGACGTAGAGAATCTCGTCCGGCGCACCGGCCTTAACAAACTCCTGCAGCACTTTGCGCCCGTAATGTTTAGGGTCTTTGATCTGGCTGTAAAGCTTGCCGTCGGAGAAGGTGCCTGCGCCGCCTTCACCAAACTGCACGTTGGACTCCGGGTTGAGCACATTCTTGCGCCACAGGCCCCAGGTGTCTTTGGTGCGTTGGCGCACTTCGGTGCCGCGCTCCAGCACAATCGGCTTGAGCCCCGCTTGGGCCAAAATCAGCGCTGCGAAAATCCCGCACGGGCCAAAGCCCACCACCAGCGGGCGCTCGGCCAGATATTCCGGCGCATGGCCAACGGGCTTATAGGCTGTGTCAGGGGTGATACTGATATGCCGGTCATCCGCCAGGCGCTGCAGCGCGGCGGCTTCATCACTCAACTGGCAGTCGAGGGTGTAGATGAAGTGCATTTCAGTGGATTTTTTGCGCGCGTCGTAGCTGCGCTTGAACAGGGTGAAGTCGAGCAACTCGCTGTCGGCAATGCCAAGACGCTGGACAATGGCCGGGCGCAGGGCGTCTTCGCTGTGATCGAGCGGCAGCTTGAGTTCGGTGATGCGTAGCATGGTGCGGTCCACTTTCAGGGCCGGAGGCAACCCGGCAGCTTTGTAAAAGGCGGCGATTATACGCGCGAATAAGCGTCGTTCGCTTGTGTGGCGCGATTGTCGGCGTCCGCGCGTTGACGATGCTGTTAATGCTTAACCCAGGCCAACAGCACATCCAGCATACGGTTAGCGAAGGCCCACTCGTTGTCGTACCAGGCGAGCACCTTGACCAAATCGCCCTGCACGCGGGTGTGGTTGAGATCCGCCACGCACGACACCGGGTAGCCGTTGAAGTCGCTGGAGACCAGCGGCAGTTCGTTGCACTCCATCACCCCCGGCGGCATCTGCTGCGCGCCGTGCACCAGCGCCGCATTGATCGCCTCACGGCTGGCGGGGCGTTCGCAGGTAAAGCTCAGGTCAACCAGCGACACATTCGGCGTCGGTACACGAATCGACAACCCGTCGAGGCGACCGGCCAACTCCGGCATCACCAAGCCAATGGCCTTGGCCGCGCCAGTGCTGGTCGGAATCATCGACAAGGCCGCTGCGCGGGCGCGGTACAGGTCACTGTGGGTTTTATCCAGTAGGTTCTGGTCATTGGTATAAGCGTGGATGGTGTTGACCAACCCCTGGCGAATACCCACGGCCTCATGCAGCACCTTGACCAACGGTGCGAGGCAATTGGTGGTGCAAGAGGCGTTGGAGACAATCTGTTGCGTGTCCAGTAGGTGATGGTTGACGCCGTAGACCACGGTTAAATCGGCGCTGTCCAGCGGGTGCGAGAGCAGTACGCGTGGAGCGCCAGCGGCCAGATGCTGTTCGACCTGGGGGCGTTTTTTCAACTTGCCCGAACATTCCAGCACCGCATCCAGCCCGAGCGTATGCCACGGCAGGTGACTGACCTCCGCTTCACGCAGCAGCTGAATGGGCTGGCCGTTAACCTGCAACGCGTTGCCGTGCAGTTCAATCTGACCGGGAAAGCGGCCGAAGGTGGAGTCGAAACGTGTGAGGTGGGCGAGGGTGCTTTGCTCACCCAGATCGTTAATCGCAACAAGCTGGATCTGCTGGTCAAGGTTGCGCTCATACAAGGCGCGCACCAGGCAGCGACCGATCCGTCCATAGCCGTTAATGGCAATACGCAGCATGATTATCTTCCTTTGGCTGACTTCCCTTTCAGCTTAGGTCAATCACCCCGCGCCGGGCTGATCTATCTCAGTCATCGGCGCGATGGCACCGGCGTATCAGTCGTTGCGTGCGCCACCCAAGTAAGCGCAGCCGCGCAGCACTTCACCGTTAAGGCGCAGTTCGGCGCTCATGTGCTGAATCGCGCCACTCATGCCATCTACACAGCGTTGTTTGGCCACCCATAATTCGAGACGTTGACCGTTGGCTTCGCTGCTCAGGCTCAAGCGGCCTTCCGGCAATTGCTCTTCGAGGTAGGGCAGAGCCTGCGGCTCCAATCCCGGACGATTGAGGATCAAACCCTCACGGCTGACCGCGATGCTCCAGTCCGGCTCATGGCCACTGGCGCGCAACACTGTTCGGGCGAAGTTGATGTCGTTGCAGCCGTGACCTTCTGCTTGCACGCGGTAGACCTGGCTGGGCAGAAATTGCCCGTCGATACCCTTTTGCGCGCTGGCTTGCAGCTGCCCGCGCATATCCACATACAGCGTGCTGTGGCCGTCACTCATCAGCGCGGCTGCATCACGGCTTAAACCGAGTGCGCCGGTATCTTCCAACACAAACTGACGCTGTTCCTGGCAAGGGCGAAAACGCAGTTGCCCCGCATTTAGGCTCAGCTCACCTTGTAGGCGAGTGTGCGGCGTCTCGGGCTGTTCCGGCTGCTCAGTAAACACCTGACAGCTGGCAAGAAAGGGCAGTAACGCGAAAGATAAATAACGGCTAACAGGCATGCTCAGGCTCCACAAAAATGGCACGTTACCTCAAGTGCGCGGTTCAAGTCTCAGCCCTAGGGTGTCCACGCTTTCTCCCCAGACGATCAATGCCTCGGCCGACGATGGGTACGGACGGGTACAACGTCGCGCAAAAGTCGGCAGTTCGCACCCGCGACTGCAGCGCAGATCAAGCCAGCGTCTTGGTCATAAACACGCTCAACGGATGCTCAAGGTAACTGCCAAAAGGCCCGCAACGTGCATAGCCCTGCTGGCTATAAAACATTAAAGCCGCCGATTGATAACGCCCCGTTTCAAGCGTTAGCACGCTGTACCCCGCAGTCAAAGCCGCCGCTTCCAATGCCTGAATGATGCCCCGCACCACCCCCTGGCCCGCGCCTGCGGCGACACATACATACGCTTAATCTCAGCAAAGCCATCGCACAACCCAACTGCCCCAAAGCATGTGGCGTGCTGTTCGAGCCCCTTGGCGGCGGCATCTTCTTCCTGGTGGTGCTGGTGGTGTTGCCGGTGTCCTTCCTGCGGCTGCGCCCCTTTGCACCGCCTGCGTAGCGTAATGACCCGGTCTGACATCGACCTATCTGAATCACCACATAGCAAAAGGGAGAGCCGTGGCTCTCCCTTTTGCGGCGGTTTGCGGCGTTACTGCTGCTCGCCAAGATAGCGGCGGCTGAGGCGGCGCCAGGTATCCGAGCCGATGGTGCCTGCAAGCAGCTCATTGGAGGCGGCATCAAAGCGGCCATCTGGCAGCCAGCTCAGTTGGGGGAGCAGTCGTGCCAAGGTGACGTCATTGTGTTGCAGCTCCCGCTCCAGCGCTTCCCAGAAGGCGCTCCCCTTGACGTAAAAGAGCGGGTAGTAGGAGCGATCGCCAGCCAGCACCTCGCGGGCTGCCCGATAGAGGCCGCTCTCGCTATGGGGCAGCTGTTTGCCCCGCTCGGCCAGTTCGTTGACGGCCGTGACCTGATGCAGCCGAAAGCGGCGCAACGCCTTGATGGCGAGGTACTCGGCGAGGCTCTCGTTGACCCAAGTGGGCTGTTGAGCAGAGTGGCGAGCGCTGAGGATGTGCACCGCCTCATGGGCCGAGGTGCGCAGCAGGCGCAGGGGATCCTGTGGCGTCGTTTTGCCAGCATCGGTGGGGTAGTTGGCGACAAACACCTGATCTCCGGCGGCGCCGCCGAGGGAGCGGGTCGCCACATCTCGCCCCAGCCACACCAGTTGCCACGGGTGAGTGGGCGGAGCGACATCGAGTTGGAAGGCCAGATAGTCGATGATGTCATTCAGTTGCTGCTGCAGGGCAGGCAGATCGAGCTGATTGGCGGTCTCATCACGGCTCAATACCAGCCGCGGAGCTGATTTGTTGACGGGCACAGTTTCCAGGCCAAATGGCAGGATCAGCGGCGGCTGGTTGACATCTGGCAGCGGTTGGCAGCGGCCATCCGGCAGGCAGACCTCCCCTCTGCGGCTCCCAAACTGGCGTACCAGATTGCCCCACTCGGTCAATAGCCACTGGTTGGGGGCAAACAATAGCGACTGTTGGGCCGAGGCATCCGCCCCCAGTGCCGGAGCCGGTGTGAGAGTGATCTGCCAGCCGATCTCCTTGCAAGAGAAGGGCTGGTTGAGGGCAACCGGCTGATTGTCTGCAAGGCAGACCAGCGCGGGGGAAACCGTCGTTGCACTGCGCCCGGCAACTGGCGGCCGGGGAGCAGGATAAAAGGGGGTTCGCCCTGCATCCTGAGGTGCACTTGCAGCACATTGGCGCTGGCGCCTTGTTCGATAAGGTAGCGGGGGCCGCTCGTGCCATCGGCGGCGCAGGCCCACAGTGGCAGCAGCCACAGGGCAAACAGGGTGAGATGACGACTCATAAGGGGGTTAGCGCTCCTGCTCGTAGCCCAGCAGATCACCGGGCTGGCATTTGAGTTCACGGCAGATGGCCTCCAGAGTGGAGAAGCGCACCGCCTTGGCGTGGCCATTCTTGAGGATCGAGAGGTTGGCCTCGGTGATGTCGATGCGCTGGGCCAGTTCGCGGGCGGTCATCTTGCGTTCGGCCAGCAGGGCATCGAGCCGGATGATGATAGACATAGGCTCCCCTTACACCGTCAGTTGCTGTTCGTCGGCCAGCAGTTTGGCCTCGCGCATCACCAGTGCCAGCGCCAGTACGATGAGTCCCGCTAGCAGCAGCCGGAAATCGGACGAGCTGATAGAGACGGAGCCATGTATCTCGGGGCCGCTCATGGTGAGGACGGTATCGAGCAAGGGGGTCTGGATCAGCTCGACCAGGAAGGATACACAGAGCAGCACACCGATCAGCCGGTAGCGGCGGATCTGCTCGAAGGTGAACAGCAGGCCGTGGCGGTAGCCACGAAACAGCTGGCGCAGTTGCCACAGCATCAGCATGAAGACCAGATCCGGCAGCAACTGCACCAGGGTGCCGAGCAGCCGGTTGGCGGTGCGCAGCGGATAGTCGGCCATGGTAAGGGGGGCTGCGGGACGAGGTCGAGGGACGGCGTTTCACCATTGGCCAGCGGCACGCCGTTGAGAATGTGCGAGCCGCTGCTGTGGATGATCTGGTTGAGCTCCTCTTGCAGCAGGTCATTGCCGCCCAACAGGTGGGACCAGGTCTCCATCAGGGTAATGGTGGGGGTGGCGAGCAGGGCAAACAGCAGCAGCCACTCGATCAGAACGCTCAGGCGCTCGAGTTTGGTCGTTCTCATCATGAACCTCATGGTGGGGCCATTCCGCTGGCGAAATGGCTTTGAGTTTATTGTTTATCAATATGTAGATGGGCGAATGTTTATCGTTTTACGATATTCAGTCAAGGAAAAACTTATTGAAAAACGATAATTTCAATCTGTCCGAAGGGGATGACTTTTCTCTGCTGCCTCTCTAGCAGCCTGTCGGGCTTTCCTATGGTTTTCTGCGATGATAGCGGCCTGCCCTCAGCGAGACCCAGCATGAGCCGTTTCCGCCCAGTTGATCGCCACACCAGCTACCTGCTGCCGCCTTCCATCGAAGACTGGCTGCCGGACAATCAC
>CAMCJM010000011.1 GCA_945874835.1 Pseudomonas synxantha | reverse complement strand
TCGACCGCATCACTCACCACTGCGACATCCTCGAAACCGGCAACGACTCATTCCGCTTCAAGCAACGCAAAAAGGCGGTGAAAAGCACCTGAGCAACTGGAAACTTTTGGACGCTGTTGCCTGGAAAGTTTTGGATGCTGATTGACAGCGTTGAGCGCAGCGGCCGGCGACCCGATTAGAATCCTGCAATCTGCAGGTAGCGGGTGGTGATCTGCTCACCCCACAGCAAGGCAATCCAGCCGGCGATTGCCAGGTAAGGCCCGAAGGGGATCGGCGTGCTGGTTTCTGCATGGCGCATACGTAGCATGATGGTGCCCAACACCGCCCCCACCAGAGAAGACAGCAAAATGGTCAGCGGCAAAACCTGCCAGCCGCCCCAGGCACCGAGCATCGCCAGCAGTTTAAAGTCGCCATGGCCCATACCTTCCTTGCCCGTGACCAGCTTAAACAGCCAATACACCGACCACAGGCTTAAATAACCGGCTATCGCGCCCCATAGCGCTGTTTCCAGGTCGGTGATCAAGCCAACGCTGTTGACGATCAAGCCCAGCCAAAGCAGTGGCAGTACCAGTGAATCCGGCAGCAATTGGTGGTCAACATCAATCAGGCTCATTGCAAGCAAGCCCCAGGTCAGCACCAGCATGCCACCCGCCTGCCAAGTAAAGCCAAAATGCCAAGCCACATACGCCGACAGCAGGCCGCAGGCCAATTCCACCGCCGGGTAGCGCAGGCTAATCGGTGCTTTGCAGTTGGAGCACTTGCCGCGCAAAAACAGGTAGCTAAACAGCGGGATGTTTTCCCATGGCCGAATTTCATGGCCGCAGTGCGGGCATTGTGAGTTGGGCAATACCAGATTAAAGGTGTTCGCCTCAGGCTCAGCAGGCAACTGCAAAATCTCCCGCGCCTGCTCACGCCAATCGCGCTGCATCATAATCGGCAAGCGATACACCACAACGTTGAGGAAGCTGCCTATTAACAGGCCAACCAGCAGGGCGCATAAAACGGAGGCCAGCACATGGCTGGCCAAAAAATCGACAATAGGCATGGTTTAAACAACAGCACCCAGTTGGAAAATTGGCAGGTACATCGCAATGATCAAACCACCGACCAGAACCCCAAGTACCGACATAATCAGCGGTTCCATCAGGCTGGTCAGGCCATCCACCGCATTATCCACTTCGGCTTCGTAATAGCTGGCCACTTTGTCCAGCATCATATCCAGCGCACCGGATTCTTCGCCAATGGCGGTCATCTGAATGGCCATAGACGGGAATGCCCCGGTGGTGCGCATGGAGAAGTTCAATTGCATGCCAGAACTGACATCGCCCTTGATCTTTTGTACCGCGGTTTTGAAGACGATATTGCCGGTTGCGCCTGCTACCGAATCCAGCGCCTCAACCAAAGGTACGCCCGCGGCAAAGGTGGTGGCCAAGGTGCGCGCATAACGTGCTACAGAAGACTTATAGATAATATCGCCGACCACAGGGGCTTTTAGTGCTACTCGGTCAATCCAGTTTCTAAAGCCTTCAGAGCGTTTCTTTGCTTCACCAAGTACAAAGAAAACACCAAAAAAAACAATTAAAATTATCAGCCACCATTTCTGTAACCCTTGGGAAATACCGATAACAAATTGAGTAAAGCCCGGGAGTTCCGCCCCAAAGTTGGCGAAAACTGACTCAAATTGCGGCACCACTTTAATAAGCAGGATAGCTGAAACAATGACTGCGACTACCACTACTGCAATTGGGTAGTTCATTGCTTTTTTGATTTTGGCTTTAAGCGCTTCGGTTTTTTCTTTGTAGGTGGCCACCCGGTCGAGCAAGTCTTCCAGTGCACCGGCTTGTTCGCCAGCGTCTACCAAGTTGCAGAATAAATCATCAAAGTACACGGGACGTGTGCGTAGGGAGGAGGCGAAACTATTACCGGCGGCCACATGCTGTTTAATGTCCTCAACTAGCTTGCGCATGTTGGGGTTGTCCAGCCCCTCCGCGATAATGTCGAAAGACTGCAACAACGGCACGCCGGCCTTCATCATGGTGGCCATCTGCCGTGCAAACAACGCAATATCGATGGGCTTAATTTTTTTGCCGGCACTGAAAAGTGAGACGGATTTTTTACGCACCTTGGTCGGGTTGATGCCCTGCTTGCGCAATTGAGCTTTGACTAGGGCAGGATTTTGGCCGCCTATCTCACCCTTTACCTTCGCACCCTGCTTATTGGTGCCTTCCCAGGCAAATGTGCTGGTTTTTGCTGCTTTAACGGCCATCGGTTAGTCCTTTGTCACGCGGTTCACTTCTGCCAGGCTGGTGACGCCTTGCATGGCCTTCAGCAGGGCTGAGGTTCGCAGGTCGTTAAAGCCGTCTTTGCGCATCTGTATAGATATGTCAATAGAGTTGCCTTCCTCCATGATAATCCGTTGTAGGGCAGGCGTGTTTTTAACCACTTCATAAATCCCGACACGGCCTTTGTAACCACCGTTGCAGTTTTCACAGCCTATGGGTGCGTAAAGCTTGAATTTACCGATCTGATCTTCGGGAAAACCTTCCTCAGTTAGCGCCTCACGGGGGATCTGTACTTCCTTTTTGCAGCTGTTGCACAGCTTACGTGCGAGGCGCTGAGCGATGATCAGGTTGACCGAGGTGGCGATGTTAAAAGACGGTACGCCCATGTTGCGCAGGCGGGTGAGGGTTTCTGCCGCGCTGTTGGTGTGCAGGGTAGACATCACCATGTGGCCCGTTTGCGCAGCTTTAATGGCAATGGAGGCTGTATCTAGGTCGCGTATCTCACCGACCATGATGATGTCCGGATCTTGACGCAGGAAGGACTTGAGCGCGGCGGTAAAGTCCATGCCCTGCTTGGGGTTAACGTTAACCTGGTTGATGCCTTCTAGGTTGATCTCCACCGGGTCTTCGGCGGTGGAGATATTCACATCCACGGTATTGAGAATGTTGAGGCCGGTGTAAAGCGACACGGTTTTGCCCGAGCCGGTGGGGCCGGTTACTAGAATCATCCCCTGCGGTTGTTTAAGCGCCGACATATACAGCTCCTTCTGCGACTCTTCGTAACCAAGCGCATCAATGCCCATTTGTGCGCTGGCGGAGTCCAGAATCCGCATTACGATTTTTTCACCCCACAAGGTGGGGCAGGTGCTCACGCGAAAATCGATGGACTTGCTTTTGGAAATGCGCATTTTAATGCGCCCGTCCTGCGGTTTGCGCCGTTCGGAAATATCCAAACCGGCCATCACCTTAAGCCGCGCAGAAATACGCGGGGAAAGCTGGATGGGCGGGCGGGCGATTTCCTGCAAGATACCGTCGGTACGAAAGCGCACGCGGTAGGCTTTTTCATAGGGTTCAAAGTGCAGGTCGGATGACCCCTTCTTTATCGCGTCAAGCAGCATTTTATTCACAAAACGCACCACCGGTGCGTCGTCGGTCGCGTTGCCTTCGCCGCCATCGGGGGTGTCGTCGCTAACGGCTTGAGCGTCCAGGCCGTCCAGGTCGTCCAGATCGACATCACCTAGGTCTTCCATGCCGCTGACG
Organism: Pseudomonas synxantha; assembly: GCA_945874835.1. Lineage (GTDB taxonomy): Bacteria > Pseudomonadota > Gammaproteobacteria > Pseudomonadales > Pseudomonadaceae > Aquipseudomonas > Aquipseudomonas synxantha_B. The sequence continues at coordinate 31,047 of CAMCJM010000011.1, read as the reverse complement.
GCAGAATCGAAGAACTTGTCAATGGCATCGCCCAGCTTATCGTCCTCCACCAAAATCGCTTCGGTGTTCAGGCCGGTACTGAATTGCACGTCGGTGACGGCTTGGTGGTTGGTGGGGTCTGATACAGCTAAGAACAGCTTATTGCCACGCCGCCACAGCGGTAAAACACGGTGCTGGCGCACCAGCTTTTCGCTCACGAGGTCCTTAGGCTGGGTTTCCTTGTCGATGGCATTGAGATCAACGAAGGAGACGCCAAATTGCTCCGAGGCCAGCTCTGCCAGCACGCGACTTTTAACCAGCTTGTTCTGCACCAGGTAGGTAACGAGCGAGAGCTTGTTGCGCTGTGCTTGGCTTTGCGCCTGCTGGGCGGTTTTTTCATCCAGCAGTTCGGCTAACACCATTTGCCGGGCCAGGCCGGTGAGGGTCACGCTGTCGTTCATTGCAGGCTCCATAAGCTAGCCTTACTTATAGCCTAGTTGGCAAGGGTGTGCCAAACGCGAGGGTGCGAGGTGACAAAAAATGGCAGTTAGTGTCGGTGTTGTGATGATGGCTGTCTGGTGGATTTTATCCAGAAGCCTAGATTGCAGGTGCATTGGGAGTTGGCATGCGAGCTGCATTGTCATATGTAGGTCGTCGACCTACACACACTAATGGAGATGTTTCTATGAAAGCTCAACTGCAGAAAGGCTTTACCCTGATTGAATTGATGATCGTGGTTGCGATCATCGGTATTTTGGCTGCCATCGCGCTGCCGGCTTACCAGGATTACACCAAGCGTTCTCACGTTTCCGAAGGCCTGAGCCTTGCCGGTGGTGCTAAGGCTTCCGTATCCGAGTTCTTGTCCACCAACAATCGTTTTCCTGCGGGCAATGCCTCCGCTGGGCTGGCTGACGGTGCGTCGATCACAGGTAATGCTGTTACTAGTGTTGGTGTTGCTGGTGGCCAAATCACCATCACTTATAACAATAAAGTGGCCGAAGGTGCGACCCTCATGTTGAGCGCGAGTACTAATGCTGGTGGCATCCGCTGGAAGTGCAAACGTGGCTCCATCGATCCAAAGTTCATTCCTTCGAACTGCCGCTAATAGCGTAGTTTAAAAATGAGGCGATGCTTATTTATAAGCATCGCCCTTTTATTATTAAGAATATAGTCATGGTTAGACCGGGTTTTTTATTATTTGTAGTGCTGTTAAGCACTTGCTTTGTTTATTGGCCTGGCCTGAGTGGAGGCTTCTTATTTGACGACCATCCTAACCTAGATGCGATGGAGGATTTCGGTGGCGTAATCAATTGGGAAACTTTTCATGCTTTTGTGTTTAGTGGCTGGTCCGGCCCAACAGGGCGCCCTCTATCGCTAGCCAGTTTTTTGTTGGATGACAATACCTGGCCAAGTTACGCGCCTTGGTTCAAATACACCAATCTGTTGATTCATATGCTGTGCGGCTTGTTGCTGTGTTGGGCAACGCTGTTATTAATGCGCAATCTCAAGCTCGATAGTGAGCGTCAGGCACAATGGATTGCTGTATTGGCCTGTGCATTCTGGGTGTTGCACCCTTATATGGTGTCCACCACGCTGTATGTGGTACAGCGCATGGCGCAACTGGCCACGTTGTTCTGCCTGGCGGGAATTGTTTTATATCTGTATGCGCGTTTGCAACTACATCAAACGCCCAAGCGCGCCTATTTATTGATGACCCTTGCCGTTGGTGCGGGCACGCTTCTGGCCTTGCTCAGCAAGGAAAACGGTGCCTTGCTGCCGTTGCTTATTCTGGTTATTGAGTTCTGTCTGCCAAAGCATGGCAAGCCGGCCTGGCAGTGGCGGGCAGTATTTCTCTGGCTTCCCTCCGTTGCTATCGCCATTCTGCTGGCCCGCTACATTGATTTTGCTGACAGTCCGTGGCCCAGCCGTAATTTCAATCAGCCTGAACGCTTACTAACCGAAGCCCGCATTGTCTGCGAGTATCTGCTGCATCTGTTTGTGCCCAGGATTGAAGGCAATGGTTTGTATCAGGATGGTTATGTTATCTCCAAAGGCTTGTTTGAGCCGGTTAGTACTTTTTTTGCCATTATTTTTCTGTTGGCACTGGTTGTGTTTGCCTTCCTGCTGCGTAAAAAGGCACCTCTGATCAGTCTGGCTATTCTGTTTTTCTTTGCGGCTCACCTGATGGAATCCACAGTGGTTGGGTTGGAGTTGTATTTTGAGCACCGTAACCATTTGGCCGCCCTGTTTCTATTTCTACCGCTGGCCTATTACTGCGTGATCTTGAGTAGTCGCTTCCAGCTGCTGCCAGTCATTGCTGTTGCCATACTTGGTATTTTGGCTTCCATGACTTGGTTGCGCGCATCGCTCTGGAGTGATACCGAAAAACTGGAGCTGTACTGGATGCAGGGTGCCACTGAATCGCCGCGCGCCATCAACAGTATGGCGGCTTATTACATGAATGATGGGCAGTACGAGAAAGCTAACGAGTATTTACTAGCGCAAAGTGAGCGACTGTCCCATAGCTCACTGCTAACTGTCCGTCTCCTGCTGCAAAAAATATATGTAGGAGCGGCTTCAGGGGAGGACTTTATTCAAGCCGGAGAGCGGCTCAAGGTGCAGCAGTTTGATGCACAAACTGTGAAAGGCATGCGTACCATTGTTGAAACGGTGCTGGAAAGTGGCTCGCCAGAGTATGTTCGCTACACCTTGAATTTATTGGATGCGATGGATAGCAGCACTGTCTACAACCAATTTCCCTTGTATATTCGCTTGGTGGCTTACCTGCGTGCCCGGCTTTACCTGCATCTTGGTGATACTGCCCAAGCTTATGAGTATTACAGCCTGGCGATGAGCCGATACCAGGAAGCCGACGCAGCCTTTGCCATGGTTGCAGAAGTGGCGTCTAGCGGACACCCAAAAGAGGCATTAGCCCTGCTCAAGCAAGCCGCCCAAGTGTTGGCACAGCAGGACTCGCGCAAGCTGAAGCGTTCGCGTATCTCCTATGAGCGAGATATAGCCAATCTGGAAAGCGCCCTGAAAGAGGCCATAAAAACCGAGAGCCCTGCTACGGAAGCACCATGAATATAAGCATCGTCCTCCCCGCCAAAAACGAAGCGTTAGCCATCGGTGCAACCGTGGCGGGCATTCGACAGTACTACCCGGATGCCGAAATGATTGTGGTCAATGATGGTTCCTCTGACAGCACAGCAGCGGTTGCTGAAGCAGCCGGGGCCAGAGTGGTGCTGCACCCTTACAGCAAAGGCAATGGAGCGGCGATTAAAAGTGGCGCGCGTGCCGCCAGTGGCGAGATCATCGTGTTTATGGATGCCGACGGCCAGCATGATCCAGCGGATATTCCCCGCCTGTTGGCGTTGATCGAGCAGGGACACGACATGGTCGTGGGGGCGCGTCAAAAAGGTTCGCAAGCCAGCATGGGACGAGGACTTGCCAACGGCCTGTACAACCGCCTCGCAAGTTGGATGACGGGGCATCGGGTTGAAGATCTGACGTCCGGCTTCCGTGCTGTACGGGCGGATAAGTTTCGCGAGTTCCTTTATCTGTTACCCAACGGCTTTTCCTACCCGACTACCAGCACCATGGCCTTTTTCCGTGCGGGCTATTCGGTGGCTTATATGCCGATTCATGCAGCTAAGCGTATCGGCAAAAGCCATATTCGCCTGCTGCGCGACGGTTCGCGCTTTTTGCTCATCATCTTCAAGATCGGCACTTTATATTCACCGTTGAAAATATTTGCCCCGGTGGCTTTGCTCATGTTCATGCTGGCCTCGGGTTGGTATGGCTATACGCTGTACAGCTTTGGTCGCTTCACCAATATGAGTGCCTTGCTTTACAGTGGGGCGGTGATGGTGTTCTTGATGGGGCTGATCTCGGAGCAGATCACGGCGTTGATGTACAAGGATACGAAGTGATGTAGGTCGATATCCGACTTAAAAAATGAATTCGTGCTTTAGCGGGAGTTTCATCGTGCATGGGTGTTCGCTGCGTATTCTTGATCTTGATAATAAATTAGGCGCGGCACATTTCCTGTGGAGACATTAATGCGCTGCGCATCGATCACTGTGACATTCCATCCGGATCCCGCGCTTGTTTTGAGTCAACTGCGGGCTCTACCGGATGATTGGCTTCGGCTGGTGGTTGATAACGGTACTTCAGATGACGAGTGGACGTTTATAGAGCTGGCGGTTGCAAACTTCCCAGGTGTCGAAGTGTTGCGCCTTGGTGCTAACCTGGGATTGGCGACTGCGCAGAACTGCGGCATGGAATATCTGGCTGCCCGCGGCAACTGCACTCATGTATTGCTGCTGGATCAGGACAGCGAGCCGCTGCCAGGCTCGGCTAATGCCTTGGCTGATGCACACACTGTTCTGGTGGAAAGCGGGTATCCCGTAGGGGCCGTTGGGCCGTTGTTACGTGACCCTGTATCAGGTGTGCAGCATGGTTTCCATCGAGTTGTAGGCTGGCGTTGGGCGCGTGTTATTCCCGTTGATGGTGCTCCGGTGTCCTGTGAGTGCCTCAATGGGAGTGGCACGTTCATGGCCCTTGACCTTGCGCTGTCTTTAGGGGGGATGGACGAAGGTTTGTTTATTGACCATGTTGATACTGACTGGTCGTTCCGCCTGCTGGCTTCTGGTCATCGGTTGTACGGCGTGCCAGAGGCTTCTTTTCTGCACCGTATGGGAGATCGAACTACACGGTTATGGATGTTCGGTTGGCGGGTTTGGCCTGTGCGCTCGCCACATAGGCACCGTTACCTTTTTCGCAATGCGGTGCTGTTACTCCGTCGATCTCACGTTCCGTGTATTTGGAAAGCGTGGGCGATAGTCAAGCTGGGTTTGACTGCGGTAGTTTTCGCACTTGCTGGGCCACAGCGTCTGGCACAGTTAAGCAATATGGTTGCAGGTGTTCGGGATGGCGTGCTCGGTCGGTCGGGCGCTCTGTGACCTGGATGCCCAGACTCGCTACTCTTGCGAAAGACACGCTATCAGGCGGGGCGTGGATGAGTGTGCGAGTCTTCGCCTTGGCCTTGTGGGTCTGGCTGCTCGTACAGCAACTCCCGGCCGAGGACTTTGGTTGGCTCGCTTCGTTGCTTGCCGTGTCGGCGATTTGCTCATTGGTAGCCCCCTTCGGTATTCCCTACCTTTTCTTTGCTGATGCGCATTCGTCAATCAAGAATGGAGATCTTTGGTGTGAAGCGCTTGGCGCTCTGGTCGTCATTGGTCCGGCGCTGGCTATCGCAGGAGCCTTGTTGCTCTATTGGTGGCTGGGGGGAGTGGTATCTCTAGGTGTGACAATTGTTTTCATGGTTGTTGAAGTGTTGATTGCCTCGCTTGTTCAGTCGGCAGGGCTGTGGGGGCACTCAATTGGCCGTATTAGTATTGCTGCCGGCTTGCCGGCAGTACTGACGGTTGCTCGCGCGATATCTGCGGGGCTGTGCATGATTCACGTGGTCAACGCAGAATCCATGCTAGAGAGCTATTTGCTCATTCACGTCGTGGTAGGTGCCTTGTCTGCATTCGCCATGCTCATCTGGGTTACTCGGGTCGCTGCGTTGAAATGGCGACCTACTTTTCCTGTTATGAGTACATTTATTGCCGCATGGCGGTACGCAGCAATGGGAGGTGCCGCTCTAGCTTCAAGTGAGCTCGATAAGCCCTTGGTGGTTCGTATTATGGGGCTTCAACAGGCGGGGTACTACGCAATGGCGTACCGCGTGTGTTCGGCATTAGCTATGCCAGCTACGGCATTGGCGGCCACAATGCTGCCGCGCTGGGTCGAGGCTGTCGCGCAGTGCGATGTCGTTCGCTTAAGGCGTTCGTTTATCGCGGTCTTGCTTGCTGTCGCGGTTATCGGTGCGGTGCTGATGGTGCTGCTGTATGTCTGTTTGGCGCTATACCCCCCAGGTAGTTTCAAGCTCTATCCGGACGCATGGACATGGATGCAAGGGTTGGCAGGTATGGTTGTGCTCATAGGGCTCCGTCAAGTGGCTGCCACGGCATTAATTGCTGTCGGACTGCCGTTGGTAAGGGCGCTGTTAGATATGGGCAGCCTTGCGATCCTGGCTGCGGTAGCGTTTCTGGCATACCCGGTACTGGGTATCGGAGGTGTAATGCTTGGTTGTCTTCTTGCCGAGGCCTGCGCTGCGATTGCCATGGCAGTATTTTTTATTCTCGCTCTAAACGAGTTGAGGTCAGTTGGAGGCTTCAGTGATGCATGAGAGTCAAGCAGGTGGCGATGAAGGTGGGGCTGAATGGAGCAAGGCAGATCTTGAGCAGGTCACGGTCTGTTTGGCGTGTGGTGGTACGCGATTCGCGGTCTGCCATGAGGGGCTTGAGGATCTTTTGGGGGGCTTGCCGGGGGGCTGGGGGTATCTGGCTTGTGCGGCGTGCGGCTCGCTCCACTTGAACCCGCGGCCTACCCCGGCAACGATTGGTCGTGCCTATCCAGATGACTATGTGACCCACGTCAGTGGTGAGAATGCAAACTCGCGTGACAATGGTTCTTCGCGGGTATGGCGATTGGCCAATGGCTACCTTAATGCGCGTTTTGGGACCGCGCGATATCCTGCGAGTTGGATAGGTCGCTGGATTGTCCCCTTGTTATGGCCGCTTCGTCAGCAGCTTGACTACTTCTTCCGTCATTTACCGACCAAGCCCGGTCGTGTGCTGGATGTTGGGTGCGGTAATGGTGCTTTCCTCCTGAGGGCTCGATCTGCGGGTTGGGTGGTACAGGGTATTGAGCCTGATCCCCTCGCAGCAACAGGGGCGCGGCAGGAGGGGCTTGAGGTGGCGAGCTGTTCGATTGAGGAGTTCGCGCCGGAGGCGCTGTTCGATCAAATTACTCTTTCGCATGTTTTCGAGCATTTGCATGCGCCTGATGAGGCGTTGCGTCGGATGCGCATTTGGCTGCGGCCGGGCGGTACGCTGTGGATGAGTCTGCCCAATCCCTCTGGGTTCGGTCACCTTGTGTTCGGGCGCAACTGGTTTTCTCTGGATCCACCGCGCCACTTGTTCTTGCCGCCACCTTATCAGGTTGTTGCCATGCTCCAGGCTGCCGGCTATGAAGATGTGCGCTTGATACGTCGTGGAAGAGGTGCGCGCAGTTCAATCCTCCCATCAGTGGATTATGCGCGCCGCCGTAATGGAGGGCCTGCAGGCGGGGGCGCGCTTATCGCGTTTGTAATTGATGTATTGGGGTCATGGTTTCCAGCTCTCTCCGAAGAGATCGTTGTCATTGCCAGGCAGGGAAAATAAAGCTGTGTGGGTAGACGGTGATCTAGAGCGTCTCAGTGCGTGCCCTGTCTGTGGTGACGAGCGTTTGCTCAGTGCATACACGGGGTTGGTCGATTTCGAAGAGGGCGTGCCGGGAACTTGGTCCATGGTGGATTGTACGGGCTGTGGCAGTTTGTTACTGAATCCGCGCCCCACTCCGGCGGCGTTACCGAAAGCCTATGGTTCTTACTATACGCACCAACCCCCTCTTGCAGAGAACGCGGTGCTTGAGGGGCGGGGTTTGCTCAAGAGTGTTGCTCGTGATTACCTTGCACGCCGTTATGGAATCGGTACGCCGGGTGCGGCATGGATGGTGCTGGTTGCTTTATTGGCATGGCCGCTTCGGCAACAACTCGATTATCACTTGCGCCATCTACCGCGCGGAGGTGGGCGTTTGCTGGACTTGGGTTGTGGGAGTGGGGGGTTTCTGCAGCGTGCTGGTGAGGCTGGCTGGGACGTAGAGGGTGTCGAGCCAGATCCGACAGCGGCAGGCGTAGCGCGCCAGTCTTCTCGTGTGAATGTGTATGCGTCGCTCGGTAATGTACCCGGCGTGTTCGACGTGATTACGATGGCTCACGTTGTGGAGCATGTGCATGATCCTCGAGCTTTGCTTGCGGATTGCCATAGCCGGCTCCGCCCTGGAGGGCGCCTGTGGATTGCTACGCCGAATATTTCAGGTATGGGGCACCATTTGTATGGTGATGCCTGGCAACCACTCGAAACACCAAGGCATCTAGTGATGCTGTCTCCATCGGCGCTCGCATCCCTTTTGCGTGAGGCGGGGTTTGATGAGGTACGTTTTCTGAAACGTGGCCGTGGCTCCGCCAAGCGACTGCGTGCAAGCGGCGAGCGAGCGATTGCTCTGGGCCGCCACGCCTGGGTGGTTGAACCATTGGCGTTATTGATCGACTTGGCCGCAAGCTTGTCGGTATACGCCGCAGAGGAGTTGGTGGTTGTGGCGACACGGGGGGTACGATGAGTACGCGGTTGCAGGCGCTGGTGATTGAATATCGCTCCTCGCATCGTACGATCGCGTGCGTCAAGGCGCTACTCGGGCAGGGTGTGCCAGTCGCACAGGTTGTCGACAATAGCGCGGACAATGGCGTCACTCGCGCGTTGCTTGTAGAGGCGTTCGCTGATGATGACCGCGTGCGGATTTTAGATGCTGGCGCCAATCTGGGTTTCGCTGCGGGAGTTAATCTTGGGCTTCGCCACCGTGTTTCTGATCGCGTATTGCTGATAAATAACGATGCTTTACCGGGAGGCGAGGTGATCTCGGCATTGGATGCCGCGTTGGATGCCGCTCCGGATGTTTGCATTGCCTTCCCCTCGCTCATGCATGCCGGGCGGCCATTAGGGCGAGTCTACTATCACCGCTGGCTTGCGTTATTGACGAGTCGTCGATGGCCCGGGACTTTTGAAGTGCCTCGGGGTTGTTGCATGCTTGTCGCGCTTGATCGTATGTCCGTTTCCTCCCTTTTTGATGAGCAGTTTTTTATGTATGGGGAGGAAATTGCTTTGGGTTGGCACTTGCATCGGCTGGGAGCACATATTTCCCATGTTGGTGCCGTATGGGTGGAGCACGAGGGTTCGGCGACTGCTATGCGGGGATCGCCATTCTATGAAGAGCGCACGGCGTTGGCTCATTTGCTATTGAGCAACGTGCTTGCGGAAAGAGTGAGCGAGCAGCGAGCGTTGGCAGTGGTGCGTGTTTCTATGCTCGTGCTGCGTGCGCTGGTTCGGTCACTACGGCAGCGTAGCCTTCTCCCGTTGTATGCGCTGGAACGGGCATGGGGTATCGCTCGAGGCACCACCAGCGGAACCCCTCCGCCAAGTTAGTCCTTCAAATGGGGTGGCTTGTTTACCCCTGCCGGATAAAAACTCAGTGTTTCTCTAAGGTTTTCTCCGAATTTCCCCCATGCAAACTGTGCCGCGAAGTCTTTGCACGAGCCGGGGGAGTGTGTATCTGTGTGCAGTATTTTTATGATCTGTTCCGAAAGTGCGGCGTAGTCTTCCGAGGGAGTCAGTGTGCCAGATAGGTTTTCCGATACTGCATCCACTATCCCGCCAGTAGCAAAAGCCACTGTCGGTAATCCATGTGCCGCAGCTTCAATGGCAACCATGCCAAAGCCTTCCGGGTCATCGGGGATATGGCGCACGGGAAACACATGCACATCGGCAGCTTCGTAGGCCGTGGCCAATAAGTCCTGGTCAGTGATGACGCCGAGAAATTTGATGTACTCTGCGACTCCTGACTGTTCTGCCTGATCCTGAATGCTTTCCACCGTCTGGATGCCTGCACCAAGGGAGTTCTTAGGCGCTTCGCCAATCACTAGCAGCATGGCATCAGGCTCAGCCTGTACGATGGCGGGCAAAGCCTGTTCTACAAATTCCCGCAATCCTTTGCGCGTGGTGAGGCGCCCCACAGATAGCAGGATCTTTTTGCCTGTTAGCCCGAACTGTTCCTTAAATGCTGCAATGCTTTCTGCCGGTTTTGGCGCGTCCGGCAGACTGACCCCGGGATAAACAATGTCGATGTTGCTTGGGTTGACGCCTGCAGCGATGGCCAGTGCCTGTGTGGGCGTGCTGTTGACGACGATATGATCGAGTTTCTTGAATATTGGTCGCCATAGCCTGCGATACAGGCAGTGATTGACGGTGATGTCGAAGCCGTGCAGATAGGCTGCCGAGCGGGCTCCGCACAATTTGCTTAAGAGCCAGGCGATAGGGGCGGTGAGGCCGCTACCTGCCAGGATGACATCCGGTTTCCAGCGCAGGGTAATCCATAACCCCTTAAAGAAAGTAAGCAGCAGAAAGAGTGGTAGGGGCTTGAGTGGCACCTCGCTTAAGGCAGCTGCCTCGGGTTTCAGTGCGGCTGCTCCTGAGGGGCCGATGATATGAACGTCGGCCTGTTTGCTCAGCTCATCAGCCATATGCCAGTTCAGGCGCTCCATGCCGCCGACCAAGGGGGGCAGATTGCGGGTGATCAGGAGGATGCGTGGCGTCATTGGTTGGTCTTTTGTAATTTTGCATCTGTTCAAGAAAGTGCTGCGCGGCCATGGTAATCAAGCGTGCGCCGCAGGCGGTTGGCGTAGAAGCGCCAGAGTGCAATGGTGTCCGTACTGTCCAGTTCCCTGAACAGGATGCTGGCTATCAGGTAGCCGGAAATGACAAAGAATATGTCGACGCCGATGAAGCAACCCGCAAGGCCTGGAATAGCGGAGTGCGCAGCGATGACTAGAAGAGCTGCGATGGCGCGCAGGCCCTCGATGTCGGTTCGGAAGTGTTTTGACATTTGGGGTGCTTGTTAGTGGGGGGAAGAGATTGTCACTTAAGGTAAGCCCGGCGGATCAAGGCCGGGCTTAGCAATTGATCGGCTCAAGCTGGAACTACATTGCACTGTCGCGTCAGCCGTCCCCGCGTATCGATGATCAGTCGTGCCCGGCTCTGTAGTAGTTCATAGTCGAAGCTGTCGTGGTCGGTGGCGAGTACTAGGCAGTCATATAGGGCGATGTTCTCTGCACTCAGTTCGACGGATTGCAGGTCGAAATGGTAATCGCGCTTCTTGGGAAATGTCGGGATATGTGGGTCTGTGTAGTCGACCTCCGCGCCTTTATCTTGCAACAGTTCCATGATTTCGACAGCGGGGGACTCGCGGCTATCATCGATGTTCTTTTTGTAGGCCAGGCCGAGCACCAGAATGCGGCTGCCCTTGACTGCCTTGCCGTGGTCGTTGAGGGCGTCGGCTACTTTCTGTACGACCCAGTGCGGCATGTAGTGGTTGATTTCTCCGGCAAGCTCGATAAAGCGAGTATTGATGCCGTACTCTTTGGCCTTCCAGGTCAGGTAGAACGGATCGATAGGAATGCAGTGCCCACCTAGTCCTGGGCCTGGGCTATAAGGGGTGAAGCCGAAGGGCTTGGTGGCAGCAGCGCGGATGACTTCGTGGATGTCGATGCCCATCTTGTCAGCGACAATCTTCATTTCGTTGACCAAGCCGATATTTACCGCGCGGTGGATATTTTCTAGCAGCTTGGTCATTTCCGCCGTGCGCGTATTGCTGACCGGTACCATGGTGCGAATAGCATGCTGGTAGAGTGCCTGACCTAGTTCCAAGCAGCTCGGCGTCATGCCACCGATCACCTTGGGGATGTCATGGGTGCCATAGTCCGGGTTGCCTGGGTCTTCTCGCTCTGGTGAGAACACCTGTGCGCAGTCGTGCCCGGGTATGAATCCTAGCGCACCGAGCCTGGGCGCGAGCACCTCTTCCGTAGTGCCGGGCCAAGTGGTGCTTTCCAAGCTGAGTAGTTGGCCAGCTCGAAAGTACGGAAGTATCGCTTGTACAGTGTTGGTAACGAAGCTCAGATCTGGTTCGCGGTGTGCGTTTGGCGGCGTAGGAACGCAGATGATAAGAGCATCGACTTCGCTGCTACGGGAAAAGTCACTGGTGGCTTCGAAGCCCTGCTGACGGGCCTGTTGGATTTTTTGCGCAGTCAGGCGCTCGATATAGCTTTTCCCGTCATTGAGGGCATCGATTTTAGTCAGGTCAATGTCAAAGCCTATGACTTTTATCCCTACTTCGCTGAAACGTAAGGCCAGTGGGAGGCCGACATAGCCTAAGCCGTAGATGCCAACGACTGCGGTACCAGCGGCAATACGTTCACGCAGTCTGCTTAGTTCGCTCATGCTTGAGTCATCCTTTTGCGCTTCAACCGCTAGAGTGTGAATGTGGATCATGCCAGAGATGATTGGTGTTTTACTGAGCACTTCGTCATGGAGCTGCTTCCTCTGTGTCAGGCTCGCTGTGCCGTGTAGGAGACTCTAAAGACTCAGCCGCATCGACAAATCCACCGCCTTTACATCCTTGGTCAACGTGCCAATCGACACGTAGTCCACGCCCGTTTCGGCAATCGCGCGCAGGGTGGTTTCGTTTACCCCGCCTGAGGCTTCGAGTTTGGCGCGGCCAGCTGTCAGGGCAACGGCTTCGCGCACTTCATCAAGGTTCAGTTCGTCAAGCATGATGATGTCTGCGCCTGCATCCAGTGCTTGGCGCAGTTCTTCCAAGCTTTCCACTTCAATCTCCACCGGTTTGCCGGGGGCGATTTTGTGCGCGGCGGTTACCGCTTGGGCGATGCCTCCACAGGCGGCGATGTGGTTCTCTTTAATAAGGAAGGCGTCGTACAGGCCGATGCGGTGGTTGTGGCAGCCGCCTTGGGTCACGGCGTACTTCTGCGCCACGCGCAGCCCCGGTAGGGTTTTGCGGGTGTCGAGCAGTTTTACGGTGGTGCCTGTTACCAAGTCGGCGTAGTGCTGGCAGCGGGTGGCGACGGCGGAGAGGGTTTGCAGGAAGTTCAGGGCGCTGCGTTCGCCGCTGAGCAGGGCGCGTGCCGGGCCTTGCAGTTCGAAGAGCACCTGGTTGGGCTCGGCGCGCTGGCCATCCTGTACATGCCAGTGCGCCTTTACCTGAGCATCCAGTTGGCGGAATACCTCATTGACCCAAGCGGTGCCACAGATCACCGCTGCTTCACGGGTGATGACCTTGGCATGGGCCTGGCGTTCGGCGGGGATGAGCTGGGCGGTGATGTCGCCGCTGCCGATGTCCTCTGCCAGTGCAACGCGCACATTGGCCTCGATTTCAGCGGCGAGGTCGGCAAGGATAAGGTTTGGCATGGCAGGCTCCAGTCAGCAGAATGCGCCGATTATAGGGACTGCAGGGCATTTGCGCAGTGTTTGCGCGTGAGGCTGGCTATGCTGTGGTTGTCTATAATGCGAGGCGGGTGGCTGATTAAGCGCGCTTGGTCGTGTGCAGCTAACCGTTGGGAGGCTGCCGGGCTGCATCTGTGACCTGGGTCATGTCTGCGAGAAAATTCCGCTTGGTATGTGCGTGTGCATCCCTATAATGGCTTTACTTTTAAGATATTTGTTGACGCCAGGCCTTTGACGTTACGGATGACGCTCAGTTGATCGCTGTGCAGATCGGTTCGCCCAAGAGGGGCAGTCTGCAGGAGACTCGCAATGAAGACTGATGCGAATGTGGTTCATCTGAGCAAGGTGAGCCCTGAGCTATCACCTACTTCGCCGGTAGGAAGACTGCCTGTGGCGCTAACAAATGTGCGTGACAAAGCGGCTCAACAGCTCAAGGCATCGTTGCAGGCATTGTTTGATAATGCCGACGATACGCTGTTTGAAATGGCCGATCGTGCGATCAGCAATGCTGAGCAGAATGCCTTTTTTGAGGCGATGCGCGATTTACGGTTAAAGCGCAAAAACATCGAACGCGGCTTTCTGCAGAAGGTTTTTGAAGCTTTCGCCACCCTCAATCAATACGAGATTGGCAAGCCTGCGCCGCTGGATGCGGTGTCATTCGATTCGTTGAGCCTGGTGCAGAACGATGCCCTGGAAGAGTCGGTGGCGTTGGAGTCGATGGTGGCCAAGGTGATGAGCCGTGATGCCACGGCGCTGAGCCACCTGACAACGCGCGTCAATGCGATGGTCAGTCGCAAGCTGGATGACAAGAGCAACCCGCTCGGGCCGACCTGTTTGTGCGCGTTCTTTCTGGATGCCTGCAGCGATTTGGGCGTGGAGATTCGCGTCAAGCTGATCATTCTCAAGCTCTATGAGAAATATGTACTCAGCGGTCTCGATCAGCTCTATGGCGAGGCTAATCAAGCGCTGATTGAGGCCGGTGTTTTGCCCGAACTGCAAAGCGCACCGGTGCGGCGTAATCCGTCACGGCCGAGTGCGGCGGCGGGTTCTGCGCGTCAGGATGCCGAGGCTGGCTTTGCTGCAGAGTTTGCCGATGAGGGCGTGCAGGAAGTGTTTGGCGCGCTGCAGGCGTTGTTGTCCGAGGCGCGTGGTACGTTGGCACCACGCCGCAATCGCCCGGCTGATGCCTTGCCGATTTCCACCAATGATTTGATGCGCCTGCTGTCGCACATGCAGCAGCGTGCGCCCGCGCAGGTCAGTGACGATTTTGACCTGCGTGAGCAACTGGAAGGTCTGCTCACGCGCGCCAGTGCCAAGGCGGGTAAAGCCCGCGTGGTGGGCGAGGTTGATGACGATGTGATCAATCTGGTGTCGATGCTCTTTGAGTTTATTCTCGATGACCGCACGCTGCCGGACTCGCTGAAAGCGTTGATCGGGCGTTTGCAGATCCCGATGCTGAAAGTGGCGGTGATCGACAAAACCTTCTTCAGCCGTGGCAGCCATCCGGCACGCCGCCTGCTCAATGAAATCGCCTCGGCGGCCTTGGGTTGGGGTGAGCAGGACGATACACAGCGTGACAGCCTGTACCAGAAGATCGAGCAGGTGGTGCAGCGACTGCTGAATGACTTTGTCGATGATCCGCTGATTTTTTCCGAATTGCTGGCCGAATTTACCGCCTTTACCGGCGACGAACGGCGGCGCAGCGAGTTGCTCGAACAACGCACCCGCGACGCCGAGGAAGGCAGCGCAAAAGCCGCCATGGCCCGGCGTGAAGTGGAGCAGGCGTTGAACGAGCGGCTGCTTGGTAAAACTCTGCCGGAGGTGGTGGTGCGCTTGCTGCAGGAGGCGTGGAGCAAGGTGTTAATGCTCACATGCCTGAAGCACGGTGTGACCTCGCCGGAGTGGCAAGCGGCGCTGGCGACCATGGATGATTTGGTCTGGAGTGTTGAGCCGCACGAGGAGCCCGAGGCGCGCATGCGTTTGCTGGAACTGGTGCCGGGGCTGCTCAAGGCGCTGCGCGAAGGCATGGCGAGTGCGGCGTTTGATCCGTTCTCCATGGGTGATTTTTTCAATCAACTGGAGGCGCTGCATGTGCAGGCTTTCCAGCGTTTCAAGCGCAATATGGCCGCCGAGCAGCCGGCCATCGACGTTATTGCCGTCGCAGGCAGTGAGGACGAATCTGCGTCACTCAGTGCCCAGCCCGCTATCGAGTTGACGTTACCATTGTTGGTGCTGCCGGAGGCTGAGGCGGTTGAAGCCCCGGCGATGGTCGAGGTGGTTGAAGAGATTATTCTGCTCGCGCCAGGTGAGTTGCGCCCGGCTGAACCGGAGATCTGTCTGCCGGATGACGATGAAGCGCTATTGAAAGTAGACAACCTGCATGTCGGCAGTTGGGTCGAGTTTCAGGAAGATGACGAGCACAAGATGCGTTGCAAGCTGGCGGCGGTGATCAAACCCACCGACAAGTTTATTTTCGTCAACCGCACGGGCATGAAGGTGCTGGAGAAAACGCGCATGGGCTTGGCGGTAGAGTTCCGCCGCAACGCCATTCGCCTGCTTGATGACGCCTTGTTGTTTGATCGGGCGCTGGAGTCGGTGATCGGCAATTTACGCAAACTCAAAGGCGCGTAATCCGTCGCCTTATCGGCCATAAACATGACGCCGCCTCGGTTAATCCCTTGGCGGCGTTTTTGTGTGGGCTTACGCAGCGAGATGCGTGGTCGGTTGTTGGGCTTCGCTGCGCTCAACGCCAACCTACGGATCTGTTGGCGCTTGGTCTTGTGGTGGCGCTGCAGCTTTGCAGGGAGGGTTAGTGCCGCCAGCCGAGCCCGACAGTTGAGCGCGCAGGTGGCGTGGCGCGTAACCGGCCAGGCAGGCATAAAACGTTGCGCGGATGGTGGGTTACGCCGCGCCGGGCGACGTTGAAGTTTGGCAATCGCCACACGCGACTAACCCACCGCTACGCAAGCGGTGTGCAGATTGGTAGGGTGGGTTAGCGCCGCCAGCCGCCCCGAACATTTGCCGCGCAAGTGACGCGGTGCGTAACCCGCCAAGCAGGTATAACGCGTTGCAACCTATGGTGGGCTTCGCTGCGCTCAAGGCCAACCTACGGATCTGTTGGCGCTTGGCCTTAAAGCGCCGCTGCTCTAGAGTGAAGGCTCGTTCAAGGAGCTTGTTATGCGGCTGGATCCCTCCAGTGGCTGGTGCGAAGGTGTTGAGCACTGCCCGTCCCCCAACTTAAATCAGCGTCCGCTGGGCGAAGTGTCTTTGCTGGTTATCCATAACATCAGCCTGCCGCCGGGCCAATTTGGCACGGGGAAGGTGCAGGCTTTTTTTCAGAATCATTTGGATGGCAACGAGCACCCCTATTTTGCCGGTATCGCCAGCATGACGGTGTCGGCGCATTTCTTGATTGAACGTGGCGGTGGGGTCACCCAGTTTGTCTCCTGCAATGAGCGCGCCTGGCATGCGGGGCAGTCCTGCTTTGAGGGGCGAGACAACTGCAATGACTTCTCTGTGGGCATTGAGTTGGAAGGCACCGATGATGTGCCTTTTACTGAGCCGCAATATGCCGCATTGATTGCGTTGACGCGTGAGCTGCAAGCGGTTTATCCAGCCATTACGCTGGAGCGGATTTGTGGTCACAGTGATATTGCCCCAGGGCGCAAAACTGATCCGGGGCCAGAATTTGACTGGTCGCGTGTGCGCATGACGTTGGTTAAGGAGTCGAAATGAATTTTCTGGTGCTGCTGCTGGTGCTTTGGGTGGAGAAGTTTTCCTCGTTGCGCAACAAGGTTCAGCGCGACGGTGTATGGCTAGGCCTGCTTGCGACGGTAGAAGGCAAGCCGAGGGCTGAGCATCAGCCGTGGTTGGCGCTTGCCGCTCTGGTGCTTGCGCCGGTGTTGCTGTTGGGGCTGGTGCTGTGGCTGTTAGAGCCTCTGATCTACGGCTGGCTGTTACTGCCCGTGCATGTGCTGGTGGTGATTTACAGCCTGGGGCGCGGCGATGTACTAGCGGCGTTGGGGCCGTTCCGTGATAGCTGGCGGCGCGGTGATGCCGAAGCCGCGTATCTGGTGGCGCGGCGTGATTTGGCGGTCGAGGCCGAGGACGAAGCCTCCCTGCTCAAAGGCGTGCAGGGGCATTTGGTGTGGCAGGCCTATCAGAGTTTTTTTGCGGTGATTTTTTGGTACGCATTGCTCGGGCCCATGGCGGCGCTGGCGTATCGCTTGATTGCCTTGGCGGTGGAACACAGCACCGCGCCGGCCCTGCGCGAAGCCGCGGTGCAACTGCGGCATGGCTTTGACTGGCTGCCCGTGCGCGTGCTGGCTTCCAGCTTTGCTTTGGTCGGCAACTTTGCCAGCGTCAGCCGGGCGTTGCTGCACGAGTTGTTGAGCTGGGACATCAGCGCGGCTCAGTTGGTCATCATCAGCGCGCGTGCGGCGGGGGAAACGCCAGAACCGGTGATTGGCGAAGCGGGCGTGAGTACGCTGGACAGTCTTTGGCAGCTCTTAGTGCGTGCCGCGATATTCTGGTATGCCGCCTTTGCGGTGTGGATTTTGCTCATCTGAGTTCGTCATTTCACAGCCAGGCCGCCCCGCGAGCGCCGCTGGAGTCGCCATGGCGAGCCTGTACCAGGCGCGTATTGACCTGGTCTGAAAACACGTACTTGGGTAGCAGTGGCAGCACCTGTTGATACAGCTCAGGCGTATTGGACAAACCGCCGCTGAGCACGATGACGTAGGGGTCGATCAGGTTGATCACGGAGGCCAAGCCCCGCGCCAGCTGATCGCAATAGCGCGAAACCGCCTGCCGGGCAGGCTCATTGCCGTGCTGTGCCGCGCGAGCAATGGCGCTGGCATCCAGCCCCAGCGCACTGCGCGCGACCCAGCCCGGGCCACTGAGAAAGGTTTCGATGCAGTCATCCTTGCCGCAATAGCAACGACGTATCGGCCCGTCTTCCTCGCGGCGCCAGGGCAGGGCGTTGTGGTCCCATTCGCCAGTTATGGCATTGGGCCCGCCGAGCAACTGCTGGCCAATAACCAGGCCACCGCCCACACCAGTCCCCAGAATCCCCCCGAATACACTGTGCGCCCCGGCCCTCGAACAGTCGCACGCTTCTGACAGGGCAAAACAGTCAGCATCGTTGGCCAGGCGCACGGGGCGCTGCAAGCGCTGCTCAAGATCGCCCTGCAGGTCTTGGCCTATTAAGCATTGTGAATTGGCATTCTTGATCCGCCCGTGATCCGGTGAGCGTGTGCCCGGAATGCCTACGCCAAGGGAGCCTTGCTGGCCCAGTTCGCGCTCGCAATCTTCAACTAAGCTGGCAATAACCGTGACGGTCTGCTGATAGTCCCCTTGTGGCGTGGGCACGCGGCGCCGCAGGCGCTGAATGCCTTGATCCAGGGCGATGATTTCGATTTTTGTACCGCCCAGATCCACGCCGAGTTTCAGGTTGCTTCGCATCATTAACCTTAAGTTACAGAGGGCGGGGTCGATAAAAGGTATACATAGTGCCGACCTCAACTATTTAGTGGGGTTTTGGTCACGCTAATCTGCCTTTATTTGCTCTGCTGATCCACACGCCGTAGGTCGTGCAGGAGAAGACAGAAATGCCGTGGTTTGAGATTCTCTGCGGCTGTGTTGTACCCACTACGATAATAATTAGAATTGGAGACGCCCTGTGAAGACCGTGTTGTATCCGGCCATCGCGCTTATGAATCGCCTCAGTTTCGGGATGAAATTCAGCCTGATCAGCGTGCTGTTCTTCCTGCCTATGTTGGTCACCAATTTCTACCTGGTGCGCGATTCTTATCGGCAATTCATCAGCACTCAAGCGGCCCTAGAGAGCATTGACCTGCTCGGCGAGAGCCTGCAACTGCGGCGCAATCTGGAAGACTACGTCGACCTCACCGAAATCAATGCCATGGTCGGTCAGTCCGGGCAGGGTGGCGATTTGGATTCTCGCCTAAACCGCCTGCATGACACTCTTGCTACGTCCATGCAGAGCCTTGCGCCGGTCGTGCGAGAAACAGAGCAAATTACCGAGTTCAACAGCAAACGTGATGAATTGATCGCTGAGCTAGCAGCCATCAAGAATGAAACCTCACTGCAAGGCAAAATTGCCCTGGCAGAAAAGCTGCTGGGCTCGTCGCAGGTGTTTATCAGGCTGGTGGCCAATCAAGCTGGGCTGAGCCAGGATCGCGAAGGTGCTGTCCGGCAGATGGTTGAGTTGGTGACTGTTGCCACGCCCACGGTCACCGCAACGCTGAGTGAAGGGCGAGCCATCGGTGCTTATTCGCTGGCGCAGGGCTTTCTTAATTCCTCGGCCAGTACTGCTTTTGATGAGTTGCTACTGGAACTGGAAAAGCTGCACGCAGAGTACGGTTTGACCCTGCAAGCCACGCTCAACAGCAGCGCGCAAGCCCGCGCCACCCTGGCCACTCAGGCCGCAAACAGTCTTGAAACAATCAAAACCAGTGCGGTGATGTTTGAAGATCAGGTGGTTATCGCCGACTCGCTGGATACGCCTTGGGGGCAGTTCTATACCGACGTCAGCCGTGCGATGGACCAAACCTATCAACTCAACAGCGCTGTGCTTGAGTATCTTGAGCAGCAACTGCAGGTGCGTCTGCTGGAGAATCGTTCGCAAATGGTGCTGCTGGTCGCCGCGCTGGCAGTGGTGTTTCTGCTGATTGTGTATCTGTACAGCGGCTTTTATGTGTCCATTCGAGGCACCCTGAAAAGTCTCGGTCGGGTGATGAATCAGGTGGCTGCCGGCGTCATGACGGTCAGCTTCAAAGCCCAAAGCCGTGATGAGTTGGGTGAGTTGGGTGAGGTGTTTAACGAGACGGTGAGCAAGATTCACCAATTGATTGAGCGCGTCGGCCAGACAGTTATAGAAGTCGAGCGTCAAGCGGATCGTGTGCAGCACGTATCGGGCGAGAGCAACAATGTCGTGGCGGGCCAGCGTGGGCAGATCGATCAGGTCGCCACCGCCATGAATCAGATGTCCGCCACCGCTCAGGAAGTGGCCAGCAGCGCAGCGGCAGCGGTCGGCAGCGCGCAAAGCGTGAACCATGAAACTGAAAATGGCCGCGTGCTGGTTGAGTCCCAGGTTGGCAGCATCCAGCGCTTGGCCAGTGAAATCGACCAATCGGTTTCAGTGATCAACAAATTGGCCAGCGACAGCGCTTCGATCAGCCAGGTGCTGGACGTAATCAAAGGCATTGCTGAGCAAACCAACCTGCTCGCGCTCAACGCTGCCATTGAGGCCGCGCGTGCCGGTGAACAGGGGCGTGGTTTTGCCGTCGTTGCCGATGAAGTGCGTAACCTGGCTAAGCGCACTCAGCAGTCCACCGAGGAAATCGAGTCCATGATTGCCAAGCTGCAAAGCGGCGTGAGCGCGGCGGTCAAAGCCATGGGTACCAGCCACCAGATGGCGGACAACACGGTCAGCGAGTCGTCCAAAGTGCAGCAGGCGTTGGAAAATATACTGGGCGCTGTGGGCATGATCGTTGACCAGAACCAGCAGATCGCCACCGCTGCTGAAGAGCAAACCGCCGTGGCGCAGGACATCGATCAAAACATCGTGCAGATCAGCCAAGCCGGTGAGCTAACCGCCGAAGGCGCGAACCAAACCGAGCAAGCCAGCCGTGAGTTGTCGGCCCAAGTTGCGCTGCTCAAACAGCTGATTGGTGCGTTCCGCGTCTGACCGCTGTCGCTACACCATCAAAGCCCGCCATTTGGCGGGCTTTGTGCTTTTGCGCTGTCGGTTGCCGATAGGGAGTATCGCGGATGAAAACCGGGAGCGGTGTCAGTCGTTAGCTATCCCCCGGATTGCATCCGGGCTACGGTGGTTGTGTCAGCCTCCCAGCCAAATATCTGCGCCGCATTGCGGCTGCTGGCGCTGGCCAGCTCGGCGGGGCTGATGCCGCGCAATTCGGCCAGGGCTGTGCAAATCTCTGGCAAGTATTCCGGGCTGTTGCGCTGGTAGGGATGCATGGCGGGGGCCATGTCAGGGGCGTCGGTTTCCAGCACGATGGCGTCCAGCGGCAGTTGTGCGATCACTTTGCGCAGGCGCAAGGCTTGTGGCCAGGTGGGTGCGCCGCCCAGGCCCAATTTGAAACCGAGTTTGAGGTATTCGCGGGCTTCTTCAAGGCTGCCAGCAAAAGCATGGATGATGCCGCCGCGGGCGAGTTTTAAGCGCTTGAGCGTGGCGATGGTCGCGGCATGGGCGCGGCGCACGTGGAGCAGTGCGGGCAGTTCGAATTCGATGGCGAGTCTGAGTTGGGCTTCAAACAGCGTCTGTTGCTGCTCGCGGTCCAGTGCTTCGAGAAAGTAGTCCAGGCCGATTTCGCCAACGGCGCAGAGTTTGCGGTGCCCGGCGCAGCGGGTCAGCCAATCATGCAGTTCGCTCAGGTGCTCCGGGCGATGCTCTGTCAGATACACCGGGTGCAGGCCGAAGGCGGCGTAAAGGCCATCTTCGGTCTGTGCCAGATCCCACACGCGCTGCCAATTGGCCTGATGCACGCCCAACACCACCAAACGTTCCACGCCCAGATCGCGGCAGCGGGCCAGCAATTCGCCGCGATCAGCGTCGAAGTCGGGGAAGTCTAGGTGGGTGTGGGTGTCGATCAGATGCATGGTCTAGTGTTTGCTCAAACAGTGGTCTTTGCAGGGAGCAGGGTAGCTTATGGGCGGGCTGTTACGGGAGCGTGCCAGAACGTTGCGGCGTGAGATGACCGAGGCAGAGCGGTGTCTTTGGCATCAACTGCGCGCCCATCGCTTTATGGGGCTGAAGTTCAAGCGGCAGAAGCCGTTGGGCCATTACATCGCGGACTTCGTGTGCCTGGAGATAGGTCTGATCATTGAGCTGGATGGTGGTCAGCATGCAGAGCAATTGGCTTATGACCAGCGGCGCGACTGTTGGCTCAAAGAGCAGGGATTTACTGTGCTGCGTTTTTGGAACCATGAAGTGCTGCAGCAGACGGATGCTGTGCTTGAGCGATTACGTTTGTGGGTGGAGCAAAAGCAACCCTCTCCCCCAGCCCCTCTCCCGCAAGCGGGCGAGGGGAGCTGACCGCGTTGCTTGAGGAGTTGGCGGTTTAGCCAAAGTCCGGACGTTTGATCGCAGATCGACGGCTTGTCGCCTTCGGCTCCCTCTCCCGCGGGCGGGCGAGGGGAGTTGATCGTGCCGATTTTGGAGGGGATGCATGACGAAAAATTGCGTGTCGCCAACGCACGTGAGATAGACAGCAGATCGACGGCTTGTCGCGTTCGGCTCCCTCTCCCGCAGGCGGGAGAGGGTTGGGGAGAGGGTTGGGGAGAGGGTGGTGCGGTTTAGTGATGCTCGCGCGTAGCGCGGAATTTGATGTCCGGCCAGCGCTCTTCCATCAGCGCCAGGTTGACCCGCGTCGGGGCTAGGTAGGTGAGGTGGCCGCCGCCATCCAGTCCGAGGTTTTCCACGGCCTTGTTGGAGAATTCCTCCAGCTTCTTCTTGTCGCTGCAGTCGATCCAGCGCGCGGACCACACGGTAATCGGCTCGTAGCCGCACTCGACCTTGTATTCCTCTTTCAAGCGGCTGGCGACCACGTCGAACTGCAGCACACCGACCGCGCCGAGGATGATGTCGTTGCTGCGTTCGGGGAAGAACACCTGGGTCGCGCCTTCTTCGGCCAACTGCTGCAAGCCTTGGCGCAATTGCTTGGATTTCAGCGGGTCTTTCAGGCGCACGCGGCGGAACAGTTCCGGGGCAAAGTGCGGGATGCCGGTGAAGCCCAGTGCTTCGCCTTCGGTAAAGGTGTCGCCGATCTGGATGGTGCCATGGTTGTGCAGGCCGATGATGTCGCCGGCGTAGGCTTCAACCAGCATTTCACGCTCGCTGGAGAAGAAGGTCAGGGCGTCGCCGATGCGTACGTCCTTGCCGGTGCGCACGTGGCGCATCTTCATGCCTTGGCTGTATTTGCCCGAGCAGATGCGCATAAAGGCGATGCGGTCGCGGTGTTTGGGGTCCATGTTCGCCTGGATCTTGAACACGAAGCCGGAGAACTTCTCTTCCACCGGCTCCACGGTACGCTCGTTGGCCACACGTGCCAGCGGCTTGGGTGCCCAATTCACCACGGCATCCAGCACGTGATCAACGCCGAAGTTGCCCAGCGCGGTGCCGAAGAACACCGGGGTCAGTTGGCCGTTCATGAACTCTTTTTGGTTGAATTCATGGCAAGCGCCCTGCACCAACTCCAACTGCTCGATAAAGCGCTCGTACTCATCACCGAGGTGGGCGCGGGCTTCGTCGGAGTCGAGTTTTTCGATGATTTTCACATCGGTGCGCTCGTGGCCGTGGCCGGGGGTGTAGACGATGATGTAGTCATCGGCCAGGTGATAAACGCCCTTGAAGTCCCTGTAGCAACCAATCGGCCAGGTGATCGGCGCGGCTTTGATCTTGAGGACGGCCTCAATCTCGTCGAGCAGCTCAATCGGGTCGCGAATATCACGGTCGAGTTTGTTGACGAAGCTGACAATCGGCGTGTCGCGCAGGCGGCACACGTCCATCAGGGCGATGGTGCGTGGCTCAACCCCTTTACCGCCGTCGAGCACCTTCAGCGCGCTGTCTACGGCCGTGAGGGTGCGGTAGGTGTCTTCGGAGAAGTCTTCGTGGCCGGGGGTGTCGAGCAGGTTGATCATGTGCTCGCGGTAGGGGAACTGCATCACCGAGGTGGTGATCGAGATGCCGCGCTGTTTCTCCATTTCCATCCAGTCGGACGTCGCATGGCGGTCGGATTTACGCGACTTCACCGTGCCGGCCACGGCAATCGCCTTGCCCATCAACAAGAGCTTTTCGGTAATGGTGGTTTTACCGGCGTCGGGGTGGGAAATGATCGCGAATGTGCGGCGTTTGCCGACTTCGGTGGCCTGGAGGGTCATTGTGCGGAATCCGTCGACTGAAGAGTCGGTCTGTCAAAAAAGGCGTCGATTATAACGGTAAACGTCGGCCCGCGCGGCGACCTGTAGTCAGCGTGACAAAACAGTGATTTAGCGTGGCTTGTGCAGCATTCCATAACGTTTTGTTTTGAATATAAAACGTTCAATCAATAAGGCGACAAAGGGGGTCAAAAGCACGGCATTTTTTGATTGATCTCGGCTCCCCATGGCCCTAAAGTTCGCGCCCGAACGTCCATGCTGGCAACGATCCATCCGGCTCAAGTACTGACGACGAGAGGTTGTCCTTTATATAGACAATCCTCGGCGACACAGCCTTGGGAAGTAGGCGAACCAAAATGGGGAAACTGATCAGACGTTCTGCCTGCGCACACCGCAGGTCTCCCTGAACGGTGGGCGAGTGACTGCGTTGCAGTGCTTGTCTGCTGAATGTGTTTTAACTGGTTGTGCCCACTGGAGCTCACGCATGTCGATCAAGGTCGAAGACTATTACGCACCCGCCACTTTTCAGCGCATGAAAGCCTTCGCTGATACCCAGGAAACCCCGTTCGTGGTGATCGACACCTCGATCATCAGCAAGGCCTACGACGACCTGCGCGCGGGTTTTGAATTTGCCAGCGTGTACTACGCCGTCAAAGCCAACCCGGCTGTGGAAATCATCGACCTGCTCAAGGAAAAGGGTTCCAGCTTCGACATCGCCTCGATCTATGAGTTGGATAAGGTGATGGACCGTGGGGTTGGCCCCGAGCGCATCAGCTACGGCAACACCATTAAAAAATCCAAAGACATTCGTTACTTCTTTGAGAAGGGCGTGCGCCTGTTCGCCACCGACTCGGAAGCCGACTTGCGCAATATCGCCAAGGCCGCGCCGGGTTCGAAGGTCTATGTGCGCATCCTCACTGAGGGCTCGACCACGGCGGATTGGCCACTGTCGCGTAAATTCGGCTGCCAGACCGACATGGCCATGGACCTGCTGATCCTCGCCCGTGATCTCGGCTTGGTGCCGTATGGCATCTCTTTCCACGTCGGCTCGCAGCAGCGCGATATCTCGGTGTGGGATGCGGCGATTGCCAAGGTAAAGGTGATCTTCGAGCGCTTGAAAGAAGAAGACGGCATCGAACTCAAACTGATCAACATGGGCGGCGGCTTTCCGGCCAACTACATCACCCGCACCAACAGCCTGGAAACCTACGCCGAGGAAATCATCCGCTTCCTCAAGGAAGACTTTGGCGACAACCTGCCGGAAATCATTCTGGAGCCGGGCCGTTCGCTGATCGCCAACGCCGGCATTCTGGTCAGCGAAGTGGTGTTGGTCGCGCGTAAATCGCGCACTGCTGTGGAGCGCTGGGTGTATGTGGACGTGGGCAAGTTCAGCGGCCTGATCGAAACCATGGACGAGTCAGTCAAGTTCCCGATCTGGACCGAGAAAAAAGGTGAGATGGAAGAGGTGGTGATCGCCGGCCCAACCTGCGACAGCGCCGACATCATGTATGAGCATTACAAGTACGGCCTGCCGCTCAACCTGGCCATCGGTGATCGCTTGTACTGGCTGTCTACCGGTGCGTACACCACCAGTTACAGCGCGGTGGAATTCAATGGCTTCCCGCCGCTGAAGTCGTTCTACCTGTAAGCCTATTACCGTCATACAACTCCCCGCTGCGGCGGGGGTTCGCGTTATGCCAGGCTGCTCCGGCGTTGCATTGGCGATGACGTGTCGGTTGGGCCCCTCGCTCTCTGTGAGGGTCTTTAACCGCGATACCTTCAGCACGTTCAAGATTAATCGCGAATAAGTTTGCGGTTACGCAACACGACAGATTATTCGTGTTGTGACGCTAATAAACATCCCGCCGATAACGTCCCGCCTGATTTAGCGCATCAACGTAATCATCCCCCAGCAGTTGCCGCAGGCAAACATCCACATCGCGGCCCATGCCGTCGAGGCTGCCGCACAGGTAAATGGCTGCGCCGTCGTCCAGCCAAGCGTGCAGGGTGTTGGCGGCATCACGCAGAGCATCTTGTACGTAGCGCTGCGGGTGACCGTCGCGTGAGTAGGTGAGGTCGAGGCGTTCGAGGTGGCCGCTGTGTTGCCAGGCGCTCAGCTCGTCGATCAACAAGGCGTCGTGGGCGGCGTTACGTTCGCCAAACAGCAGCCAGTTGCGCGTGTGCGTATAGGCAGCGCGTTCTTGCAGGTGCGCCCGCAGCCCGGCCAGGCCGCTGCCGCTGCCGATCAGGATGAGTGGTGTGGCGGCATCCGGGCCATGGAAACCGGGGTTGCGCCGGATGCGCAGGTCGATCGTGCTGTTCACGTTGGCATGTCGGCATAGCCAGCCTGAACCCAATCCAGGGCGACCGTCCGCCTGGTGCTGCAAGCGCACCAACAAATCAAGCGCGCCGCTGGTGTGGCTGGAGGCGATGGAGTATTCGCGGTGCGGCAGCGGCGTCAGTGCCGCCAGCCAGGATTCGAGGCCTTGTGCATCTGGCCCGCTGCTGGGCAGGTGGCGCGCACTGAGCACGTCGCTTAGGTATTGGCCGTCAGCCAGGCGCTGGTGCGGATCAATACCGAGATGTTGCAGGCAGTCGATGACGCGTTGCGAAGCATGGCGTGGGCCGATTTCGACGATATCGCCGGCGCGCCAGTACACGGCCTCCGGGCTGTTTAGGCGCAGGTGATAGATCGGTGCGCCGATGCTGCCGGGGTTAAGGCACTGGCGCTGGGTCAGTTGCCAAGGGCGATAGTGCGCCGGTTGCCAATCGACAAAATCACTGTTGCCGCTGAGGTGGCCAAGCTGTTGTTGCCAGTGGCGCAGGGTGCCAGCGTCCAGGCAATCGACTTGCAGCAGGTCGAACAGCGGCTGCGCTTTGAGTGTGTGCAGGCGTTGTTGCAGGCGCAGGCCAAAGGCGCAGAACTGAGGGTAGCTGCTGTCGCCCAAGGCCAAGATGGCGTAGCGCAACTGTGGCAGTGGCGGTTGTTCAAGCAGGCTGTGCTCGAAGCGTGCGGCGTTGTCCGGGGTTTCGCCGTCGCCGTAGGTGCTGACTACCAGCAGCAGGCGATCAAGCCTTTGCAGTTCGGCGAGGCTCAGTTGATTGAGGGCGATGCAGCGCGCGGGCACGCCACTGGCCAGCAATTGCGCACAGCTGCGCTCGGCGAGATCTTGGGCTTGACCGCCCTGACTGGCGTAGCCGATCAGCAGTTCGCCGGGTTGGCCGAGCAGGGGGCGGCGCTGTGGCCAGCCGTAGTGCAGGCACAGGGCCAGGTAGGTGATGACGATCAGGGCGGCGCTGATTTCGCGCGGCGGATGCAGCCACAACAACAGGCCCGCCAGCAGCAGGCAGCTCGGCAGTGGCCAGTGACGCAGAGGGGCGCGAAGTGCGGGAAAGGCGAGCAATGCGAGTAGACCGGCTTTAGGTTGGATGGCGTAGCCCGGATGCAATCCGGGGATGGCGGCAATTGATCCCCCGGATTACATCCGGGCTACGGGTGTATCAGGGGGCGAGCACTTCCAGAGTGGCGCTGTAGCTGGCGCGGCGTTCGGTTGCCGGGGCTACGACGCCTTCTGTGCTGCTCAACTCGGCTTCCAGCCAATACATGCCAGCGCTTGGCCACGTGATGCTGATGCTGCCGTTGGCGTCGCTGGTGGTTTTAATGTCACCCAGCCCGTCGCGGTAGCGGTTGCCGCCGGGGATCACGTTGACCTCCACGCCAGCAGCCGGTTTGCCGTCGAGCAGCAGGGTGAACTCAGCCGCTTCACCGGCGAACAGGTCATTGGGGTGAGTGATAGGGGCTAGCTCCAGGCCCATACCGGTGGTTTTCAGCACGCTGGTGGTCGGGTTGCCGGAGGTGACGAAGACTTCCATGCGGCTGCTGTTCTGCGCCACTTTCATCTCGGCGGCGTTGGCCGGTACCTGCTTGGCGAAATCTTCGGCCTTGCCCATCCAGCGCTTGTTTTCCTCGCCTTCTTTCCAGCTGGCAAACAGGCCGCTGTTGGCGATGGCCAGTTTGTAGGTGCCTTTCTGCGTGAGGTGCAGATCAAAGGTGCTGCGGTAGCGGCCGATGTTGCCGTTCTCGGCTTTGGCGGCGCTGCCATCCGGGGCGAACAGTTGCAGCACGGCGGCTGGGCGTGGGCGCATGCCCGGTGGGCCGCCAGCGGGCGTGGTGTCGAGGTTGCCGATGCCCTGAATGCGCAGGGGGAAGTGCTCGAAGTAGAACAGGTCATTGGACACGGCTGCATCCACGGTGATCCACGGGTCTTCACCGGACAATACGGTGGCCGATGGCAGCATCCAGGCGCGGTGCGCTTGGGCGGACAGCGGCAGGCAGATGGCCAGGGTCAGGGCGGTCCATTTTACGAGTGGGTGCATGGCAGGCTTCCTTAAGTGAGGTGTCAGGGCTTGAGTTGCAGGTTGATCTGACCCAGTTCGCTGTTGCCCTGGGCGCTGTGGCTGACGGTTTTCTGCGGCGGCCAGGTGAACGGCAAGCGCAGCAGTTCGCGGCCGCCCACTTCACGCACCGCCTCAACCACTAGGCTGTAGTCGCCGGGCGCGAGTTGCTTGAGTGGTGTATCGGCACTGTTGAAACTCAGTTGCTGTTTCCCTACGGCGCGGGTTGCACCGCTGACGCCATCAATGGGCATTTGCAGGCTGCGGCCGCTGCGTCGCCACCACTGGCGCAGGTCCTTGAGCCACTTTTCGCCTTCTTTATCCTTGAGCTTCTGGTCGTACCACACGGCCAGGTTGGCGACGTGCTTCTGATCCGGTTGTTCCAGCCAGATGGCCACGTAAGGGCGGTGGTATTCAGCCACCTGCAAGCGCGGAATCTCTACTTCAAGCTGCATCTCGGCAGCCAGAACGGGTGCGCTTAACAGGGCGAACAGGGGCAGCAGCAAGCGTTTGGGCATAACAGTGTCCTTAGTGAATAAACAGCAGAGCCAACAGCACAGGCAGTACCAGCCCCAAGCCCACCATCGGCCAGGTGCTTGGGCGGTTGCCGGCGTAGCGTTGCAGCAGCAGTAAACCGCTGAGGCTGAACACCACGCACAACACGGCAAATACATCGATAAACCAGAACCAGGCCGTGCCGGTGTTGCGGCCTTTGTGCAGGTCGTTTAGGTAGGCGATCCAGCCCCGGTCGGTGGACTCGTATTCCAGTGCGCCGGAGTCGATATCCAGGCTCAGCCAGGCATCGCCACCCGGGCGCGGCAGGCCGATATACAACTCGCCATCCGACCACTCGGCGTCGCGGCCATCCAGGCGAATCGAAAGCTCCGCTTCCAGCCATTGGCGCAGTGCCAAAGGCAGGCCCTGTGTCGGCATCTTGTCGTTAAGCGAGGCCTGCAACGGCACGGGTAATTGCGCCAGGTGAGTGGTGACCTGCGCCTTGGCCTCGATCTGCGCGGCGTGGTTGAGGGTGATGCCGGTGACGGCAAATAACAGCATGCCAGCCAGGCATAAGGCCGAGCTGATCCAGTGCCATTGGCGCAAGGTGCCGAGCCAGAAGGAGTGGGGCATAGAGGAGTCTTGAGGCGGTTGCGGGAATGCGGCGAGATTTTAGTGGGCTTTTAATGCGAGCCGGGATTATTTACAAACAATATACATTCGCGTATCCGGCCGCTGTGAGGCGGCCGGATGCTGAGGGTTTGATTTAGAAGTTGTAGGTGGTGGACAGCCACAGCCGGCGTCTTTCCTGGACGTTTTGGTACTCGTTACTGTGTGTAAACAGCGTGCCCGCAGCGTTATTTGTATGGCGCTTGTATTCGGAGAAGTTGCTGTCCAGCAAGTTGTAAATACTCGCGCTCACGCTCAAGTTCTCGCTGGCTTGGTAGCTGCCGCCAAGGTGGTAAAGCGTGTAAGCCTTGTAGTCACCAAGCGCGTCGTAAGCCAGGTTTGGCGTGCTGTTGGTGCGGCGGAAACGCTCGCCGGAGTATTCAGCGCGCAGCCAGGTGTTGAGGTGCTCAGTGGTCTTCCAGTCAAGGCGAAGGTTGGCCAGATCACGTGGCGTTTCGTTCAGTGGCCAGCCTTCACTTACACCGCTTTTTTGCTCGGTTTCGGTGTAGGTGTAATTACCCGATAGCTTCCAGTTAGGTGCAAAGCTCCAGCCAGCAGCCACTTCGACACCCTGCGTGGTGACTTCGTCGAGGTTGGCATATTGCGTGAATTGGGTGTTGTTGAACTGCACGCGAGGACGCCAGTTGTCGTACCACGGGCCGCCAGGAATGGTGATGCAAGCGCCCGGTTGACGTGTACCGCCAGTACCGTCGCCGACCGGTGCTTCACAGTTCCATCGGCGAATTTCACCGAGTTTGTCTTTGAAGTCGTTGCGGAACACAGTCAGGTTGGCATTGAAGTTTTCAAGGTTGTCGAAGTAAACGCCAAACTCTTTGCTGATGCTGGTTTCCGGCTGCAGGGCGGGGTCGCCGGTCACCGGGCTGCGACCTTGGCCGCGAATATCGGCAATGCCATTAATCAGCTGATCCACTTCCGGGGCGCGAAATGCTTTGCTGATACCGCCTTTTAGCGTCCAGTTGGCGTTGGTATTCCACACCAGGTAGGTGCGCGGGCTGGTGTGTCCGCCGAAGGTGCTGTGATCGTCGCGTCGCACGCCCAGAGTCAACGCCAAGTCATCGCGCAGACGCCATTCGTCCTCAATAAAAACCGCTTTGATCGTGGCCTCTAGATCACCTGGATTGAGGCCGTTGTTGGCCACCGTTTTCCAGTGCTGGCCGCCAATGCTGAGGTTGTGGTCACCGATGGCGGTTAGCCACTTGATGTCGAAAATCGTGTTTTCGCCTTCAAGTGTCCGCGCGCCGCCGGCGGTGATGCCGGGAATGGTCGTGAGTGACGCCGGGACTAGCCGGCCCAGGGTTTCGGTGCTGTTGCGCGTGACGGCTGTTTCCAGTGTGCCCAAGGCAAAACGCCCCGTGTGGCTCAGGCTGAATTGTTCACGCTCAAAGCGCATTTCATCTTCTTAGCCGCCAGCTGCGCCCAATGTGCCCAGCACGTGCGGATTTCGGTGAACGTGACCGCTCATTTCGCTAACAACGTGACCGGTGCCTCCACCCGATTGCGCGGGGTTTAAATTCTAACCGCATCGGTCACGATGCGGCTTCTTCCTCTGTGTTTTTCCGCCGCAGCGACT
>CAMCJM010000010.1 GCA_945874835.1 Pseudomonas synxantha | reverse complement strand
CGATTGACTTGGGGGTAGAGGCGATGTTGTGAGTCAGTTCCAGTGCTCGAGCGAGACGCATAAAAAATCCGATGCCAATACAGGCATCGGATTTTGATTTCTTGCGGCCAAAGGTCAAGCAGGGAGGCTTAACTGATCGGCATTAGGCGGTAAAGACCGCCTTCTTTTGCCGATTTGTTGGCGTCTATTTGACAGTGGCCAGCTCGCCACGCAACGCAACGCTGGCAATTAACATCCCCGCGCGACATTGATACTTCTGTGCATCTTTATAGAGGTCGCGCTGGTTGATGCTGGCAATCTCGATCACCGCATTTGCACATGCTTTCTTGGCTGCGTTTTGCAGGGAGACCAGCGCAGACTGTAGCGCCCAGATGCAAGCTTCTTCATCGGACTTGTTGGCGCCATTGGTTTTACGTCTGCTGGAAACCGTACGAATTTTGCGCACTTGCCCCGGAACTGCCTGACCTACCAGGTAGAACTTCACACTGCCGTCGAGCAAGCCAGCTTGGGTTGCACGGGTCACACCGGCCTGGAAGTCCAGATAGGTTGCACCTTCCACGCCCTGGTTGACGGCTCCCAGTGCATTCACCGACTCCACGATTGGATCAATACTCAACTCCTTGAGAATGTTATCGCGCAGCCTGTTGACCCAGCGGTTGTAGTTGTCGTGAATTTTGCCGTTTTTGTAGTCCAGCCCCCGACTGCTGCGGTAGAGGATTTGGAATGAGGTGGGGGAGTAGGGTATATCGACTTCAGCATGATGTCGGCCGCGTACAGTAATGGCAGCCTGAACCTTGCCGGGTGCGACCGACAGGACAGTCCATTGACGGTCGTGAAGAGCTGTAACAATGGCGCGTTGCATCTGGTTGTCGCTGATTGCCAGTTGGCTCGAGAAGTGCTCCTCTGGGTTGAAGATTGTTTTGCTGGTACAGGCACTCAGCAGCAGTACTGCGGCCAGTAGTGAGAGAACTCTATGAATTCGAGTCATTCCAATTAACTCCATGGTGTTGTTGGTCATCTAATTACTAAAGCCAGCGCTTGAAAATCAGCGACGTATTCACCCCGCCAAAGGCGAAGTTGTTGTTCATCACGTACTGGTGGCTCATCTGGCGGAATTCGCCGCGCAGGTAGTCCAGTTCGCCGCAGGCCGGGTCAATATTTTCCAGGTTCAGAGTTGGCACATAACTGTCCGCGTTCATCATTTCGATGCTGAACCAGGACTCCAGCGCACCGCAGGCGCCGAGGGTGTGGCCGAAATAGCTCTTCTGCGAGCTGATTGGCATCTGGCTGCCGAACAGTTCTTGAGTGGCTTGGGTTTCTGCCACATCACCCTGGTCGGTAGCGGTGCCGTGACCGTTGACGTAGCCGATGGCGCAGGGCTGTAAACCGGCATCCTGCAGCGCCAGTTCCATTGCGCCACGCATGGTCGC
Source organism: Pseudomonas synxantha (assembly GCA_945874835.1). Classification (GTDB taxonomy): domain Bacteria; phylum Pseudomonadota; class Gammaproteobacteria; order Pseudomonadales; family Pseudomonadaceae; genus Aquipseudomonas; species Aquipseudomonas synxantha_B. The sequence goes on along the minus strand of CAMCJM010000010.1, from coordinate 34,128 downwards.
CTGCAGCGGTTTGGTGGCGTGCTGGCCATCAGAGTTGCAGCCAAAGCCGACTATTTCGGCATAGATAGTCGCGCCACGGGCCTGGGCGTGCTCCAGCTCTTCGAGCACCAGAATACCGGCCCCTTCGCCAATCACCAGGCCATCGCGGCCGCTGTCGTAGGGGCGCGGCGAGGTGTGCGGGGCGTCGTTTTTCAGGCTGGTGGCGTACAGCGCATCGAAGACCATGGCCTCGGTGGGGCATGGTTCCTCTGCGCCGCCGGCGAGCATCATTGGCAGGCGGCCGAACTTGATCGCTTCATAGGCGTAGCCGATGCCCTGGCTGCCACTGGTGCAGGCGCTTGAGGTGGGGATCAGGCGGCCCTTGAGGCCGAAGAAAATGCTGATATTGGCCGCCGTGGTGTGCGGCATCATACGGATATAGGAGTTGGCATTTAGGCCATCAGCCACCGAGTTGAGCAGCATATTGCCGAATGCTTTGACCTCTTCTGTGCTGCCGGTGGACGAGCCGCAGGCCACGCCCATGCGCCCGTCCTTGATCGACTCGTCGCCGAGCAGGCCAGCATGTTCCAGCGCGCGCTCGGCGGCGTACACCACCAGTTTGGAGACCCGGCCCATGCTGCGGGCTTGTTTGCGTGTCCAGTGTTTGGGTTGCACGAAGTCATCTACCGGGCCGCCGAGGCGGGTGTTCAGCTCGCTGAACCTGTCCCACTCGTGCATATAGCGGATGCCGCTCTTGCCGGCCTTGAAGTTCGCTTCAATGGTCGGCCAGTCATTGCCCAGCGAGGTAACGCCGGCCATGCCGGTGACTACAACCCGTTTGCATCCGTTCATTAGCACAGCCCGCCGTTCACCGCGAGGACCTGGCGGGTAATGTAGGCCGCCTCCTCGGACATCAGAAAATTCACCGCGCCGGCCACTTCTTCCGGGGTGCCCATACGTTGCGCCGGGACCAACTTGAGGATTTCCTCGATTGGCACATCTGCATCGAGAATCTCGGTATCGATCAGCCCCGGCGCCACGCAGTTGACCGTGATCTTGCGCTTGCCCAGTTCGATCGCCAAAGCCTTGGCCGCACCGATAATGCCGGCCTTGGAGGCGCTGTAGTTGACTTGGCCGCGGTTGCCGATCAGCCCGGACACCGAGGTGATGCAGACGATGCGCCCGGCCTTGCGCCGACGCACCATGGGCATGGTCAGCGGATGCAGCACGTTATAGAAGCCGTCCAGGTTGGTGCGCATGACGATGTCCCAGTCTTCCTCGCTCAGCGCCGGGAAGGCGCCGTCGCGGGTTAACCCTGCATTGCACACCACGCCATAATAGGCGCCGTACTGCTCGACGTCGGCCTCCAGCGCGGCGCGGCAGGCGGCGCGGTCCGACACATCGAATTGCAGAATGCGCGCTTGCTGGCCCATCTCGATAATCTGCGCCTGCACCGCTTCGGCTTCATCGCGGCGGGCGCGGCAATGCAGCACGATGTCATAGCCGCTTTTGGCCAGACGCAGGGCAATCGCCCGGCCGATGCCACGGCTGGAACCGGTGACCAGAATGGTATCGTTTTTGGCTGTGTTCTCGCTCACGGCTGCTTGTTCGCTCATGGCTGCGTCCCTTGAAATTCTTCCTGAAGATAGCTGGCCACCTGAGGTGGGCGAAATACGTTGAGGCGAGCAAAGGCCTCGATGCCGGGGCCGCGAAGTTGGCACTCAAACACGCCCATGCCGTTGTCATCCTGCAGCGAGCGGGTCGCGCGGATATGTAACTCGGCGCCCGCTGGGAAGCGCTCGACATTGCATTCGTACTTGCGTGTGCCGAGCAGAAAGCCCAGCTCCACCGGCTCACCGCGCAGGCGTGCCTGGCAGCCGGCGAAGGCCGCCACGCTCTGCGCCATCAACTCGATGCCAACCCAGGCCGGCAGGCTGCCGTCAGCCAGGATAAACAGGCCGCCGCTGCGGATGGTCAGCTGAGTTTCGATGTCCTCATCGCCAACGCGCAGTACCTGATCGATCAGGATCATGTCGCCGGCATGGGGAATCAGTTCAGCAATTGGCCAGTGGCTCATAGGGGTTCTCCTGGCGCTTCACCAAGAAGCAGGCTGATATTGTTGCCGCCAAAGGCGAAGGAGTTACTCATCAACCGGCGTGGACGGGTGTTGCTCAGCTGCGTGCCGGGCTGTACCAGATTCAGCGCCGGCAAGGCCGGGTCAGCCTGGCCATCCCACAAATGCGGCGGTAGCAGTTGCTGCGGGTTGTATTGGCTTAAGGTCAGCCAGCAGAAGGCGGCCTCCAACGCACCGGCGGCGCCGAGGGTGTGGCCGACCATGGGTTTGCTGGATGAGCAGGGCACGCCATGCGGGAAGATCGCCTGCACCGCCTGGCTTTCCATGGCGTCGTTGTGGGTGGTGGCGGTGCCATGCAGGTTCAGGTAATCGACCTGATTAGCGCTGAGCCCAGCGGCAGTCAGGGCTTTGCGCATCGCTGCCTGAGCGCCAAGGCCGTCGGGTTGCGGCGCGGAAATATGGTGGGCATCGCTGCTGGCGCCGCCGCCCAGTAGGGTGATTGATACGGCCCCCCGGGGTACGGCACTCCGGGCTGCACCACTTAGCGGCTCTTTAGTCATTGGCTCTTTAGTCATTAAGAACAGCGCCGCACCTTCGCCGATATTGATGCCGTGGCGATTGACGGAAAACGGGTTGCAGCGCTCGGCCGAGACCGCTTCCAGGGCGGAAAAACCATTCAGGGTCAGGCGACACAGGCTGTCCACGCCGCCACAGATCACTGCATCGCACACACCCAGATTGAGCAGGCGTTGCGCGCTTAACAGCGCCCGTGCACCCGAGGTGCATGCGGTGGAGATGCTAAAGCACGGCCCGCTCAAGCCCAGCCAGTCACTGAGGAAGTTCGCCGGTTCAGCCAGCTCCTGCTGGGCGTAGCCGTAGTGCGCTGGCAGTTCGCCCTGTTTCAGGTAGTGCGCGATATTTTGGCTGGCTTCCTCGATACCCGAAGTGCTGGTGCCGAGTACCACGGCGATACGCTCGGTGCCGAAATGGCTGATGGCGGCGCGTAGCTCGGGTTCGATCTCCAGCGCGGCCGCCAGCAGCAGTTGGTTATTGCGACTCGGCGGGTGGCCCGGCAGATCGGGTAACTCAGGCAGATCGCCAGGCACGGCGCCGACGGTCAGCGCGCGCTCGGCCACCCAGCCGGTTTGCGCCTGCATGCCGCTGCTATCGCCGGCAAACAGCGCCGTTGCTACCGCCTGCTTGCCTTGGCCGAGGGCGCAGTTAAGGCCCAGTGCGTTAAGGTAAACCGCCATCAGGGCGTCCCATTATCGGTGAGGGCATAGACCCGGTAACTGAGTTCAGGGCCCTGACGCAGGGTGAAGTCCAGGGGCGCACGGTAATCGATTAGCCAGTGCGGGTTAAGCCGGCGCTGACTGTCGGCCAGTTGCTGCCAGACATCGGGCGCGTAGCTGGCGGGCAGTTTGTCGCTGGGGGTCAGGGCGAACAGTAAGGCGGCGAACAATTCCTGGGCTTCGCGATTGGGCGGCAACAGGCCATCGGCGCGCCACTGGCCATCCTCCAGCAATCGCCGCGCGAGGGGCACACCGAGCGGGTCAAACAGCGACCAGCGCAGTGCCGCTTGTTCGGCCTGCACCACCAGCCACCAGGTCTGCTGATCCACGCCTTGCTGGCGTTCGACCCGCAGCGCAGCCGGCAGTGACGCGCCGAAGGTGGGTGCGCTTAGCGGCAGCGGCGTGTGGGCGGCGCAGGCGCTCAGCAGCAGGCAGAAACCGAGCAGGGCGATGCGTTTCATGCTGGGTGTGCCTCAAACGGCTTGCGTGCCACCACATTGACCAGGGTTTCATTGCGTTGGCCGACCGCTTTGGTTTTTTTCAGCCCCCAGCGCTCCAGCAGGCCGAAGTCGGTGGCGCGGCTCCACCACAGATAGGGGTAGGAGATGTTCTGGGTTGCGAACGCGAAGCCCTGGCCGCGCAACATGTCCAGATAGCCTTCGGCGCTTTTCTGCACCTGCATGGGGTGGCGGAACAGCCAGCGGATCACCGAGGTGTCGATGTAGTACTGGGTCGACTCGGCGAACAGCAGATAGCCGCCCGGCTTGAGTACGCGCCAGAACTCGGCCAGGGCCTGCTCCTGCTCGACCAGATGATGGAATGTCTGGTGGCAGAACAGCAGGTCGACGCTGGCATCGGGCAGGTCGATGGCCGCGCAGTCGCTGGCGATCAATTGCACATCCAGGCCTAGGCGTGCGGACTCGGCGCGCGAGCAGTCGAGGCTATGCGGGTCGGCATCCAGGCCAATCATCCGCGCCGGTTTGAACGCCTCGGCGAGCAGGCCGAAGGATTTTCCCTGGCCGCAGCCGGCATCCAGCAGCACGGGTGCATCGGGCAGCGGTCCGGCGAACAGGCCACGCAGATCATTGATCGCTACGCGCAGCACATGGTGCTGCCAGACATGGCTCTGCAGAAACCAGAAACCGAAGCGGGTTTCCTCGACGTAGGTGGCGGCCGGGTTGCTCATAAATATCCTTATTAATTAGTGGCACACAGTTCTGCGAGCACTCTTAAACGCCGTTTGGGTTCGGCAACATAGGGGTTTTTCTGATCCCAGGCGTAGCCCGCGAGGATCGAACTGATCATGCTGCGGATTTCCGGTTGGGCTTTTTCGAAATAGATCACGTCCTGGAAGCTGCCGTCGTACCAGCCCTCGACATACACGCGGAAGGTGTCGACGCCGCGCTTGAGCGGGATGGCAAAGTCCTGCTCCCAGTCCACCACCTCGCCGCTTAGCTGACGGTGCAGCACGCCAGCGGCCATGCTCGCCGAACGCATGGCGATGGTCACACCGGAGCTGAACACCGGGTCGAGGAACTCCGCGGCGTTGCCGAGCAGGGCAAAGCCCGGGCCGTGCAGGGTTTTGACGTTGGCCGAGTAGCCGCCGATGCGCCGTGCCGGGGTGTTCCACACTGCATTCTTCAATACCTTGTGCAGTGACGGAGTCTCCTCGATGAATTGCTTTAGACAGGCGTCCAGATCCTCGGGGCGGCCCTCGTAGCGGCCGGCATCGGCGACCACGCCGACCGAACAACGACCATCGCTGAACGGGATGGTCCAGAACCACACATCGCGCAAGGTCGAGTGGGTGGTAATAAGGATTTTCTCGCGGTCAAAGCCGCTGCCGTCGCTGCGGTCTTCGACATGGGTAAACACCGCCTGGCGCACCGGGAAGCTCGATGGTGTGTCGAGGTCGAGCAGGCGCGGCAGCACGCGGCCGTAGCCGCTGCCGTCGAGGACGAAGGCGCATTCGACTTGGTACTCATGGCCATCGGCGAGACGGCGTACCGAGAGGCGCGGGCAGTCGCCGCTGCGCACGCCACTGAAATCAACGGCGAAGATTTCCTCTTCGTAGCGGATTTCCACACCCTGCAGTTCGGCTTGATCGGCCAGCAGTTTGTCGAAATCGGCGCGCAGCACCTGATAGGTTGAACCCTGCCCCTGGGTGAAGGTGTCGCGGAAATCGAATTCGGTGTAACGCTCACCCCAACCAAAGGCCGCGCCATGCTTGGTCTGAAAGCCCGCTGCACGCACAGCGTCAAGCATGCCGGCTTCTTCGACGAAGTCCAGGCAATGCGACAGCAGGCTTTCGCCGATCGAGAAGCGCGGGAAACGCTGGCGCTCCAATACCAGCACGTCATGGCCGTTGCGCTTGAGCAGCGCCGCGGCAATCGCCCCGGACGGGCCGGCACCTATCACGACGATTTGGCGTTGTTCGACTTCAAGAGACTTCATAGCGACTTCTTGCCTCGGAATGGGCAGTAGGAGAGCCGGCCAGGGCCGGTAACAGGGTCGAGATCAGGCCCATCAGCATCAGGGCGAAATACAGGGGCGGGCTGATTATCTGCTGTTGCAGCAGCAGATTGAGAAAGATGATTTCAGTCAGACCGCGGGTATTCAGCAGCAGGCTTTCGCGCCACTGCCCCGCATAGGCGCGCAGTTGTCCGGCGGCCCAGCTTAGGCCCAGCCAGTTGCCGGCCAGTTTGCTGATGATCGGCAGCAGCAACAGCGCGCCGAACTGCCAGGCAGAGTAGCCGTGCCAGGCGTCCTGCCAGTTGATCTGCAGCAGACCGAACGCCAGGATCAGCGGCACCGCCAACCAGGTTTGCAGCCAGTGCATTACTCCCGCTGGTAGCGGCAGGCGTAAAGGCAGGCGCAGGGCGGTGAGCAGCAGCAGGTAGGCGATGCCGAACACCAGGGCATTCAGGTGCAGTTGCTGCATCAGCAGCAGCAGGGCGAGAAAGCATGCGCCGTTAAGCCGCGCCGAGCGCAGCGGCAGCAGCCTTAACAGCAGCGGCAGGCTGGCGGCCAGCAGGGGCCAGAGCAACGTGGGCGGGTCGCTGCTGCCCTGGGCCAGGCCGAAGATCAGCCAGCAGAGTACATCCATGATGATCGCTGCCTGCAGCAACTGGCGGATCTTGGCCACTGGGTAGCCCTGGTGCTGCAGGTAGAGAAACAGCACCGGAATGGCGGTCAGGGCAAACAGCAGGCCCACGGCAATAGTGGCCAGGCCGCTCTGCTGCGGCAGCAACCAGAGGGCGCAGGCCAGGCCGCAGAAAAACGGCACAAAGAAGCTCGGCAGGGCGATCTGCAGGCTGCCGGGTTCGAGCTGCAGATCAACCACGTCACTGAGGATATGCCCCAGCAGCAGGCAGAAGGCCAGGCCATATAAAGGCTCCAGCCACACCGGTGCGAGCAGCTCGCTGGCGCCCAAGCCCAGCGGCGTAGTCCACAGCATCAGCAGCGGCAGGCCCAGGGTGGCCAACAGCAACTGGCTGACAATCGGCATCAGGCGCAGGTGTTTGCCCAGCCAGGTCACCAGGGCAAATAACGCGAGCAAGGCCAGCCAGGCGACGGCGCTGGTCATAGCGTCTGCGCCGGGTTAGCTGTGGTCTGCCGAGTTCCAGCCCAGGGTGCGAGCAGAAAGCAGAACAGCAGACCAAGACTGATCGCCAGGCCGAAGTTGGCAATCGCCGGGGTGTCGCTGATCAGCAACAGGCCGAACGACAGCCAGCTGATCAGCGCCGAGAGCAGGGTGCCGAGCAGGCTGACGGCCGGCCCACCGATGTTCTCGCGCATCAGAATGGCGTAATCGACGCCAATGGCGGTGATCAGCAGCAGGCCGAACAGGCTGAACAGGGTCAGCGGCTGGCCCAGCCAACCCAGGCAGGCCAGCGCCGCTAGCGCCGCCAGCAGCGGCAGGCAGACCACCCGCAACGCGCCGCCGAGGCCGAACGGCAGGCACAGCAATAAGAGGATGGCGATGGAGGACAGCAGTTTCAGTTCGGCGGCGCTAAGTTGGGTGGCGCTGAACAGCGCGTTGAGTTCACTGATCCGATCCACCAGTTGCACTCCCGGTAAACCTTCGACCAGCGGCTTGAGTTCGTTGCTATTGCGGAGCCCCTGCAGGCTGACCAGCCCTGCGACGCCATCTGCATGAGCGCCCAGCCATAGCGGTCGCCAGGCCTCGCCTAGAGGGGTGGCCAGGGCGTGTTCAAGGCTGGCCTGATTGTTCTGTTGCAGTGCCAGCAGTTCGTTATGCAGCGCGGCCGGCGGGATGCCTAGGTCGAGCAGCGGCTGCCAGTGTTGCGGCAGTTCGTTCAGTGCAGCGCGCAATTCTTGCAACTGACTGTCGGGTGTGACCAGTTGGCTGAGGGCGCGGTAGTCACGCAACTGGCCGTTCTGCATCGCCTGATCCAGACGCTGACTCAGCGCTGCTTGGCGCTCCAGAAGCTGCTGCGGGTTAGCGGCGCGCACCAGAAAGAACTGGCTGGTGGGCTGCTGGCCGGTCAGCTCGGCGATGCGCTGGGCCTCGGCCAACAGCTGCGGTTCCTGGCCGAGCCACTGGCGCAGGTCATTCTGCGTATGCAGTTGCCACAGCCCGCCGGCGCAGAACAGCAGCAACAGCACCAGCAGCGGCGCGCTGCCAGTTTTGGCCAGCAGGCGTGCCCGTCCAGCCAACAGGCGTTGGCTAAGGCTCAGCAGTTGTGGCGATGGGCTTAGGCGCAGGCCGCGCAACCAGGCCGGCAGCAGGCATACCGAGCACAGGTAGGCGGCAATCAGCCCCGCAGCGGAGAACAGCGCAACCTGGGTCAGCGCTGGAAACGGGGTAAAGGCCAGCGCCAGATAGCCGATTAGGTTGGTGCCCAGACTCAGGCTCAGGCCCGGCAGGGTGGCGCGCAATGCGCCCCAGCTGGTCCAGCCGTCTGCGCCCTCGGCGTTGCTCCAGCTTTTACTTAAATAGTGTTGCGGATAGTCGGCGGCCACTCCAACCAGACTGGCACCCAGCACCAGGGTCAGGGCGTTGATCTGGCCGAATACCAGCACGCAGACGGTGCAGCCGGCGAGCAGCGCCATGCCGATGGGTAGCAGGCTGACCAGCACCCGCACGCGGCGGAAGGCCAGCAGCAACAGCAGCAAGGTGCCGAGTGTGGCACCGCCACCAATCAGGCTGATCTCGCGAGTGGCCTTGGCCTGGCCGGCTGCCGCATACAACACGCCACCAGCGGCCAGCAGTTGGCCGCCGGCGGTTTCGATCTGTGCACGGGTAGCGGCGACCTGCGCGGCAATCAGCGGCGGCTCCTGCATGTCGAAAGCGCTGCCCTGGGCGCTGGCACGCAGCAGGGCCCAGGTCATACCCGGCTCTTCCAGCAACAGTGCGCCGCTGCTCAGGTCAGCCTGGATGCGGCTGCCGGGATTCAGCGCCTGTTGCGCGCGTGCGCCCAGGCCCAGCCAGTCCTGCTCGATAGGCAGCAGGCTAAAGCCGGCGAAGGTGTCGAACAGCTGGGCGGCGCGTTGTTCGATCAGCTGTTGCGGTTGCTCCAGCAGCAGTTGGCGATCCGCCGTCGGCAGCAAGGCCAGGCGGTTGTTGCGCAGGTAGTCGCGCAGCGCGGCGAGGTCGCTGTCGACGCTCCACTGCACCTGAGCGAAACGCCCGCTACCGCGCCACTGCTCGCCCACCTGTTGCACCAAGGCAATCGCCTGGTCGCGCTGCGGGTGGCCGATCAACAGCAGCAGATCGCGGTTGAGCGGTTCCTGCATACGCTGTTCGGCCTGCTGCGCCAGTTCATCGCCGCTGCCAGCGGGCAGTAGCGCGAGCATGTCCGCCGCTACGGGCGGGCCGTTGCGCCATTGCCAGGCGGCGAGGATCAACAAGGCGGCGAACAGCAGCAGAAAGCCGCGCGGCAGCCAGCGTTCACTGGGCAAAGTCGCGTCGCTCCTGCTCAGTCAAGGCATCGCCGGCCTGGCTTTCCGGCAAGCGCAGCACGCTGTGGTCGCCCTGGGTTTCATGCAGCTCAATGCGCTGCACCAGCGCGCCGCCGTCGATCTGGATGTGGCTGAAAATCTGTTTGAGCAACACCGAGTTGGGCAGCAGGCGCAGTTGCCAGGCCTCTGCCGTACCGCTTAGCTGCAGCTGGAAATCCTTGGCCAAGCCGCTATGGTCGCCCTTGAGCACGGCGAGAAACAGCCGGCTCTGCTGGGCGGCAACATCCTGGCCGGGCTGCTGTTGCCAGCCGCCCGGCGTGCGTTTGGCGATGCCCTGGTTATCGATGCGGTAATCCTGCTGGAGCGGGCTTTGCAGTTGCCAGAGCAGGCCGAGGTCGCGGCTCAACACGAACTGGCCACGGCTGGTCAGTGGCTGCGGCAGGGCGCGCAGGTGCTTTTCCTGAATCAGCGGGCCGCGTACTACGGCAGGCTTGGCCAGCTGGGCGCTGAGTTGGTCAAGGTCGAAGGCGTGAGCGTTAGCTGTTAGCAGCAGGCTCAGCGTTAGGCCTATTGTCGCGGTGAGTTTGCGTTTGGGTTGCGCCCTCTTGGGCGCGTCACTTTTTCTTGCTTGCCCAAGAAAAAGTAACCAAAAAGAAGGGCACCCCGACATCCGGGTCTCGCTGCGCTCGACTTCCCTCGCTCCATCACCACTCCAGGGGCCGGCGTACAAGGGCCGTCCCTGGCCCTTTACGCCTTTCGCCGCATCCATGCGGCTCATCCCCTTGCGTGGCGATTGCGCTCGGCCTTCTGACGGGGATGGTCCCCGCTCCAATATTGCCGTTAGGCCGGAGCTGAGTGCGCGGCTTAAACCGGTCAAAAGGCTGTTCACGCCAGCACCTTTTCGACGGCGTCGATCAGCACCTTGGGCGAGGCGAATTGCATCTCGCGGGTGGCGATTTCCACTGCCACTTGCACGCTGCTGCCACGGGTCATGCGCTCGCCGCTGGCGGCATCTGTGATCAGGTAGTTGATCTTCAGGCGGTTCTCCCACTCCACCAGATCGGCGCGGATGATGATTTTCTGGCCGAACTGCGCGCCGCGGATATAGCGCAACTGCAGGTCGATCACCGGCCAGGCATAGCCGGCAGCGCGCATTTGCATGTAGTTGTGGCCGAGTTTGTCGAGCAGGGCGCAGCGTGCTTCTTCGAAGTATTTGACGTAATGGCCGTGCCAGACCACTTCCATCATGTCGACGTCGAAGAACGGCACCTGCAGTTCGATTTCCGCCTGCAATACGCCTTTGCTACGCATGGGCGGCTTCTCCGGATTGAACCTGCGTCCGTAGGAGCCAGCTTGCTGTGGGCCGGCAATCTGGCGATGCTTTTGTGTGCGGCCGGATCGCCAGCAAGCTGGCTCCTACACAGGCGGATCGGCGGTTACCCATACAGCCTCCAGTGCTGCGCACGGATACGCACCAGGCACAGGCGCAGTTCGGCTTCCAGGGCGCGGTCTTCGATCACCGGGTGGAAGTCCACGGCCAGTTGTTCACGCATGGCGGCAACCGGGGCTGGGATATCAATCTTGCCGTCGCGCTGGCGCAGCCACACGCCCTGGTTGGCGGCCAGCAGAGTGGCGGCGGCGACCTGCTCGGTCAGCTCCAGGCTGCGCAGGGCATCGCGAGCGGCGATGGTGCCCATGCTCACCTTGTCCTGGTTGTGGCATTCGGTGGAGCGCGAGAACACGCTGGCCGGCATGGTGTTTTTCAGCGCTTCGGCGGTCCAGGCGCTGGTGCCGATTTGCACGGCCTTGAAGCCGTGGTTGATCATTGCGCTGACGCTCGGTGCGCCGGACAGGTTGCTCGGCAGGCCGTGGTTGTAGCGGGTGTCGACCAGCAGGGCAAGTTGCCGGTCGAGCAGGTCGGCGACGTTGCCCACCAGGTTCTTCAAGCTGTCCATGGCGAAGGCGATATGCCCGCCGTAGAAGTGCCCTCCGTGCAGCACGCGTTCGGCTTCGGCGTCGATTAGCGGGTTGTCGTTGGCACTGTTCAGCTCGATCTCGATGAACTGGCGCAGCAGGCCCAAGCTGTCCGCCATCACACCAAGCACGTGGGGGGCGCAGCGCAGCGAGTAGCGGTCCTGCAGGCGATGCAGTGGTGCGGTCGGCGCGTCGATGGCCAGGTCCTGACGCAGCCAGGCGGCGACCTGCATTTGCCCCGGGTGCGGCTTGGCGGCGAACAGGCGCTCGTCGAAGTGCTCCGGGTTGCCCTCCAGCGCCACCACGTTAAGTGCGGTGATCCGCGTGGCCAGCTTGAGCAGGTAATCGGCGCGGGAGAATGCCTGGCAGGCCAGGGCAGTCATCACCGCGGTGCCGTTCATCAGCGCCAGCGCTTCTTTCGGCCGCAGGGTCAGCGGTGTCCACCCCAGCTCGCGGTGCACGTCGGCTGCGCTACGGCGCTCACCCTTGAACATCACCTCGCGCTCACCGCTCAGGGTGGCGGCGACATAGGACAGTGGCGTCAGATCGCCGCTGGCACCCACCGAGCCTTCTTCCGGAATCAGCGGCAGCACATCAAATTCGAGAAACGCCTGCAGGCGTTCCAGTAACTCCACGCGCACCCCTGAGACGCCCTGGCACAGCGACTGCAAACGCGCGGCGAGTACGGCGCGGGTGGCGGGCTCATCCAGCAGCTTGCCCAGGCCGCAGCCGTGGAAGGTGTACAAATGACGCGGCAGCGCCTCGACCTGATGCAGCGGCACGGCCACCACACAGGAGTCGCCGTAGCCGGTGGTGACGCCGTAGATCACGCCTTCCTTGTCCAGCAGGCTGTCGAGAAAGCGTGCGCCCTTGGCGATTTTTTCGCGGTAGGCGACATCGCTCTGCAGCTGCGCCGGGGCACTGCGGCTGGTCAGGGCGACAACTTGTTCGATGCTCAAGGGGCGCTCGCCAAACACGATGGGGTCAGGCTGATTTGTCGTCATCTTCATTCCAGAACGGGTAGAAATTGAACCATTGCAGGGGCGCATCCAGGCAGCGTTGCGCGAGCTGGTCGGCGTAGCGCTGGGTCCAGTGGCGGATCACCTCGTCGCGTTCGCGGCGCTTCCAGTGCAGGCGCTCGGCGAAGGGTTCGATGATCACCTGATAGCGGTTATCGATTTTCAGGCAGTGAATCAGATTGACCGGGCATTGCAGCAGCCCGGCCAGCAGCCATGGGCCTTGTGGGAAGGCGGCGGGCTTGCCGAGAAGTCCACGCTGACCTTGCGGCTGCCGGTGAGCGGCACGCGGTCGCCGGCAATTGCCAACCATTCGCCGCGCTCAAGGCGCTCGGACAATTGCAGCATGATCGCCGCGTCCAGCTCACTGACCTGAATCAGGCGCAGGTGGGTGGCACCGGCCTCGCCGAGCAGGCGATTGAATTGTTCGGCATGTTTGGTGTGCACCAGCACGTTCATCGTCACCTGCTCGCCGAGTTCGGCGAGGGCGCGGCAGATTTCCAGGTTGCCCAGGTGCGCGGCCACCAGCATCTGCCCACGGCCTTGCTGGTGCAGTTGCGTGCAGGCGTTGCCCGGGTCGACCAGGGTCACCTGTTCCAGACCGAGCTTGCCGTTCCACACATCGAGCTTGTCCAGCAGGGTGTCGGCGAAGCTAAGAAAGTGGCGCAGCACGCTGTGCCGGGTCGGGCGTAGCTCTGGGCGTGCGCTCCAGGCTGCTAGGTTGTTCTGGTATTGCCAGATGCTGCGCCGCGCCTTGGCGCCGAACAGGTAGAAATACAGCACGATCAAATACAGCAGGGGGCTGATCAGCCGGCGACCGAGCAGGCGCGCCAGCAGCGCGGTGAATTTCATCAGGATAAAACTGCCGCGCTCACGCTGCCCGGCCCAGTGCTGCTGGCCACTCATGCGCGCCACCTGTGCCAGAGAATCTGCGGGGCGCGCAGCAACATGCCGAAGAACAGCTTGGCGTGCATCTTCGAGATCAGCGCGTTGTCGTGCCACAGGCGAAAATGCGAGAGGCCATCCAGCGGGTAATGCACCTGGGTCGGCAGCCAGTGCATCGGCTGGTTGCGCCAGGCCAGGCGCACCAGAATTTCGGTGTCAAAATCCATGCGCTTGCCGATGTTGATCGCGTCGATCAGCGCCAGGGTGGGTGGCAGCGGATAGACGCGAAAGCCGCACATGGAGTCGCGGATGCTCAGCGACAGGGTGTTGATCCACACCCACACATGGGTCAGGTAGCGTGCGTAGAGGCGGCCTTTCGGCACGCTGTCGTCGTACTGCGGATAACCGCAGATCAACGCCTCAGGGTTGGCTTGTGAGGCGTTGATAAAATGCGGCAAATCGCTGAGGTCGTGCTGGCCGTCGGCGTCTACCTGCAGCGCATGGCTAAAGCCCAGGCGCGCCGCTTCACGCAGCCCGGCCATTACCGCGCCGCCCTTGCCCTGGTTGGCCGCGAGCCTTACCAGGTGGGTGTCGGGATGCTTGGCAAGCTGATCCATTACTGCCGCGCAAGCCGCACTCGACGCATCGTCCACCAGCACGCAGGCTAGGCCCGCCGCGCGCAGAGCATCAACCACCACGGGCAGCGCGTGCTCGTGGTTATAGACCGGGATCACCGCGCAGGGCTTATGCATGGAGAGCCTGCGCGCCTGTGTCGTCCAGCCGGAAATGGGTTGCGTAGGTTGGCGCTTTGGGGGCGTAGGTTGGTGCTGAGCTTGCGAAGCCCAACATGTCCGGCGTCAGGCGAGTGATTGAAGATTGCCCGAGCGCACTGCGTGCGCTTTGTTGGGCTTCGTGCCTCAGCACCAACCTACGCGCCAACCTACAAAAGCGGCTCATTGCGCCGGCCCCAGCAGAATTCGCCCGGACGAGCAGGGGGCCTCGCCGTTGCGGAAGGCGAAGTACAGCTTGCCGCGGCTGGCGTCGAAACGCAGGCTCAGCTGCAGAGGGTCGCCGGGGCGCACCAGTTGCTGAAATTTCAGCACTTCCATGCCGCTGAAGCGCGGCGGCAGGTCTTTGATCAGGCTGCGCGCCAGTTGCTGCGCCCAGTCGACCTGGACCACGCCTGGTAGCACCGGAGTCTGCGGGAAGTGGCCGGTGAAGTGCGCCAGGTCCAGCGGCACTATCAGCTGCAGTTGCCATTCGCCGTCCTGCTCGACAGCCGACAGTGGCTCGACCTGGGTTGGCCGTGGTTCGGCCAGCAATGCCTCGACCGTGGCTTGCGCCAGCTTGCCCTGATTGTTGTAGGGCAGCTGCGCGAGCAGGCGCCAACGGCGCGGCAGGGCGATGGCTTCGCAATGGCCGGCCAGATGACGGCGCAGGGTTTCGGTGACGGTCTTGCGCCCCTGGTTGCGCAGCGCATGCAGGCCTGCCGGGCTCAAGGCCACCAGCGCGCCGAGGTAGGCGCGGCCTTCCTGCACCACGCCCAGGCGCGCGTCGCTGAGCCATTCGTGGCTGCTTAGCGCCTGTTCGAGCATGGGCAGAGAAATACGTTTTTCTTCCAGCTTGATAATCCGGTCCAGGCGCCCGCGCAGGGCGAAGCGGCCATCAGCCTGCAGTTCCACCGCATCGGCGGTCTGCTCGCGATGGCCGGCCGGCAGATAGGGCGACGTCAGGTGCAGGGCACCTTCGCTGTTCTGCCCCAGTTCGACCCCGGCAAAGGGCGTCCACAGTTCGCCGCCCTGACGCCAGGCGATGCCGCCGGTTTCCGAACTGCCGTAGATTTCCGTGGGCCATTGGCCAAGCAGATTCTGCAGCTCGGCGGCGGTTTCGCTCGGCAGCGCGCCGCCGGAGGAAAACACCTGACGCACGGCACGTAGTGCATTCCAGTCGAGGTTATTGCCCATTCTCTTCAACAAGGCAGGGCTGGCCACCCACACAAAGTCAGTGCCACAGGCCAGGCTTTCACGTTGCAGGTCTTCGGGGAACGGCTGGGCGCGGCGCAGAAAGACGCGGCCGGCGCACAGTGGCCAAAGCACGCGAAACAGCAGACCGAAGATATGCTGGGTGGCGACGCTGCCCAGGATAGTCGCGCTGCCCAGTTGCTTGCCCCACAGCTGCTCCAGAGCGGTTACTTCATTGGCCAGCTGGCGCAGGGATTTGTCGATCAGCTTGGCTTCGCCGCTGGAGCCGGAGGTGCACAGGGTCAGCTGGCACTGGTCGAGATTGAGCGCGGCCGGCGGTAATGCAGCGCTGCCTGCGCTGAGCAGTCCATTAACGCTATCTAGCCACAGGTCGCACTGTGTACTCATACGCTGACGGGTCTGCGGCTGGGCATCGCCCGGCAGCAGCACGGTAATCCCGGCGCGCCAGGCGGCTAGCAGGGCGATGGCCAGATCACTGGCGTCGTCGAGGTACAGCGCCAGGCGCTTTACACCACGGTTTTGCAGCTCAGCCGCTAGCTGCAGGGCGTGCTGGCGCAGCTGGGGGTGATCCAGGTCGGCAGTTACAGCGCGACCGGTGTGGGCTTCGAGCAGCAGATGCTCGAGGGGCAGCCAGTTCATTCATGTCTCCTTACGCGCTGGCGTATCAGCCACTCGCCGGCAAACAGCAGGCCCATCAGGCCGTAGGCAATCAGCCCGGTATACAGCGTCCACCAGCTCAACGGCGCCCAAAAATTCAGCGCCACCACCACCAGGCCGTTGGCCAGGAAGAACCAGGCCCAGACAGCGGTGACCCGGCGCGTATAGCGCACCGCCACTTCCGGCAGCTGCGGCTCGCTCAGGCGCGCCAGGCGCTCGATCAACGGTGGGCCAAATTTCAGGCTCAGGCCGAACAGCGCCAGCAGCATGCCGTTAAGCAGCACGGGGTACCAGCGCAGCAGTTCAGGCTCACCGGCTAGACCGAGCATCACGCAGAAGCCCAGTGCCACGACGGTCATCCAGCGGTTGCCCGGCTTGCCCCATTGGCTTAGTGCACGCACCAGCCATAGGCCGCCAAGCGCGGCAGCAAACAGGCGCGGCGACAGGTGCGCCATGCCGTAGTACACGGCAAAGGGGTAGATCAGCCCGGCCAGCAGCAGGAGCAGGCCAAATAGGCGACTCATTATTCGCTGGCTGGGGCGTTGACAACTGCAGCACCGCCTCGACCACATCACCGACGGTGCGCACGGCCTTAAATTTCTCGGCGGCGAGCTTTTTGCCGGTTTGGCGTTTGATGTGGTCGATCAGGTCCACGGCGTCAATGCTATCGATCTCAAGGTCCTGATAGAGGTTGGCCTCCGGCGTAATACGCTCGGCGTCCAACTCGAACAGCTCGACCAGCGCATCGCGCAGGGTGTCGAAAATTTCTTCACGGGTTTGCATCGGTGGCTTCCTCAGGCGGTCTGTTGCGATGACACGAATGCCGCCAGGCTGGCTACGTTGGCAAAGTGCTTGCGGGTGTCTTTGGCTTCGGCGTCGATCTTGATGCCAAAGCGTTTCTGGATGGCCAGGCCGAGTTCCAGGGCGTCTACCGAATCCAGGCCCAGGCCTTCACCGAACAAGGTCAGGTCGGCGGCGATGTCTTCGGCAGCCATGTCTTCGAGGCCCAGGGCGTCGATGATCAGGGTCTTAATTTCCAGCTGTAAATCGCTCATCTTTGGCGAGCTCCTTAATAAAGTGTTGGTGCAGAACGTCGTTGAGCTTGCGCGAGGCTATCGGCGGTGGGCCTATCTGATTGAACTGTTGCGGGTCGATATCCTCGCCTACACGCAGGCAAATGTGAAAACGGCGCGACGGAATGCTGTACCAGGGCTCGGCCTTGGTCAGGGTGGTGGGGCTGACGCTGATTACTACCGGGGTGACGATGCGCGCGCCGCGCAGGGCGATGGCCGCTGCGCCGCGGTGAAACTCCGGTGCTTGTCCCGGCGTGGTGCGCGTGCCTTCGGGGAAAATCACCAGGGTCTGGCCGCTGTGCAGGGCATCGGCGGCCTCGTCGAGCATGTCCATGCTGCCGCTGTTGCTGATGTAGTGTGCCGCGCGCAGTGGCCCGCCCATGCTCGGGTTATCCCAAAGGCTCTGTTTGACCACGCAGTTGGCGTCGCGAATAAAGGCGATCAGCACCACCATGTCGATCAGCGACGGGTGATTGGCAATCACCAACTGCCCCGGCTGGCCGAGGCGCTCGATGCCCTCGACCTCGTAAGTCAGCACGCCACTGCGGTACATAAAACGCACGAACAGGTAGAAGGTTCTGCTCACCACCGCGCGCGCACGCCTGCTCAGGTCATCGCCTGGCAGCAGGGCCAGCAACGGGAAGATCAGCACGCGCAGCAGTACACCGCCGGTACCGAATAGGCTAAAACTCAGGGCCGTAGCAAGCAGCCGCCAGGCATAGGGCGCGCTGTTGCGGCTTAGGCCTCGTTGCGTGACCAGGTCCATTGTCGGCTCTTCCAGTGGTGCTGCAGGGTGGGCTGGTCGCTGCACAGGGCGCGTACCAGGTTGAGGGCGTGGGGCCATTCGCTGCTGGCGCCGTCGCCCCGGTTGAGTTGCAACTGCCAGTCATCGCCAAGGGTCAGCAACAGGCCAACGGCATAGGGAAACGGCACATCATCGATAAAGGGTGCGTAAAGCTCAGGGGGTGCCTCCTCGGCTATCACCAGCAGCACCGCCGGCGCACCGTCATGGAGCAGGCCGCAGGCTTCCAGTACGGCGTTTTCCAGGCCATCACCGGCGCCGGCCAGAGCGGTCATTTCGCTGTGATCGCCACGCTGGATCGACCATAGACCGATGATTGCGTTATGCACCGAGAGGCTGAACTGGGTCGGCGACAGCGGCTCGTTATGCGCTAAATCGGTGAGGATGCCCAGGGTGCGCGGCGTTTCGCCATGCCGGCTGGCGAACACCATGGGCAATTGCGGGCGCGCTTCGGCCAGCGGCCAGGCGACATGGAAGGCCATCCGCGCCAGACGGCTCAAGCGCCGGCGCTGCATGGCCGGCAGCGCGCTGACATCCGGTTGTTGGCCAGCATCCACCAGGCGCACCAGTCGACCGTGCTGTCCAGGCCAGGAGCCCAGGCACGCCATTTTTCGATATTGAAATGTGTCACGCAGTGCGCGTCCATGTCGTCTACAGCCATTGACTGCCCGCTTAGAAAGCGCTGTAGGTGTGGCGAAGTGCCGGCATTATCCAGACCGTTTAGGTCACACGCAAACCTGTGATGCTGTCTGATGCTTCCATAACGCCGGTATTTACCTAAAATCTCGCCCTTGTCACGTAGTTTGCATAGAATCCAAGACCATTTAGCGGCTCAGGGAGGTGTTTCATGCGGCGCGTGATTTTTAACCAGAAGGGCGGGGTGGGTAAGTCCAGTATTGCCTGCAACCTGGCTGCGGTAAGCGCCTCTCAGGGCTATCGCACGCTGCTGATCGATCTTGATGCCCAGGCCAATTCGACCCATTACCTCACCGGCCTTACTGGTGAGGACATCCCCATGGGTATTGCGGAGTTCTTTAAAGGCACGTTGTCGTCAGCACCGTTCGGCAAGAAGGGCAGCGTGGATATCTACGAAACGCCGTTCGACAACCTGCATGTGGTCACCGCCACCGCCGAGCTGGCCGATTTGCAGCCCAAGCTGGAGCAGAAGCACAAGATCAACAAGCTGCGCAAACTGCTCGAAGACCTTAGCGAAGATTACGAGCGGATTTATTTAGACACCCCGCCAGCGTTGAACTTCTACACGGTATCGGCATTGATCGCGGCGGATCGGGTGTTGATTCCCTTTGATTGCGACAGTTTTTCGCGTCAGGCGCTGTATGGCTTGCTGCGTGAGATTGAAGAACTCAAGGAAGACCACAACGAGGGCCTGGAAGTTGAAGGCATCGTGGTCAATCAGTTCCAGCCACGTGCCACGCTGCCGCAACAGTTGCTCGATGAACTGGTTGCCGAAGGGCTACCGGTGCTGCCGGTTAATTTGATGATTTCGGTGAAGATGCGTGAGTCGCATCAAGCCTGCACACCGCTGATTTACCTGGATCGCAACCATAAGTTGACCCAGCAGTTTGTTGAATTGCATGACTTGCTCAACAGCGCTGACTGAGCAGAGCCCGGATAACAAAAAAGCTGCCTAGGCAGCTTTTTTGTTGGGCGTAAAACCTAGCGCACCACGTAGATATCGCAAGGAGCCTTGTGCAGGAAGTGTTGCGCCAAGCTGCCCAGCAGGGCTTGTGAGAGCGCGCTACGGCCATGGCTGCCGAGCACCAGCAATTCAATGTCGTGGGTTTTCAGGTGGCTTTGCAGGCAGCGCAAGATCCCGCCTTGCTCGACCGAATGGGTCAGGCTGGGGCCCGTCGCTGGCAGGTTTTGTGCTTCATCTTCCAGCAACTGGCTGATCAGGGCTTTTTGCGTGGTCAGTTGCGCCTCAACCTGCTTGGGCGTGCCTTTGTCGGGTTCGAACACATGCAGGGCGTGCAGGGTGGCGTTTTCTGGCAGCAGGCGGTAAGCCTGGCCCAAAGCGCTGCAGGCACAGAGCGAAAAATCGATGGCCGACAATGCACGCTCGTAGGGGCGTGAATCATTACGTGCAACCAGCAGCAACGGCACTGGGCAGTTGCGCGCGATACGATCAAGGCTGGTGCCGGAGAAGAAATCATGACGCTGGTGGTGACCGCCAAGTACCAGCAGGTCGCAGCCCAGTTCATTGAGTTGCTGCAGCACCACTTCCGAGGGCTTGATGCCGCTGCGGATCAGCAATTGGGTGCCGGGCGGCGCGTATTGCGTCAGGCTGCGATCGAGCGCTTGTTTCGCGGCGTCCTGTTCCTGGCTGGTCTTGTTGGGATCAAGCACATGAAGGATGGTCAGCTTGGCGTTGAACTGCTTGGCCAGTTGCGTGGCACGGCACAGGGCCATATCAGCAGTGTCGCGCAGGTCGTGGGCAATAAGGATGTGACTGGGCATTGGCGGCGCTCTCCTGCCGATGCATGTCGGCACATTTATTGTGACCTCGAGTAATAGCCGTGCTTTTGACCCAGGGCAAGGGTCGTGCGTCAGCGTTTACGTAACTGGTACAAACCACGACTCTGAGCCACTACTTCACCACTCTCGTCGATCAGCTGCAACTCTAAAACGTAGTCGGCTTTGCCTTCTTCTGTTGCCTGTTTTTGCAGGGCCTGAATTTGTGCGTCTTCCAGGCGGGCTTCTACGCGAATATCACCGGTTGCGGGGCGACGAAAGCGTAGGTTCATTTCCTTGATGATGGGGTAAAAGTGCTGCGCGTCGAAGCTGGTGAGAAACAGTGCGCCGCCGGGAATTTCCGCCAGGGTGAACAGTGCGCCTGCGTACATGCTGCCGATGTGGTTTTGGTTGCCGGCCAGTGGCATGCGCAGGCTAACGTGTCCTGGTTCCAAGACTTCGGCCTTGAGCCCGCTGCGTTTAACGAAGGCGATTTGTTCTTCGGTGAGTTGGCGTACCAACTCCAAGGGCATCGACATGAAGGGCTCCACGTTTATTGTTGTGGTGTCAGCCTAAGGGTTGCTTGTGACGGCGGTAATGACGGCGAAGCCAGCAGTCGATTGACCGATTCGCTCACAAGCCGTGCAGGCTCAACCCGCGCGTAGCCCGGATGCAATCCAAGAGTAACGCGCGCAGTTTTCCCGGATTTCATTCGGGCTATGTCCTCGGTGACGTGTCAGATGCCGTGCTGACGCAGCCAGCCGAACAACTGCGGCAGAGGCAGGGCGCCGCTTTGCCGGGCCACTTCAACACCGCCTTTGAGCAGGATCAGCGTGGGGATCGAGCGAATGCCCATTTCGCCAGCGAGTTGTGGGTTGGCTTCACTGTCCAGCTTGCTCAAGCGGCAGTGGCCTTGCAGCTGGCGAGCGGCTTGTTCGTAGATCGGCGCAAAACTGCGGCACGGGCCGCACCAACTGGCCCATACATCGATCAGCAGCGGCAGGTCGCCTTTGTTCTGCGCCGCAAAGTTGGCCTGGGTCAGCTCAAAAGGGCTATCGGGCAGCACCTCGGCTTTGCAGCGCCCGCAGCGGGGTGCATCGCTCAGGCGTTCAGCAGGGATGCGGTTGAGGCCGTTGCAGTGTGGGCAGGGAATGAGCAGGGGGTCGGTCATGACGGGCTCCAGACAGGTTCATCCCTATCTGGAGTCGTTTGCGCGGATATCAAGGGTGACTAGCTTGCGGCGGCGTCCAGTGCTTGCGCCAAGTCGGCGAGGATGTCGTCGCTGTGCTCAATACCAATGGACAGGCGCACCATGTCACGTGGCACGCCGGCGCGCTGCAGCTCTTCGTCGTTGAGCTGGCGGTGGGTGGTCGAAGCCGGGTGGCAGGCCAGCGATTTGGCATCGCCGATGTTGACCAAACGCACCACCAACTGCAGCGCATCGATAAAGCGCGCGCCGGCTGCCTGGCCACCGACAATGCCAAACGACAGAATCGAGGCCGGTTTGCCGCCGCAGTAGCGCTGCGCCAGCGCATGCTCCGGGTGATCGGGCAGGCCCGCGTATTTCACCCAAGCCACTTGCGGGTGATTTTGCAGGTAATGGGCAACCTTCAGTGCGTTCTCGCAGTGGCGCTCCATGCGCAAAGCCAGAGTTTCCAGCCCTTGCAGAATCAGGAAGGCATTGAACGGCGAGAGTGCCGCGCCGGTGTTGCGCAACGGCACCACGCGGCAGCGACCGATAAAGGCGGCCGGGCCGAAGGCTTCGGTGTAGGTCACGCCGTGGTAGGACGGGTCCGGCGTGTTCAGCAGCGGGAAGCGCGCCTTGTTGTCGGCCCAGGGGAATTTGCCGGAATCCACCACGATGCCGCCAATGCTGGTGCCGTAACCACCGATGTACTTGGTCAGCGAGTGCACGACGATATCCGCGCCATGTTCAAAGGGCCGGCAGAGGATCGGCGTGGCCACGGTGTTGTCGACGATCAACGGCACACCATGACGGTGCGCAGCAGCGGCCAGCGCGGCCAGGTCAACGATATTGCCCGCCGGGTTACCGATGGATTCGCAGAAAACGGCTTTGGTTTTGTCGTCGATCAGCGCTTCGAGGGCGGCGATGTCATCGTGGGCGGCGAAGCGTGTTTCGATACCAAAACGCGGCAGGGTGTGGGCCAGCAGGTTGTAGGTGCCGCCGTACAGCTTGGCCACCGAGACAATATTGTCACCGACCTCGGCCACGGTCTGGATCGCGTAGGTAATAGCCGCCATGCCCGAGGCCACGGCCAGCGCACCGACACCGCCTTCAAGCGCTGCCACGCGCTCTACGAGCACGGCGTTGGTCGGGTTCATGATGCGTGAATAGATGTTGCCAGCGACCTTCAGGTCGAACAGATCCGCACCGTGCTGGGTGTCGTCGAAGGCGAAGGAGCTGGTCTGATAAATCGGCACCGCCACCGCTTTAGTGGTCGGGTCAGGGCTGTAGCCGGCGTGGATGGCCAGGGTTTCCAATTTCATGCGCGCGTTCCTTCAGGGCAGTTTGAAAGACCTGCAGCATGGCCAAAGCCACAAGGCCCGGTCAATGCGCTGGGGCAATGAACCGGGCCTTTGTTAGAGCGATGGGTTCACAGCTTATGCCGTTAGACCGGCGTGAGCGGGAAAAACCAGGGAATCACAAAGCTGGCCACCACCCACTGCAGCAGGTTGAGCGGGATGCCGACCTTCATAAAGTCGGTGAAGCGATAACCGCCAGCGTTGTAGACGAAGGTGTTGGTCTGGTAGCCGATGGGCGTGGCGAAGCTGGCGCTGGCGGCGAACATCACCGCGACCACGAAGGCGCGTGGGTCAACGCCCAGGTGCTGGGCCAGGCCGATGGCGATGGGCGTGACCAGCACGGCGACGGCGTTGTTCGAGAGTATCTCGGTGAGTACCGAGGTCAGCAGGTAGATCAGTGACAGCATCAGCAGCGGGCCTGCCCACGGCAACCAACCCATGACGCTCTCCACCATCAGGCTGACCAGGCCGACCTTATCCATGGCGATGCTGATGGCCAGCATGCCGAAGATCAGGCTGAGGATTTTCCAGTCCACGGCCTTGTAGGCGTCTTCCACGTCCAGGCAGCGAGTGGCGAGCACAGTCACCGCGCCGATAATCGCCAGGCCTTCGATGGGCATCACGCCAAAGGTGGCCAGCAGCATCACGGCCAGGGTGGCGATAATGGCAATCGGTGCTTTGTCGCGGCGGAAGGCGCGCTCTTGCACGGCGTTGAGGCTGATCAGCTCGCCGTTGTCGGCAAAACGTTTGATTTGCGAGGGCGTGCCTTCCACCAGCATGACGTCGCCGAATTGCAGTTCGAAGTCGTCGAGGTTGCCCTGTATGTTTTCGTCCTGGCGGTGCACGGCGACCACGGCAATGCCGTAGCGCGCAGTCAGATCGAGGTCGCGCATGGGGCGGTGGCTGTAGCGCGAGTTACGCCCGACGATGGCCTCGGCGAGGATCACGTCGTGGCTGCTGATGGTTTCGAAGGCATCGCTGCGGTTAAAGGTCAGATGCCCGGTGCCGCGCAGTTCCACCACATCTTTGACTTGGCCGTGCAACACCAGGCGGTCGCCGCTGACCAGTAAAGTGTCGGCCCCCGGTTCGGTGAGTTCCTGTTCTTCACGAAACAGCTTGAGCACCTGCAGGCCGCTGCCGCCGTTGAGGTTGGCTTCATGCAGGGACTTACCAATCACGGGCGAGTCGTGCGGCACCAGCAACTCGGTCATAAAGGTGCGGTCCAGGTCCGGGCGCAATTGCTTGGACAGCGTCTCGCGTTCCGGCAACAGGTGGCGGCCGATGGTCAGCAGGTAAAGCATGCCCACCGTCGCCAGGATCAGCCCGGCACCGGTAATTTCAAACATGCCAAAAGGCTCAAGGCCAGCCTTGCGGGCCACGCCGTCGACCAGAATGTTGGTCGAGGTGCCAATCATGGTCAGCGTGCCGCCAAGGATGGTGGCGTAAGACAGCGGAATCAGCAGCTTCGACGGCAACGTGCCAGCGCGACGCGCCAGGGAAATCGCCACCGGTGTGAGAATGGCCACCACCGGGGTGTTATTCAAAAAGGCGGAAATGACCAGGGCGGTAATAGTCAGGCCGGTGAGCACGCGAATCGGGCTGGTGCCTACTAGGTCGCCCAGCCAGTTGCCGAGGGCGTCGATGCAGCCGGTGCGCTCCAGTGCGGCCGACAGCACAAACATGCAGGCGATGGTCACCGGTGCCGAGTTGCTCAGCACGCTGAGCACTTCAGAGGGCGTTAGTAACTGCGAGACCAGTAATGCGGCAACCGCGATGGCGGCAACAATGTCCGGGCTCCACTTCTCGCGCACAAAGGCAAACAACACCCAAACCAGCAGGGCGCTGACAAACAGCAAGGGCAGTGGAAGGGTGTCCCAGAACATTGAAATCCTTAACGTGCGAATCTCGTGCGAGATATCGGGCGCGGCGAATCCAGACGGCGCGGCCATGCAAGGCGGAGAAGATAAGGCTTGCTGCTTAGAGAGTCTAAGAATTTTTGGAAAGGTTTATATGCCTTTTCGATTTAATAGATAAGGCTGTACTGGCTTCTCTACTGCCACCGCCACTCCCGGATTGCATCCGGGTTGCAACGGTGGAGTGCGTGATGATTTTCCAGCTTTGACGCTGGCAGCACTGTAGGTTGGGTTGAGACGCGCAGCAACGAAGCCCAACGAAACGGCCGCCACCTGTTGGGCTTCGCTGCGCTCAACGCCAACCTACGCGCCGGTGAGTGGCCCGGATGTAATCAGGGTCGCACTATCTGCCACTGCCATTCCCGGATTGCATCTGGGCTGCAACGGCGGCGTGCGTGATGATTTGCCAGCCTTGACGCTGGCAGCACTGTAGGTTGGGTTGAGACGCGCAGCGACGAAGCCCAACGATAGCCGGGCGGAGCGCTACGCCCTCCCTGTTGGGCATCGCTGCGCTCAGCGCCAACCTACGGCCCCTTGCGCAGCCCATACCTCGGCCTGTGTCTGTGCGTTGCCGTGTATCGGGAGTGTCTTGTGGGAGGGGCTTTAGCGGCGATTGTCGCGGCTAAAGCCCCTCCCACTGTGCGCAACTGGCTACGATGAGCAGCTGATTTCCAAATGCTTACCCCATTCTGGCGGGCGCTGGGCGTAGCGTTCGAAGCCGGGTTGTTCATCGAAGGGCTGTGACAGCACCTGATGCAGTTCGCGCACCGGGGCGTAGTCGCCTTGTTCGGCAGCCTCGATAACCTCTTGGGCCAGGTAATTGCGCAGAATGTACTTGGGATTGGCGGCGTGCATGCGCGTGCGCCGTTGCGCTTGGTCGTCGCCATCCTGAGCACTGCGCGTCAGGTAGTCAGCGGCCCAGGAGTCGAAGCCGGCGAGGTCGGTGAAGTCGTCGCGCAGGCGTGCCACGGCTTGCGCTGCCGGGCTGTCGCCGAGTTCGCGGAAGAACAGGGTGTAATCCACCGCGCTGCTCTGCATCAGTTGCAGCAGGCGTTGCACCAGGGCTTCGTCGCCGTCATCGGCGCTGAGCAGGCCCAGGCGTTTGCGCATCAGGTCGAGGTAATGCGCTTGGTACAGCGGCAGGAACAAGCCAAGGCTTTCGCGCAGGGCATCAATCTCCACCAGCGGCACCAGTGCCTGGCCGAGGGCGGCGAGGTTCCACTGGGCGATGGGCACCTGATTGCTGAAGCTGTAGCGGCCGCTGTCATCGGAGTGATTGCAGATGTATCGGGCGTCGAAGTCATCGAGGAAGGCGTAGGGGCCGTAGTCGAAGGTGATGCCGAGGATCGACATGTTGTCGGTGTTCATCACGCCATGACAAAAACCGTAAGCTTGCCAGTAGGCAATCATTGCCGCATTGCGTTCGAGGATTTCGCGGAACATCGCCAGATATGGTTGCTCCTGTTGCGCGCAGTCGGCGTAATGCTGGTGCAGGACATGCTCGGCCAGTTGTTTGAGCAGGTCATGCTGGCGGGTGTAGTAGAAGTACTCGAAGTGACCAAAGCGGATATGGCTGGGTGCCAAGCGCAAGACCATGGCGGCGCGCTCCTGTTTTTCGCGCCACACCGGGGTGCTGGAGCCGGTTACGCAGAGCGCCCGTGAACTGGGGATGCCGAGCGCATGCAGGTGTTCGCTGGCGAGAAATTCACGGATCGAGGAGCGCAGCACCGCGCGGCCATCGCCGGAGCGTGAATAGGGGGTTGGTCCCGCGCCTTTGAGGTGCAAGTCCCAGTGCTGGCCCGCGTTGTTGATCACTTCACCCAGCAGCAAACCGCGCCCGTCGCCCAGGCGTGGGCTGTAACCGCCAAATTGATGCCCTGAATAGACCATGGCGCGCGGCTCTGCGCTGCTCCACAGTTTGTGCCCGGTGAAAATCTGCGCGAACAGTTCGCTGTCGGCTTCGCTCGGGGCGAGGTCAAGCAAGGCCATGGCGGACGGGCTGGCGACGATCAGGCGCGGGTCGGCAATCGGCTCGGGCAAAACGTGGGTGGAGAACGCATCACCCAGGCGTGCGAAGCGGTTGTCGAAGGTCAGGTCGGTCAGGGTCTTCAAAACGGGGCTCCTGTAATTCCGAGTATTTTGCTCGGAATTACAGGGCGAGGAAAGCCCTGGCTGCCATCCCTTAAGCAGGGTCGCCCGGAGGCACTGCTGGGCGCTCGTCGGCTGCCGCCGCTGCCACCTGTTTAATGATGCGCTGATCCAGAGACTTCTCAGCCTGATCGAGATTTTTGACGAAGACCTCCACCTGGCGGAAGGCGATCTCGATGCCGTTTTCGCGGAACATACGGTCGATGGCGCGGTTGATTTCATCGGTGGCGGCGTTGCGGTCGGCCAATTCGCGCACATGCACACGCAGCTCGTGATCCAGCGTGCTTTCGCCGAAGGTCAGGAAAAACACCAGCGGTGCAGGGTCACGCAGTACGCGCGGGTTATCGTTGGCGGCCTGCATCAACAGCTTGCGCACCAACTCCAGATCGGAGCCGTAGCCAACGCCGATTTTCAGGGTGATGCGGGTGATGGTGTCGTTGAGCGACCAATTGATCAGCTGATCGGTGACGAAGGTTTTGTTCGGCACGATGATTTCTTTGCGGTCGAAGTCGGTGATGGTGGTGGCGCGAATACGTATCTTGCTGACCGTACCGGACAAGTTGCCGATGGTGACCACGTCGCCAATGCGCACCGGACGCTCAAACAGGATGATCAGGCCAGAGATAAAGTTGGCGAAGATTTCCTGCAAGCCAAAGCCCAAACCGACCGAAAGCGCGGCTACCAGCCATTGCAGCTTGTCCCAGCTGACCCCCAGGGTTGATAGCGTGACCACAAAACCGATTGAAACGATCACGTAGGACAGCAGGGTGGTGGTGGCATAGGCGCTGCCCTGCGCCAGTTGTAGCCGCGACAACACCAGCACTTCCAGCAGGCCGGGCAGGTTGCGCGCCAGGGCTGCAGTAATGCCGACGATGATCAGGGCTCCGAGTACATCGCGCAGGCTGATCGGCACCAGGGTGGCGGTATCGCCGCTGCCGCTGCTGTACTCATAGAGGGTGATGTTGTCGAGGTAAGCCAGCACCGAAATCAGGTCTGCCCACACCCAGTAAAGGCCCGCGATAAAGGTGCCGAGCAGGGCCAGGCGAATCAGGCGTAAGGACTGTTGGTTGACCTGTTCGATATCCAGCGTAGGTTCTTCAACCACGCTTTCGCTGCCCTCGACACCTTCTTTGCTTTGCGCCAGGCGCTTGGCCGTGGCGCGCTGGAAGGCCAGGCGTCGCGCCGCCACGCCGAGGCCGCGAATAAAGGTGGCTTCCACAATGACCCACGCCACCACCAGATACAGCGTATCGATAAGGCGTTCACTCAGTTTCAAGGCGGTGTAGTAGTAGCCGAAACCTACCGCGACAATCAGCGCCAAAGGCAGCAGGCACAGGGCGATGCCGATCAGCATGCGCAAGGCCGATGCGTGCTCGCGGATCGGTCCGCTGAGCAACAACTTATGCAGCAGCCAAACCATCAGTGCATAGCAACTGAGCACCACGCTCAAGCCAATCACATCGTCGCCCAGCCCGGCGGGCTGATGCTTGGCGACTGTCACCACGGCCACCAGGGCCAACACAACCAAACCTAAGCGGCGTAACTGTTGATGCAGAAAAGCCACTTCCGAGCGTCCCCAGCGGAAGTGCAATTCAGCCACGCCACCGTCTGCCAGGGTGCGATAGAGGGTGTAAAACACCAACCAGGCCTGCGCCATCTGGAACAGCGCTTCACCCAGGTTGGTGTTTTGCCCGCGTGCATCCATCTGCAAAGCAAAGCCGCATAACCCCAGAAACAGCGCGCCAGGTAGGGCCAACAGCAGGTTGAGCATGATCGCGATGGGCGTATGCAGTTGGCTGTCACGCTTGAAGTGGCCGATGTCCTGGTGCAGTTCGCGCAGCTTGCGGTACAGGTAACCCCGTCGCCATAGCAGCACGGCAATCAGCAGCAACAGCGGTAAAAACAGCAAAGGTCGTTCGGTCAGACCGGCACCCAGTTGACGCAGGTTGGCGCTCCAGGGCAGCTCAGCCATTTGCCGCTCGAGCAGGCGCGGGACTGATTTGAACCACTCCAGATCGAGCGGTTTGTTGCTGGGAATCCAGAACATTTGCTCATCAAGCGTGGCGCGCAGGGCTTCGGCAGTGGTTTTCAGTTGCCGCTGGTTGAGTTGCAAGGTGATGGACTCGTTGAGCAGGTTGTTCAGCTCACGGTTCAACCGATCAATCAGCTCGCGGCGGGTATCGATAAGGGCCAGCAGATCCGTGCGCAGGGCCTGATCAACGGAGTCGCCGGGCTGGCTGCTGAGTAATAAATCGACATACACGCTGGGATTGTTGATCGCCTCGCGCTGCAGGTTCAGTTCGAACTGGTACAGGCGCAGGTCGGCGATCTGATCCGGTAGATCGCTGTCGATTTTCAGTACGGGCAAGGCCTGCTGTTGTTTGTAAAGAATGCGCGAGAGCAGCAGGCTACCTTGCAGCACACTGATCTGCTCTTCCAGGGCTTGATCGCTCTGGCTAAGGCTGTCGAGTTGTTGTTTGGTTTGCAGGTTCAGGCGCGTCAGCTCATTGAGCCGGTCGGTGGTGCGCAGCAGGTAGTTGGAGAGCGTTAGGTTGAGTGCGCTTTCCTGCGCGAGCAGGCTGTCGGTGCCGGCTCTTTCGACTTCGAGCGATTGCTGCTCCAGGGTTTTTTCAGACAGGCTGCGGCGCTTCTCATTGATCAGGTTTTGCAGGTCGAGCAGTTCCTGTTCAAGGCGTTTGATGCGCTCGTCGAGCAAGGTGCGGCGGCTGTTACCGAGGTCTTGCAAGAGGCTGTTGCCGGCCAACTCCTGGCGGCGCAGCAAGTTCTGGGTGTCGAGCTTGGCCAGTTCAGCGAGTAATTGGTTGCGCCGTTCGCTGCTCAGCGGCTTGTTACCTTCGCGGCCACTCTTGAGCAGGTTGTTGATGGTCTGGATGCGGGTCTGATTGCGGCTGATCTCTGCTTGGGCGCGTTCAGGGCGGGTTTGCGCTGTGATCACCAGGCTGTTGGCTTCGATGATTTGCTTCTGCCACTCGCTCAATTGCGCATTGCGGTCTGCCAGCAGTTGCTCCAGTTGGGCCAGGGTGCTGTTGCCATAGCGTTGGGTGACTAGCGTCGGTGCGCTGTTTTTCAGCCGCTCGTAGTCGCGCTGGGCTTCGCTAATCAGGCGCGGGGCTTGTTGCAGTTGTTTTTCCAGATCAACCAGGCGTTGCTGGCTGTCGGCCTGCTCATTGAGTTGCGTGAGGGTCCGCTCCAGGGCCTGTTTAATGGCCTGCTGTTCGGCTTCTGGCAGTTTGCGCTCGGCCAGGGCGTCGAGGCTTTTTTGCACGTCCTCGCGGCTGGGGGCTTCAGCGGCCTGCAAGGGCGCGCTCAGGCACAGGCCGAGTAGGGTTATAAACAGAGCGTGACGAAGTAGGGGCATGATGACGGTCAATGGCTCGAAAAGAAGCTGAGTTTAACAGGCGTCTGAGTGCCTGCCTGTGCCGCGCATAACGGTGTTTAGGCTAACTAAAGCTGGGTTTTTACGGCGCAATTACAAGAACAGTCCAGGGCCTGGACGGCTGCCTTCGGGGAATCTGACGCCCACTTTGCGCACCTTGTTCCCGTCAATCGCAGCCACTGTCCAGGTCAGGCCTTGCCATTCAATCTGGTCGCCAATCACCGGCGAGCCGCCAATCTTGTGCGCGATAAAACGGCCGAGGTGTATCTGGCCTTCGGCCCCTTCCAGCTTGAGGCCATAGAGGGCGGCAATGGCGGCCAGTTCGGCATCACCTTCGAGGACGAAATCGCCGAAGAAGCGCAGATCTTGCCCTCGCGTCGGGGCCTGGCTGAAGAGTTTGCCCAGCGCCGGCAGGTCGTGTTCGTGACCGACAACGCAGAGCAAATCCCCGGCATCCAGGGTGGTGCTGCCCGAGGGGTGCAGCAGTTCTTTACCGCGGAACAGCGCCGCCACACGGGTGCCTTCCGGCATTTTCAGCTCGCGCAGCGGCGCGCCGATGCACCATTTTTCTGCGCCCAGGCGATAGATAAACAGCTCCCACTGGCTGGTGGGGTGCACATCCAGGCCGGCGCGTGATACTGGCGCAGGCTCCGGCGGTACGGTGACGCGCAGCAGTTTGGCGGCCCACGGCAGGCTGGTGCCTTGCAGCAGCAAGGAGACCAGCACGATAAAGAACGCCACGTTGAAGAACAGCTGGGCGTTGGGCAGGCCGGCCATCAGCGGGAACACGGCAAGAATAATCGGCACCGCGCCACGCAGGCCGACCCAGGCGATAAAGGCGCGCTCGCGGTCGTGAAAGGCGCGGAACGGCAGCAGGCCGATGAAGATCGACAGCGGCCGGGCGAACAGGATCATCCACAGCGCCAGGCCGAGTGCGGGCAGGGCGATGGGCAGCAGTTCATGGGGCGTGACCAGCAGGCCGAGGACCAGGAACATGCCGATCTGCGCCAGCCAGGTCAGGCCGTCAAGCATGTGCAAAATGCCGTGGCGCGAGCGAATCGGCTGGTTGCCGAGCAGCAGGCCGCACAGGTAAATCGACAAAATGCCGCTGCCACCAACAGCGGTGGTGATGGCGAAAATAATCAAGCCGCCACTGACCACCAGCAGCGGATACAGGCCGTTGGCCAGGTCCATGCGGTTGACTAAATTGAGCAGTAACCAGCCGCCCCCCAGGCCGAACAGCGCGCCAATGCCGAATTGTTGCAGCAACTGCAGCAGCAGGTTCCAGCTCAGGCCGTCCTGGCCGCTGGCGAGCATGGCGATCAGGGTGACGGTGAGGAACACTGCCATTGGGTCGTTACTGCCGGATTCGATTTCCAGCGTCGCGCTGACCCGCTCATTGAGGCCGCGCCCGCCGAGCAGGCTGAACACTGCCGCGGCATCGGTGGAGCCGACAATCGCTCCGATCAGCAGGCCCTCCATCCAGCTCAGGTTAAACAGCCACGCCGCTGCCACGCCCGTTAACCCGGCGGTAATGAGTACGCCCACGGTGGCCAGAGATAAAGAGGGCCACAGCGCCACACGGAAACTCGACACACGCGTGCGCATGCCGCCGTCGAGCAGGATGATGGCCAGCGCCAGGTTGCCGACCAGATAGGCC
The DNA here is from genome assembly GCA_945874835.1 of Pseudomonas synxantha. Lineage (GTDB taxonomy): Bacteria > Pseudomonadota > Gammaproteobacteria > Pseudomonadales > Pseudomonadaceae > Aquipseudomonas > Aquipseudomonas synxantha_B. The sequence continues at coordinate 2,335 of CAMCJM010000010.1, read as the reverse complement.
AATGGGTAATTATTGAAGACGATGCCGCCGGGGCCGTCGGTGCCGGCGAGCATGCCCACGCCGAGGAAGATCACCAGAATCGGGATGCCGAAGCGCGAGCCGAACGCGCTGACCAAAATGCTCATTGCCACCAGCACGCCACCGATCAAAAACAGGTTATTGATGGTGCTGGCATCCAAGGCGCGTACTCCGTGCGGGTTGGGGTGCGTGCCACTATGCATGGCGCGTGCCAGAGAGTCTAACCGCTGACTTCGAGCAGCGCTCAAAAAAAACGCCCCGCATTCAGCGGGGCGTCAGCATTGCGTAGCCCGGATGCAATCCGAGGGTGGCCGCACAAACTGCTCCCGGATTGCATCCGGGCTACGTCGTTGTCGGCTCTGAGCTTCTTAGAACCAAGCGTCCTGTATACCCAGACAGGTATCGTCGCGCGCTTCGAGGATGTCCAGATCGTGATGGCAGCTCGGCACTTCCCAGGTCAGGAAGTAACGCGCGGCCTGCAGTTTGCCTTGGTAGAAGTCGACATCGGCGGCATTGCCGCGCGCCAGGCCTTCTTCAGCGCGAATTGCTTGCTCCAGCCAGCGCCAGCCAATCACGGTATGGCCGAACACCTTGAGGTACAGCGCCGAGTTGGCCAGGCCTTCGTTGACCTTGCCGCTCATCAAGTCGCCGAGCAGGGCCAGGGTCACGGTTTGCAAGCGTGCCAGCAGTTGCTCCAGCGGCTGGCGCAGGGCCGTCAGCGAAGTATGTGCCTCGGCGCGCTGGCAGGTGCCGTGGATCAGCTTGAGCAACTGCTTGAGCGCCGCGCCACCGTTCATCGATACCTTGCGCCCGAGCAGGTCAAGGGACTGGATGCCGTGGGTGCCTTCATGGATCGGGTTGAGGCGGTTGTCGCGGTAGTACTGCTCCACCGGGTAATCGCGGGTGTAGCCGTGGCCGCCGAGAATCTGGATGGCCAGTTCGTTGGCCTTGAGGCAGAACTCAGACGGCCAGGATTTGACGATCGGGGTGAGCAGGTCGAGCAGTTCCAGGGCGATGCGGCGCTCTTCCTCGGTCTCCAGCGTCAGGGTGTCGTCGAACAGCCGTGCGGCGTACAGGCCGAGGTCGAATGAACCTTCCACGTAGGCTTTCTGGGTCAACAGCATGCGCCGCACATCAGCGTGCTCAATGATCGCCACTTGATTGGACATCGGGTCTTTGCCATCGGGCAGGCGGCCTTGCGGGCGCTGACGGGCGTAGTCCAACGAGTACAGGTAGCCGGCGTAGCCGAGCATCACTGCGCCCATACCGACGCCAATGCGTGCCTCGTTCATCATCTGGAACATGTAGCTCAGGCCATGGTGCGGCTTGCCGACCAGGTACGCCACGCAGTCGCCGTTATCACCAAAATTCAGCGCGGTGGAGGTGGTGCCGCGCCAGCCCATTTTGTGGAACAGCCCGGCCAGCACCACATCGTTGCGTTTGCCCAGGCTGCCGTCATCGTTGACCAGAAACTTCGGCACGATAAACAGGCTGATACCTTTCACGCCCGGCGGGGCATCCGGCAGCTTGGCCAGCACCATGTGCACGATGTTTTCCGACAGCGGGTGGTCGCCGCCGGAAATGAAAATCTTGTTGCCCTTGAGCCGGTAGGTGCCGTCTTCGGCCGGTTCGGCGCGGGTGCGGATATCCGACAGCGAGGAGCCAGCGTGGGGTTCGGTCAGGGCCATGGTGCCGAAGAAGCGGCCGTCGATCATCGGCTGCAGGAAGCGTTGCTTCTGCTCGGCACTGCCAAAGTTTTCGATCAGGTTGGCCGCGCCCATGGTCAGGAACGGGTACGAGGTGGTCGCCGCGTTGGCCGACTGGAAGTGAGCAAAGCACGCCTGTGACAGCAGGTTGGGCAACTGCATGCCGCCCACCTCGAACTCTCGGGTGGCGTTGAGGAAGCCCGCTTCGAGGAAGGCGTCCACCGCTGGTTTCACTTCGGGGATCAGCACCGCCGCGCCGTCGACATACTCCGGCTCGTGTTCGTCGTTCTTGCGGTTGTGCGGGGCGAACAGGTTTTCCGCGATGCTGCGGGCGGTGTCGATGGCCGCGTCAAAGGTTTCGCGGCTGTGATCAGCGAAACGTTCACGCTGGGTCAGGCCTTCGGCGTCCAGCACTTCATACAGCTCAAAGGCCAGGTTGCGGGAACTGAGCAGGGACTCGGACTGTAGTGGTCTACTTTCCCCGGACACCTCGATAGGTGGAAAATCCATCCATTGAGGAGTTTTTTATGAGCCGTGTACGCAAAGCATTCGACGTCAGCTTCAAGCTGCAAGTCGTGAAAATGATCAAAGAGCAAGGGCTCAGCGTGCCC
>CAMCJM010000009.1 GCA_945874835.1 Pseudomonas synxantha | reverse complement strand
TCGGATGTAGGGGGATGACGCGCGGCTCATCCACCCATGGCCCCACCCGGTGGAGCGCGACCCACCCTACATCAGTAAGCGAACCGCCTATTTCATGGAATTTCTTCGCCGCCGTATCGAAGCGCAAGTCCTCAGCCTGAGCGGTATCGCCCTGGGCCAGATCGACTTTGAGAACCCCAAAGGCGATCCCGGTCTGTTCGGCCCGGACTCCGTGAGCTGGCAGGTGCATGGCGACTTCACCAGCATGCTGATTGGCGGGATCAGCGCACTGCTGCTTCAAGCCCTGCACCCGCTGGCATTGGCCGGCGTGTGGGATCACTCCAATTTTCGCCAGGACTTGCTCGGCCGCCTGCGACGCACCGGGCAATTCATTTCCGGCACCACCTATGGCTCGCGCGCCGATGCCGAGTGGCTGATCGAAAAGGTCAAGACCATCCATCTCAAGGTCACCGGCAACGCCGCAGATGGCCACCCTTACGCAGCCAGCGACCCGGCGTTACTGACTTGGGTGCACGTGGCCGAAGTCCATAGTTTTCTTCAGGCCCATCTGCGTTACCGCAACCCGCACCTCAGCGCCGCCGATCAAGACCGCTACTACGCCGAGATCGCCTTGATAGCCGAACGCCTAGGGGCAACCCACGTGCCCCGTTCGCGCGCCGAAGTTGCCACTTATCTGCACGCAGTCCGCCCGGAACTGCGTTGCGATGAGCGCTCGCTGGAGATTCTGCGCATTCTGCTCGCCGCCCCCGCGCCAAGTGCTCTGGCAGTGCCTGCGGGCAAATGGATGATGCAAACCGGTATCGACCTGTTACCTGACTGGGCGCAGCACATGCTTGGCCAAACAGTGAGCCCGGCGCGCAGCCGGATCATCCAGGCCGGCGTACACAGCCTTGCGCCCACGCTTCGCTGGGCAGTGCGCGGCGGTGCGGTCAGTTGCGCCCGCCGACGGTTAAATCTGCCGCCGTTGCAGTGACCGAGCAGTTCACACGCTGGCCGCCAGCAAAGCCGCTGTGCCACCATAGCGACCTTTCGCGGCCTGCCGCGCCTGTCACTTTGTGAGGACTGCGTTATGCAAGAGGTTGTCATCGTTGCCGCCACCCGCACCGCCATCGGCAGTTTTCAGGGTGCACTGGCTGCCATCCCGGCCCCTGAACTGGGCGCTGCAGTAATCCGCCAGTTATTGGCGCAAACAGGCTTGGACGGCGCACAGGTTGATGAAGTGATCCTCGGTCAGGTACTCACTGCAGGCAGCGGGCAGAATCCGGCGCGCCAAGCGGTGATTCTTGCCGGTTTGCCGCATGCCGTACCCGCATTGACCCTGAACAAAGTCTGCGGCTCAGGCCTCAAGGCTTTGCACCTGGCCGCCCAAGCGATTCGCTGCGGCGACGCCGACGTGGTCATTGCCGGCGGCATGGAAAACATGAGCCTGTCCCCCTACGTCATGCCCGGCGCACGCACTGGCCTGCGCATGGGCCATGCCAAGCTGATTGACAGCATGATCACTGACGGCCTGTGGGATGCCTTCAACGATTACCACATGGGCATCACCGCCGAAAACCTGGTGGACAAGTACGGCATCAGCCGTGAAGAACAAGATGTCTTTGCCGCTGCCTCGCAGCAGAAAGCCGTAGCGGCCATCGAAGCCGGACGCTTCGCGGCTGAAATCACCCCAACCCTCATTCCCCAGCGCAAAGGCGACCCCGTGGCCTTCGTCACCGACGAGCAACCGCGCGCCGGCACCACCGCCGAATCGCTGGGCAAGCTCAAGCCCGCGTTTAAAAAAGAGGGCAGCGTTACTGCTGGCAACGCCTCCAGCCTCAACGACGGTGCGGCAGCGGTGCTGATGATGAGCGCAGAGAAAGCCAAGGCACTCGGCCTGCCGGTATTGGCCAAAATTGCCAGCTACGCCAGTGCCGGCGTCGACCCGGCGATCATGGGCATCGGCCCGGTCGGCGCGACCCAGCGCTGCCTGGCCAAAGCCGGCTGGCAGCTGGATGAGTTGGACCTGATCGAAGCCAACGAAGCCTTCGCCGCGCAAGCCTTGGCCGTCGGTAAAGAACTGGGCTGGGATGCCAGCAAGGTCAACGTCAACGGCGGCGCCATCGCCCTCGGCCACCCGATTGGCGCTTCGGGCTGCCGCGTGCTGGTCAGCCTGCTGCACGAAATGATCAAGCGTGACGCCAAAAAAGGCCTCGCCACCCTGTGCATCGGTGGCGGCCAAGGCGTAGCGCTGGCCATTGAAAGGAACTGATAAGTAGGCTGGATCATGCTTCACCGATCCACCGCTGTGGTGGATGTAAACAGCGACATCCCCCTACGCGCTGTGGATCTTGTGGGAGGGGCTTTAGCCGCGCGCTTTAAATCTTAAGCATCGCGGCTAAAGCTGCTCCCCTCGAAAAGCGCAGTGGTAAACTGCGCGCCCTTCTTTTTCGAGTCGCCGCGCATGCCCTCTCTCGATCAGGCGCTGCGCGCCGCACTGAATAACCGCGAAAAGCTGCTCACCGAACTGCACAGCCAGGGCACCGATTGTTATCGCCTGTTCCACGGCAGCCAGGAAGGCGCAGGCGGTCTGACCATCGACCGTTACGGTGAGCAATTACTGGTACAGACCTTTCACCAGCCACTCAGCCGTGATGATTTGCTGGCCGCCCACGCACTGATCTGCAGCCACCTGAATCAGCCGTTATTGCGGGTATACAACGACCGCAGCCAAGGCAACTCACGCATTGACCGCACAGACCCCGTCTACCAAGCCGAACCCGCCGCGCTAGCCGACCTGATCGGCCATGAATGGGGCCTCAATTACCGCGTACGTGGGCGTCATGCGGGACAAGACCCGCTGCTGTTTCTTGACCTGCGCAACGCCCGTGGCTGGGTCAAAGCGCACAGCGCGGGGCAATCCGTACTCAATCTATTTGCTTACACCTGCGGTGTTGGCCTGAGCGCCGCTGCTGGCGGAGCCCGTGACGTCGTCAATCTGGATTTTGCCGAAGGCAACCTGGCCGTCGGCCGCGAAAATGGCGCGCTCAACCCACAGTTCGCAGCCATGCAATTTGTCCAATCCGACTACTTCCCAGCCATTCGCCAACTGGCCGGGCTGCCCATCACCGCGCGGCGCGGGCATAAACTGCCGCCGTATCCGCGCCTTGAACAACGCCAGTTTGACCTCGTACTGCTCGACCCGCCGGCCTGGGCCAAGAGCGCCTTTGGTACGGTTGATTTACTGCGCGACTATCAAAGCCTGCTCAAGCCAGCGATTCTCGCCACCGCTGACAATGGTGTCCTGATCTGCTGCAACAACTTGGCTAAAGTCGCCATGACTGACTGGCGCGAACAGGTGCTGCGCTGCGCTGACAAACTCGGCCGCCCGGTGCGCGACTGCCACGTACTGCCACCGGCCGCGGACTTCCCGTCGCTCGATGGCCAACCACCGCTGAAAACGCTGATTTTGCATTTCTAAAGCGCACAGCGAGCCACAGAAAAGCCTGCTGAACTTCTGCACAGCGGCGCGTGCATGCCATACTCCTGAGCACTTCTCGTCGGGAAAGTTGACGTATTTATGCTTAAAGGAATAAAGCGCGCGGTCAGCGCAATGGCCATCGCCGTGACCCTCTACAGCCTGCTGGGCTTTCTGATTTTGCCGGGCATCGCCCTGCGCATTGCCAACCAGCAACTGGCGCTATACGCCGCTGTACCCGCCAGCCTGCAGCGCTTGCAACTCAACCCGTTCAGCCTGGAGCTCAGCCTCTGGGGCCTGCAGATTGGCGAAGCCGAGCAGCAGCAGATCGCCTTCGAACGCCTGTATGCCAATCTGCAAATCGACAGCTTGTGGCGCGGCATGCTGCATCTGGCGGACGTTGAACTGGATAAGCCGCACAGCCAGATCCTCTTTGATAACGACGGCCAACTCAACCTGACGCAGTTGTTCAAGCTACCCGCCAGCCCAGAACAGCAGACCGAAGCGTCCACCGGCGAGCCGCTCCCGCTGCGCATCGCGCGGATTAAGCTGAGCGGCGGCAACCTGCACTTTCAGGATCTGCGCCCCAGCGAGCCCATTGAGTTCCTCTACGACGACCTCAACGTAGAACTGTTCAACCTCAGCACCCTGCCCGACGACAATGCCGAAATGAGCCTGGTGGCCACCGGCCCCAGCGGCGGGCGGATCGATTGGACTGGGCGCATCAGCCTGGTGCCAATCAGCTCCAGCGGCAGTCTGAAAATCACCGATGGCAAGCTGAAAGCCTTCTGGCCCTACGTGCGCGATGCGCTGCCTCTGGTCCTTGAAGACGGCGCCGTTAACCTGAGCAGCGACTACAGCCTAAACCTGGCCAAAGGCACCGAACTGCTGCTGAGCAATACTCAACTGAGCGTCAGCCGCTTTGCCATCAAGAGCCCGGCAGACAAACCGCTGCTGCGCCTGGAAAGCCTGGATATCAGCGAAACCAGCGTTGATCTGGCCAAACAGCAAGTCATCGTCGGCAAAATCAGAAGCCAGAAGCTCGAAACTTGGGCTGCGCGCGAAGCCGATGGCCAACTCGACTGGCAAAAATTACTGGCCAGCCAACCCGCAAAACCGGCTACAGATGAGGGTGGCTTGAGCTCAAGCGCTCCGAGCGAAGCGATCACCGCAGAACAATCTGCTGAGCCGGTAACCACGAAAGACCAAGCACAAACGCCTGACAAACCGTGGCAATTCATCCTGCGTGATATGCAACTGCGTAACTACCAGGTGCACCTGAGCGACCGCGCCACTGGCGCAGAAGTCAAACTGGAACTCGCGCCGCTGAACCTCGACCTGAGCGATTTTGACAGCCTGGGCACCTCGCCTTTCACGTTCAAACTCGACACCGGCGTGAATAAAACCGGGCAAATCAACGTCGCCGGCCAAGTGCAACTGACACCCACCACGGCCAAGCTGCAAGTGGCCACCCGCGATATCGACCTACGTCTGGCACAGACCTACCTGAGCCCCTTCGTGCGCTTGGAACTGCGCAGCGGTCGGCTTGGCAGCGACTTAGCAGTTGACCTGCAAAGCGTCGAGCCGCTGGCGCTCAGCATCAGCGGGCAAGCCGAAATCAACCAACTGCACACCCTCGACACCCTCAAAGACCGCGACTTGCTCAAATGGCAGCAAGTGCTGGTGACCGGAATCGACTATCAACACGGCAAGGGCCTGGCGATCGGCCAGGTCAAGCTGCAACAGCCCTATGTGCGCTTCATCATCAACGAAGACCTGACCACCAACATCAACGATCTGCTGGTGCCACAACCCGCCAACTCCGAGCAGAGCAAAGCAACAGCCGAAGAACCGCTGCCTATCCGTATCGGTGGTATCAGCATTCAGGATGGCTCGGCCAACTTTGCTGATTTCAGCCTGCGCCCCAACTTCGCCACCGCCATTGGCCAACTCAACGGCAAGATCGGCACCCTGAATAATCAAAGCCCAAATGCTGTCAGCATCGACATCACCGGCAAGGTCGATAAATACGCACCGGTCAGCATCAAAGGCCAGCTCACACCGTTCGACCCGATGAACAGCCTGGATATCGCTACCCGCTTCCAAAACGTCGAGCTAACCACCCTGACGCCCTACTCCGGCAAGTTCGCCGGTTTCCGCATCCGCAAAGGCCGTCTCAATCTCGATCTGCATTACAAAATCGAGAAAGGAAACCTTAACGCCACAAACAAACTGCTGCTGGAAGACCTGCAACTGGGCGAGAAGGTCGACAGCAAAGACGCCATGGACCTGCCGATTCGACTCGCCGTGGCCCTGCTTAAGGACACTAAAGGCAATATCGAAATCCAATTACCCGTACAGGGCAATCTAAACAGCCCTGAGTTCAGCGTTATGCCCATCGTCTGGCAGACCCTGCGTAATCTGGTGCTGCGCGCCGCACAGGCGCCGTTCAAATTTATCGGGGGGCTGGTCAGCGGCGGCAGCGATGTTGACCTCAGTACAGTGCGCTTCGCCGCCGGTGATAGCTCGCTCGACGCGGACGCGCAAAAAGCCTTGGACATGCTGGCCAACGCACTTAAAGAGCGCCCGACGCTGCACCTGGAAATCGAAGGCATGAGCGCGCTGAGCAACGACGGGCCGCCGTTGGCAGAGGCTCGTTTGGAGCGTGAATACCAGAGCACCTGGTACAAAATCCTGCAACGGCGCGGCGACAAAGTTCCCGCACAACCCAGCGACTTGATTGTCGATGAAGACGACAAAGCCATTCTCATCGAGGGCATTTATCGCGCACGCCTCAACCAGCAACCGCCGGCTGAATGGCGCGAACTGCCCGAGCAAGAGCGCCATACCAAGATGCGCGATGCCGTGTTGCAATCCTGGGCGCAGAGTGTACTGTTGCAACGTCAGTTGGCCCAGACGCGAGCCGCTGAAATTAAGGACTACCTGGTTGACCGTGGTGGCCTGGCCGACGAACGAATTCACTTGTTGGATGTCAACAGTGTCCAGGCCGACGCCGATGGTCGCGTCGCCACCACGCTGCACCTTGGCAGCCCTTGAGCCCTGTATCCATGCGCATGTTATCCCGCACGCTATTACTCACCTTGCTCAGCGCACCGCTCATGGCACAGGCCGACACCCTGCGTTGCGGTAGCCAACTGGTAAGCCTGGATGACCGACGTTTCGAGGTGCTGCAAAAGTGCGGCGAGCCGGCCTTTCGTGACTTGGTCGGTTATTCACTTGGCCCGAGCGAGCGCCGTGAATACCAAATTGAGGAATGGGTCTATGGCCCAGACAACGGCATGTTGAGCATTTTGACGTTCGAGGGCACGCGCTTACGCGCCATCGAACGCCGTCGTAGTCGTTAAAACAAGGAGCGTCGATTGAAAGCACTTATCTGCAGCCTGTTAATTTTGCTGCCTACCGTGGCACAGGCCTCATCCACCCGGCGCTGTGACAGCGGCCTGATCAGCGTTGAGGACTCATCCAGTGTGGTCGCCAGTAAATGCGGCGAGCCAATGAGCCGCGAGTTTGTCGGCTACCGCGAAGTGCTTGACGCCTATGGTTTTCGCAATGAAGTGGCCGTTGAAGAATGGGTCTACGGGCCACGCAATGGCATGTACCAATTCCTGCGTTTTGAAGGCAACCGCTTAGTCAAAATCGACAGCAAGCGCGGTCTTTGAGCAGCCCTTCGATACGCCAGTAAACCCCGGCAGGCATGCGTGTATGCATCGCCATCCGTATGCTGGACCGCGATTCAGCGCCCCGCCGGCGGCCAAGCTGGAAAATCCCGAGGCGTGACGCATAAAAAAGCCCCGCGGGCAAAACCAGCGGGGCTTTTCAGTAGCGAGTGCAGCCGCTTGGGCTGCACTCAATCAAGGCATACCGGGGTGATTAAACGCCCGAGACCTTGGCTGCAGCTACGTCCTTGATGGACAGTTTGATACGGCCGCGGTTGTCCACGTCCAGTACCAGCACTTCCACTTCCTGACCTTCTTTAAGAATGTCGGTCACCTTCTCAACACGCGCATCGCTGAGCATGGAGATGTGCACCAGACCGTCTTTGCCCGGCAGGATGTTAACGAAGGCACCGAAGTCGACGATGCGCTCAACCTTACCGATATAGATCTTGCCGATCTCGGCTTCCGCAGTGATGCCCAGAACGCGCTGACGCGCTGCTTCAGCGGCTTCCTTGGTTTCGCCGAAGATCTTGATGGTGCCGTCGTCTTCGATATCGATCGAAGCCTTGGTCTCTTCGCAGATAGCGCGGATGGTTGCACCACCTTTGCCGATCACGTCGCGAATCTTGTCCTGGTCGATCTTCATCGCGATCATGGTTGGGGCGTTGGCCGACAACTCATTACGCGACTGAGCAATCACCTGGTTCATCTGGCCGAGAATATTCAGGCGCGCTTCCAGGGCTTGGCCCAGAGCGATTTCCATGATTTCTTCGGTGATGCCCTGGACCTTGATGTCCATCTGCAGTGCGGTCACGCCCTTGGCGGTACCGGCTACTTTGAAGTCCATGTCGCCCAGGTGATCTTCGTCGCCGAGGATGTCAGTCAGAACGGCAAATTTCTCGCCCTCCTTAACCAGACCCATGGCGATACCGGCAACCGGTGCCTTCATCGGCACACCTGCATCCATCAGCGCCAGGGAAGCACCGCAAACGGATGCCATCGAGGACGAACCGTTGGACTCGGTGATTTCCGACACCACGCGAATGGTGTACGGGAACACGTCAGCAGCCGGCAGCATGGCGGCAATGGAACGGCGCGCCAGGCGACCGTGACCAATTTCGCGACGGCCAGTAGCGCCCATGCGGCCACACTCGCCCACCGAGTACGGCGGGAAGTTGTAGTGCAGCATGAAGGGGTCTTTACGCTCGCCTTCCAGGGTGTCGAGCAGCTGTGCGTCACGCGCAGTACCGAGGGTAGCGACTACCAGAGCCTGGGTTTCGCCACGGGTGAACAGTGCCGAACCGTGGGTCTTGGCCAGCACACCGACTTCGATGTTCAGACCGCGCACAGTGCGGGTGTCACGGCCGTCGATACGCGGCTTGCCGTTAACGATGTTCTCACGCACGGTGCGGTATTCGATTTCACCGAAGGCTTCTTTGACTTCACCAGCAGAAGGCTGACCTTCAGCACCGGAAAGTTTGGCAACAACCTGATCTTTCAGCTCACCCAGGCGCGCGTAGCGATCCTGCTTGATGATGATGGTGTAAGCCTGGGAAATCGCTTCGCCAAACTCGCTACGGATAGCGTTGAGCAAAGCGGTGTTTTCAGGCTTGGCGGACCAATCCCACGTTGGCTTAGCGGCTTCAGCAGCCAGCTCGGCGATGGCGTCAATAACCACCTGGAATTCGTCGTGGGCGAACAGTACGGCACCGAGCATCTGGTCTTCGGTCAGCTCTTTGGCTTCCGATTCGACCATCAGCACAGCATCTTTAGTGCCGGCAACAACCATGTCCAGGCTGGAGGCCTTGAGCTGCTCGTAGTTCGGGTTCAGCAGGTAGCCAGTTTCCGGATGGAAGGCCACGCGCGCAGCGCCGATTGGGCCGTTGAACGGGATGCCGGAGATGGCCAGAGCAGCCGAGGTACCGATCATCGCAGCGATATCCGGATCAGTCTTCTTGCTGGTGGAGATCACGGTGCAAACAACCTGCACTTCGTTCTGGAAACCTTCTGGGAACAGCGGACGGATCGGACGATCGATCAGACGCGAGGTCAGGGTTTCTTTCTCGCTCGGACGCGCTTCACGCTTGAAGAAACCGCCCGGGATCTTGCCGGCTGCGTAGGTTTTTTCTACGTAATGCACGGACAGCGGGAAAAAGCCTTTGCTTGGGTCGGCAGTTTTGGCGCCGGTAACAGCGACCAATACCGCAACGTCGTCGTCAACGGTGACCAGCACAGCGCCGGAGGCTTGACGGGCGATACGGCCTGTCTCGAGGGTAACGGTCGATTGACCGAACTGGAACTTCTTGATTACCGGGTTCACGGTGTTTTCCTTCTCTTTGTTGCCCTTGGGGAAAGCGTTTCTTGCACCGTTCTATCACGTCAACGTGAACAAACGGGGCTTGCAGAATGTGGGGGCGGTTACGGGAATCGGACCCGCTATCGTCCAAAACAGCTAAAGCAGAAAAGCAAAAGCTGGAAGCAGGGGCAACCCCCACTTCCAGCTTCGGCAGTCAGCTACGCGTAAGCATTGCTTAGCGACGCAGACCCAGGCGACCGATCAGGGCGCTGTAACGACTAACATCCTTGCCCTTCAGGTAATCCAGCAGCTTACGACGCTGGTTAACCATACGGATCAGGCCACGACGCGAGTGGTGATCTTTACCATTGGCCTTGAAGTGACCTTGCAGCTTGTTGATGTTGGCGGACAGCAGTGCAACTTGCACTTCCGGGCTACCGGTGTCGCCAGCAGCTTGCTGGTAGTCAGTTACGATTTGGGCTTTTTCTTCAACGCTGAGTGCCATGGGGCAATCCTCTCAGTTAGGCAACTGCCGAAACAGTCGCAATAGGCCGGGAATCGCTTCCCGTGTTTTTAAATGAGGTATGACCGCGCCTATTAACAGCCACCCTCGATACACGCAGCCCAGAGCCGAAACCCTTTACCTGCGCTACGGCCAACTGGCCGAATTATTTGCCACCGAACAATGTTCCGCGGCTGCAACCCTGGCTATGCCTTGGTTGAAATCAAACGACGCGGCGCAATGCGCCCGTCTTCGCTCACTTCACCGATACCGATAAAGCGACCGTTGTGATCCTGCACCCGGACCATGCCGAATTTCGGCGCTTCCGGGGCGCGTACCGGCTGACCTTGCAGCCAGTAAAACGAACTGTGCTCGGAGAACTGCAACAACGGCCAGTGTTGCAAGCCGCTGTCGGACGGCAACAGAAACTGATCGACCGCCTCGTTGCCACCTTCGCCATGCACGCGCTCCAGCTCTTCGAGCGTTACGGTGCGGCTCAAATCAAAGGGGCCGGCCTTGGTTCTGCGCAGCTCTGCAACGTGCGCACCACATCCCAACTGGTGGCCGATATCTTCAACCAGGGTGCGGATATAGGTGCCTTTGCTGCAATCGACCGCCAGGCGCGCCTGCTCTGCCTCACAGCCGAGTAATTCCAAGCGCGCAATAGTAACAGAACGCGGCTCGCGCTCCACTACTTCACCGGCACGAGCCAGCTTATAAAGCGGTTGCCCATCGCGTTTAAGCGCCGAGTACATCGGCGGTATCTGGCTGATTTGACCGCGAAAAGGCGGCAATACAGCTTCGATATCAGCGCGACCAACGGTCACCGGGCGACGATCCAGCACTTCACCTTCGGCATCCGCGGTGGTGGTGGTAACACCCAATTGCATCAGGGTTTCGTAGCCTTTATCGGCATCCAGCAGGTACTGGGAAAACTTGGTGGCCTCACCGAAGCACAATGGCAGCACGCCAGTGGCCAACGGATCAAGGCTGCCGGTATGCCCAGCCTTCTCGGCGTTTAGCAGCCAGCGCACCTTCTGCAAAGCGGCATTGGAGCTAAAGCCCTTGGGCTTATCGAGCAGGATGATGCCATCGACGGCACGACGAATACGTTTAACCTGAGCCACGCGCTTACTCCTTGGTCTCAGGTTCGTCGTTGTGCTGACGGTCTTCGCTGACTGCCCGCTCGATCAGAGCCGACAACTGCGCCCCCCGGATAACGCTTTCGTCGTAATGGAAGCGCAGGTTAGGCACGCTGCGCAGCTTCATCGCCTTGCCCAACTGCATGCGCAGGAAGCCACTGGCATCGTTGAGCACCTTGATGCCCTGCACCACGGGATCAACACCTTCTTCCGGCTCGCCGCCCATGATGGTGACAAATACCTTGGCATGACTGGAGTCACGGCTGACTTCTACGGCGGTGATAGTCACCAAACCGCCAAGACGCGGGTCCTTGATTTCCATGCGGATCAACTGCGCCAGTTCGCGCTGTATCTGGTCGCCGATGCGCTGGGCCCGGCTAAATTCTTTGGCCATTTCTACTACCTTCACTCGTCACGCGGCTCAAAAAAGCAGCGGACCTAAAAGCGGCAAACGCCCGGCCGCGCAAAAGCGGGGCCGGGCGCTGCATGTTGCGACTCGCTACTACTTGCCTGTTACAGGCTGCGCGCCACTTGGACTTTTTCGAACACTTCGATCTTGTCGCCGACCTTAACGTCGTTGTAGCTCTTCACGCCGATACCGCATTCCATGCCGTTACGCACTTCGGCGGCATCGTCTTTAAAGCGACGCAGGGATTCCAGTTCGCCTTCGAAGATCACCACGTCGTCGCGCAGTACGCGGATCGGACGGTTACGGTAAACCGTACCTTCAACCACCATACAACCGGCAATGGCACCGAACTTCGGCGAACGGAACACGTCACGCACTTCGGCGATACCCAGGATGTTCTCGCGAACATCACTGCCGAGCATACCGGTCAGCGCTTTCTTCACGTCTTCGATGATGTCGTAGATCACGTTGTAGTAACGCATATCCAGACCTTCCTGCTCGACGATCTTGCGCGCACCGGCATCGGCACGCACGTTGAAGCCGAACAGTACAGCGTTGGAGGCCAGCGCCAGGTTGGCATCGGACTCGGTGATACCACCGACACCGCCACCGACAACACGTACCTGCACTTCATCGTTACCCAGGCCGCTGAGCGAGCCTTGCAGCGCTTCCAGAGAACCACGGACGTCGGATTTGAGGACGATGTTGAGCGTCTTCTTCTCTTCCTGACCCATGTTCTCGAAGATGTTTTCCAGCTTGCCAGCGTGAGCGCGAGCCAGCTTCACTTCGCGGAACTTGCCCTGACGGAACAGTGCGACTTCGCGGGCCTTCTTCTCGTCAGCCAGTACGCTCATGTCGTCACCGGCTTCAGGCGTGCCGTCCAGGCCGAGAATCTCGACAGGGATCGACGGGCCGGCTTCCTTGATGGCTTTGCCGTTCTCGTCGAGCATGGCGCGGATACGACCGTAGTTGGAACCGATCAGCACCATATCGCCCTGACGCAGCGTACCGTCTTGAACCAGCACGGTAGCAACCGGACCGCGACCTTTATCCAGACGCGATTCGACCACAACACCACGACCCGGGGCCGACGGTGTAGCTTTCAGTTCGAGAATCTCGGCCTGCAGCAGTACGGCTTCGAGCAGTTCGTCGACACCGGTACCGGCCTTCGCCGAAACCGATACGAACGGCGTATCACCGCCCCACTCTTCCGACGTCACGCCCTGCACAGACAGCTCGCTGCGAATGCGGTCGAGGTCAGCGCCTGGCTTGTCGATCTTGTTCACTGCCACTACCAGCGGAACACCGGCGGCCTTGGCGTGCTGTACGGCTTCAATGGTCTGCGGCATCACGCCGTCGTCCGCTGCAACCACCAGAATCACGATATCGGTCGCCTTGGCACCGCGTGCACGCATCGCGGTGAACGCGGCGTGACCCGGGGTGTCAAGGAAAGTGACCATGCCGCGCTCGGTTTCTACGTGGTAGGCACCGATATGCTGGGTAATGCCACCGGCTTCGCCAGCAGCCACCTTGGCGCGACGAATATAGTCGAGCAGCGAGGTTTTACCGTGGTCAACGTGACCCATTACAGTCACAACCGGCGCACGGGAGAAGGTCTCACCTTCGAACTTCAACGACTCAGCCAAAGAGTCTTCCAGAGCCGTGTCGCTGACCAGGGTGACCTTGTGACCTAACTCTTCAGCAACCAGTTGAGCAGTTTCCTGATCCAGAACCTGGTTAATGGTCGCTGGGGTACCCAGCTTGAACATGAACTTGATGATTTCAGCGGCTTTAACCGACATCTGCTGAGCAAGATCGCCCACAGTGATGGTTTCGCCGATCTTCACTTCACGCACAATAGGGCCTGTAGGGCTTTGGAAGCCGTGGGCATTACGCTTCTTCAGCTTACCTTTGCCACGACCGCCACGACGGAAGCTGTCGCTTTCTTCGTCGATGGAGCGCGGCGCAACGCGTGGAGCCGGCGCTTTTTCCTTGGCGCTCGGGCGATGCTGGGTGGTCTTGCGCTCACCACCGCGACGCTCGGCGTCATCATTGCGCGCTTTGTCTGGACGGCGCGGCTCTTCCTTCTTGCGCTCTTCAACCACTGCGGCAACAACGGGCAAGTCAACGACTACTGCTGCAACCGGAGCCGCTGCTGCGGACGCTTCAAGCGGAGCAGACGCTGAAACCGCGCAATGCGGCTCAGCAACCGCACGCTGCTTGGCTTCTTCTTCGGCTTTTAAGCGCGCCGCTTCAGCAACCGCACGTTGCTCGGCCAGCTCACGCTGCTTCTCAGCTTCAATTTCTTCGGCGCTGCGCTTAACGAAGGTTTTCTTCTTACGCACTTCAACGCTGATGGTCTTGCTTCCGGCAGCACGTAGGGTGCTGGTGGTCTTGCGCTGCAAGGTAATCTTGCGCGGCTCTTCCACCTTGTCACCATGGCTGCTCTTGAGAAAGGCCAACAGGGCTTGTTTCTCACTGTCGGTCACCGCTTGCTCGGCATTTTTGTGCGGCAAACCTGCCTCACTCATTTGCTGCAGCAGGCGTTCAACCGGCGTATTGACCACTTGGGCCAGTTCTTTAACCGTGACTTGCGTCATGCATTTCTCTCCTCAGGCCGCAACTGCTTACTCGAACCAATGGGCTCGGGCGGCCATGATCAACTTGCCGGCTCGCTCAGCGTCGATACCGTCGATGTCGAGCAGGTCATCAATCGACTGCTCGGCCAGGTCTTCGCGGTTAACAACGCCGCGCACTGCCAGTTCATGCGCAAGCGCCTTATCCATCCCCTCTAGCGAGAGCAAGTCTTCGGCTGGGTGGGCATCTGCCAGCTTTTCCTCATTAGCGATAGCTTTGGTCAGCAAGCGATCTTTGGCGCGAGCGCGGAGTTCGCTGACGATCTCCTCGTCAAAGCCATTGATGCTAAGCATCTCTTCCATCGGTACGTAGGCAATTTCTTCAAGGCTGGTGAAGCCCTCTTCGACCAACACCTGCGCAAGCTCTTCATCGACTTCGAGGTCATCGATAAAGCGCTGCAGGATGTCGCCTGTTTCCGCCTGCTGCTTGGCTTGAATATCCGCCTCAGTCATGACGTTAAGCGTCCAGCCGGTCAGTTGACTGGCCAAGCGCACGTTCTGACCGCCACGGCCAATGGCCTGAGCAAGGTTGTCAGCGGCAACGGCGATGTCCATGGCATGAGCATCTTCGTCGACGATAATGGCGGCAACTTCAGCAGGCGACATGGCATTGATGACGAACTGAGCGGGATTGTCATCCCACAGCACGATATCAACACGCTCACCGGCCAACTCGCCAGAAACGGCTTGCACGCGCGAGCCACGCATGCCGATACAGGCACCTTGCGGATCAATACGCTTGTCTTTGGAGCGCACAGCCAACTTGGCGCGCGAACCCGGATCACGGGAAGCACCCATGACTTCGATTAGCTCTTCAGCGATTTCTGGCACTTCGATGCGGAACAACTCGATCAGCATCTCAGGTGCTGTACGCGACAGGATCAGCTGGGGGCCGCGGTTCTCGGTGCGAATTTCCTTAAGCAGGGCACGCAGACGTACACCAACACGGAAAGTTTCGCGGGAGATAATATCTTCGCGCGCCAACATGGCTTCTGCGTTGTTGCCCAGGTCAACGATCACGCTGTCTCGGGTCACTTTTTTCACGGTGCCGGAGATGATCTCACCCAGACGCTCGCGATAAGCCTCGACCACCTGAGCACGCTCAGCTTCGCGGACTTTCTGCACAATAACTTGCTTGGCGGTTTGTGCAGCGATACGACCGAACTCGATCGAGTCAATCTTTTTCTCGAGAACGTCACCCACTTTTGCGTTGGCTTCGACGGCGCGCGGCATATCGGTCGTAACCTGATGCGCTGGATCATCGAAGTCAGCTTCTTCAACCACTGTCCAGCAGCGGAATGTTTCGTAGTTGCCGGTCTGACGATTGATCGCCACACGCAACTCAACTTCGTCTTCAAAACGCTTCTTTGTAGCAGTGGCCAAAGCCAGCTCCAGCGCTTCAAAAATTACGCTAGCCGGTACGCCCTTTTCGTTGGATACCGACTCAACAACCAGCAGTACTTCTTTGCTCATCGTACGCCTCGCCTTTCGCAATCCATTGGACACTGCGCAATCCGCGCAGCTCTCGCGGGATCCGCGCTTCAATCAAACCTGGGGATAATGTTGGCCTTGTCGATCATGTCGATCGGCAACAGGAACTCATGGTCATCCACCTGCACTACCACGTCCTGTTCTTCCACACCGCGCAGAAGGCCCTGAAAGTTGCGCCGCCCTTCAAAAGGCGAGCGCAGCTTGATTTTTACTTGCTCGCCGGCATGAGTAGCGAACTGCTCAATCGTGAACAGCGGCCGATCCATCCCTGGCGATGACACCTCAAGGGTGTACTCGGCAGTGATCGGATCCTCGACATCGAGTACACCGCTGATCTGCCGACTGACAATCTCGCAGTCTTCGATCACCACGCCATCAGGCTGCTTATCAATATAAATTCGCAGCAAAGAATGCCGCCCTTGTGACAGGAACTCGACACCCCAGCATTGATAGCCAAGAGCCTCGACTACCGGAGCCACCAAGGCCTGCAACTGTTCTAGCTTGCTCGACACCTGACCCCCTCGCGCATGCTGTAAAAATAAAAAATGGGCGAATCGCCCATCATCAAACCGCCCTCTAAAGGCCGGCAAAGCTGTCGTCCAGCTAGCAAAAAGCCCCTTTCAAGGGGCTCCTCTGCAATTCAATGCGGGGGCCGGTTTACCCAGCCAACGTCGGGCTTTAATCCGAAGAGCGACTTTACTGCTCAATCCCACATCAAAGCTGGGGCCGGATTATACGACCGAACCTTAACCAGGGTCAATCGACTCTCCAGCAACAAAAAGGCCCGCATTAAGCGGGCCATTTTGAAAATTGGTACCGAGAAGGGGACTCGAACCCCTACAGCCTATGGCCACTACCACCTCAAGGTAGCGTGTCTACCAATTCCACCACCTCGGCAAAATCGTTTACAGCGTAAAACGTATCGCTATTACTGCTGCTCGGGAGCCTGAGGTACGTCCACCGCATCAACTGCCGGCTTAGCTGCTTCCACAACAGGTACATCCTCAACAGCTGGCTTAGCCTGTTGCACTTCAAGGACAGCCGGATCAGGCAAACCAACCTGAGCCAAACCATCAGCTTTATCTTTAGCAAAGAACGCCAAACCCAAGCTAGTCATGAAAAAACCGGCTGCAAGTATAGCAGTAACTCGACTCAAAAAGGTAGCACTTCCTTGGCTGCCGAATACAGTAGTGGACGCACCACCACCGAAAGAAGCGCCCGCGTCAGCGCCCTTACCTTGCTGCAGGAGAACCAAAACAACAACGGCAATAGCACCCAGCAGATGAAGTACAACGATGACTGTTTCCAGCATTTTTTTAACTTCCTGCGGCGCGACAGATCGCACCGAACTCATCCGCATTCAGAGAGGCTCCACCCACAAGCCCTCCATCTATATCAGGCATTCCGAAAAGCTCGGCAGCAGTTACGGCCTTAACACTGCCGCCATACAAAATTCTTACCTTACTCGCCAGCACCGCATCACTCTCGGCCAACAACCGGCGAATAGCCGCATGAACCTCTTGCGCCTGCTGAGGCGAAGCAGTGAGACCCGTACCAATTGCCCAAACCGGCTCGTAGGCAATAACAGCACGATCAAACACTTCGACACCCAAAGCACCAATCACTGCGGACACTTGCGAAGCAACAACAGCAAGCGTTTCGCCAGCCTGACGCTGCGCAAGGGTCTCACCCACACACAGCACTGGAACAAGCCCTGAGCACTGCGCGGCGGCAAATTTGCGCACCACAACATCATCAGACTCGCCCAACAAAATTCTTCGCTCCGAGTGACCGACCAGCACAAGCACGCATCGAGCATCATGCAGCTGACTCGACGCAACCTCACCAGTCAACGCACCCTGCTGCGACTCCACGGCACAATCTTGCGCACCGACCATCACAGCACCTGCCGCCACCGCCTCAACTACCTGAGAGACATGCAGCAAGGAAGGAAAAACCGCTACATCCACACCCACAGGCAAAACCTGCATGCAAAGACTGTCGATCAGCTCAGCGACGCTAGCGCGGGTACCGTGCATTTTCCAGTTACCAGCAACCATTGGGCGACGCATGCTTTACCTCGTCGGTCAAAGAGGGCGCAGATGTTACCCAACAGTTTTCAGACTGGCAAGCCAAATCAAGCACATACGCGCGCAACAACATCAGCCAATTCATTGGCATAGCTGCGAACCTGCACCTCATCTTCACCCTCAACCATCACGCGCACCAGCGGCTCAGTGCCAGATTTGCGCAACAGCACACGCCCGCGCCCCGCCATTTGCGCTGTAACGCGCGCGCTGGCCTCTTGCACATCCGGATGATCAAGTGGATCCAGCCCACCCGCAAACCGAACATTGATCAACACTTGCGGACACTTCTGCATGCCCAACCGTGCTTCAGCCAATGTTTGCCCGCGACGCTTTAGTGCCATCAAAACCTGCAAAGCCGCAATGATCGCATCCCCTGTGGTCGTATGGTGGAAGCAGACCAGATGCCCTGAGCCCTCGCCACCCAACTGCCATTCGCGCGCCAACAACTCTGCGATGACATAACGGTCACCGACTTTAGCCCGGACAAACGGGATACCCAACTCCGCCAGCGCCAACTCCATACCCAAGTTACTCATCAAGGTGCCAACCACTCCACCCTGCAACTTGCCGCGCCCCTGCAGATCACGGGCGATGATGAACATCAGCTCATCGCCATCCACCACCACACCCGCGTGATCGACCATCAACACCCGATCAGCATCGCCATCAAATGCAATGCCCAGATCAGCCTTCTGCGCCAAAACTTCAGCCTGCAAAGCCTCAACATGGGTTGAGCCACAACCGTCGTTGATGTTCAAGCCATTAGGTTGATCAGACAACACAACTACCTGCGCGCCCAACTCGCGAAATACACTCGGGGCAACTTTATAGGCGGCGCCGTGAGCGCAATCGACTACAACTTTCAAACCCGCAAAACTTGAACTGCTAGGCACGCTGCTCTTACAGAACTCGATGTAGCGCCCCGCCGCATCATTGATACGCGAAACCTTACCAAGCTGATCCGACTCCACCACCGTCATGGGCTGATCAAGCAGCTCTTCAATCATCATTTCAACTTCATCAGGCAACTTTGTGCCCTGACCCGAGAAGAATTTGATGCCGTTGTCATGATGAGGATTGTGCGACGCACTGATCACAATGCCTGCATCGGCCTGAAAGATTCGCGTCAGGTAAGCGATGGCAGGTGTGGGCATGGGTCCGAGCAACATCACATCAGCACCCGCGGCTGAAAGCCCCGCCTCAAGCGCGGACTCAAACATATATCCGGAAATCCGCGTGTCTTTGCCAATTATAATCCGGCATTTACCCTGCTTACGAAACGCCATACCGGCAGCCCAACCGAGCTTGAGCATAAAGTCTGGGGTAATTGGGAAATCGCCCACACGCCCACGAATGCCATCGGTGCCAAAAAATTTTCTACTCATTGCGCAAATCCTTCTAACTTATTCGGCTGCTTCAACCGCAGCTATCATGCGAACAACATCAACCGTTTCCGCAACATCGTGAACACGCAGTATGCGAGCACCCATACTGATGCCTAATGCCGCCAATGCCAGGCTGCCAGAAAGACGCCCGCCCACCTCTTGCCCGAGCACTTGGCCAATCATGCTTTTGCGCGACACGCCGACCAGCAGCGGACGGCCAAGTGCATGCAGCTTCGCTAAATGCTTAAACAGCGAGAGGTTGTGCTGAAGATTTTTTGCAAAGCCGAAGCCCGGATCGAGGATGATGCGCTCACGTGCAATCCCTTCAGACTCACACGCATTGATGCGCTCAAGCAAAAAATCACCGACTTGCGCGACTACATCGGCGTATTGAGGACTGTCCTGCATGCTGCCGGGCTCGCCACGCATGTGCATTAGACATACAGGCAATCCTATATCGCGCACCGCATCAAAGGCACCGTCGCGCTGCAGGGCGCGAACATCATTGATCAACCCAGCCCCCAAGCGAGCCGCCTCGCGCATTACCGCTGGCGTCGAGGTATCCACCGAAATGATCACATCAAGCTCAGCCGCTATAGCCTCGACAACCGGCGCTACCCGCTCAAGCTCTTCAATCGGCGACACCGCACGCGCACCTGGACGCGTTGACTCACCACCCACATCAATGAGCGTGGCCCCTGCAAGCAGCATGGCTTCTGCATGTCGCAAAGCCGCATCACGCTGACCAAAACGCCCTCCATCAGAAAACGAGTCAGGCGTGACATTAAGAATGCCCATCACATGCGCGCGGCTTAAATCAAGAAGCCGGCTACCACAAGGTAGCCGGCCGAAAGGTGACACATCAGACATGAAGAACCTTAGAGTTCAGCGGCCGGGCCACCGATTGGTTTTTCTGCAGAATCGACTACTGCAACAGGCGCAGTCGGCGTGCCACCACCACCACTGTCATTTCCCTGCCAGCCTTTGGGGTCACGCGGGTCTAGGCCCTTCATGATGTCGTCGATTTGTTCAGCATCAATGGTCTCATACTTCATCAGCGCTTCAGCCATGGCGTCGAGCTTGTCACGGTTTGCCTGCAGCAACTGCTTGGCAGTGCCATAGCACTCGTCAATGATGCTGCGCACTTCCTGGTCGATCAACTTGGCGGTTTCAGCAGAAACGTTGCTCTGATTGCTGCCCATACTACGCCCAAGGAAGACTTCACCTTCCTCCTCCGCATACATCAGCGGACCAAGCTTCTCGGACAGACCCCACTTGGTCACCATGTTCTTGGCAAGCTGCGTGGCACGCATGATGTCGTTGGATGCACCAGTGGTCACACCATCAAAACCCAACGTCATTTCTTCAGCGATACGGCCGCCGAACAACGAGCAAATCTGGCTGATCAGCGCGCGCTTGCTGAGGCTGTAACGATCCTCTTCGGGCAGGAACATGGTTACACCCAGGGCGCGACCACGGGGGATGATCGACACTTTGTAGACAGGGTCATGCTCTGGCACCAGACGACCCACGATGGCATGGCCCGCCTCATGATAAGCGGTGTTCAGCTTCTCTTTGTCGGACATGACCATGGTTTTACGCTCAGCGCCCATCATGATCTTGTCTTTAGCCAACTCGAACTCTTTCATCTCCACTACGCGCTTACCCGCACGCGCAGCAAACAGTGACGCCTCGTTGACCAGGTTGGCCAGATCAGCACCAGAGAACCCTGGCGTACCACGAGCAATAACGGCCGGGGCAACATCTTCGCCCATGGGCACTTTGCGCATGTGGACGTTGAGAATCTGCTCGCGACCGCGAATGTCTGGCAAGCCGACTACGACCTGACGGTCGAAGCGGCCCGGACGAAGCAGCGCAGGGTCGAGCACATCCGGACGGTTGGTGGCGGCGATCACGATGATGCCGTCATTCATTTCAAAACCATCCATCTCAACCAGCAACTGGTTGAGTGTTTGCTCGCGCTCGTCGTGACCACCGCCCATACCCGCACCACGATGACGACCCACAGCGTCGATCTCATCGATAAAGATGATGCAGGGCGCGTGTTTCTTGGCCTGCTCGAACATGTCACGCACACGGGATGCACCGACACCGACGAACATTTCCACGAAATCCGAACCTGAAATGGTGAAGAACGGCACCTTGGCTTCACCGGCAACAGCCTTGGCAAGCAATGTTTTACCGGTACCTGGTGAGCCAACCATCAGCACGCCACGCGGTATGCGACCACCGAGACGCTGGAACTTGCCCGGATCACGCAGAAACTCAACCAACTCACCGACTTCCTCTTTGGCTTCGTCGCAACCGGCAACGTCAGCAAAAGTTGTCTTGACCTGGTCTTCGGAAAGCAAGCGCGCCTTGGATTTACCGAAGTTCATCGGCCCACCCTTGCCACCTGCACCACCTTGCATCTGGCGCATAAAGAACATAAAGACAGCAATGATCACCAGAATCGGGAAGCTGGCCACCAGCAACTGCGTCCAAATGCTCTGTTGCTCAGGCTGCTTGCCAACGATCTCGACGTTATTGTCCATCAGATCTTTGATCAGGCCATTGTCCTGAATCGCAGGCCGCACGGTCTCGAACGACGAGCCATCAGTGCGTGTACCGCTGATAATAAAACCATCGACCGTCACTCGCTTGACACCGCCATCCTGGACCTGCTGGATGAACTGCGAGTAATTGAGCTTGTTCGTCTCACTCGGGCTGGAAAAATTGTTCATCACCGTTACCAAAACGGCTGCGATGATCAACCACAGGACCAGATTCTTTGCCATGTCGTTCAATTTACTACCCTCTGAAGCAGGCCCCTTGCTGAAGCGCACTTCGCATGACGACCAGTTATGTACCGGTCTAACTTACTACACAACGCCTACGCCTGGCAGGCACCGTCTGTAACCCTTTATTTGCTCTAAGCCCGCGTATGCGCAAAACAATTCGCAACGCGACTCAACAGGCTTCAAACACCGCGAAAACCACGCGCGAGCATGTATTGCTCACGCGAGCGATCACGTGAAGAAAGCGGCTTGCGCATCTGCACCTTGTCGAACATCTGCCGCACCTGCTTGTGGTAAAGATCGAAACCTTCACCCTGGAAAATCTTGATCAGAAAATCACCGCCCGGCCGCAACACTCGAGACGACAAATCCAGCGCCAACTCACAGAGGTACATCGCCCGAGGCTGATCCGACTCCCTTACCCCACTCATATTGGGGGCCATGTCGGAAATCACAAGGTCTACCGGCTGATTACCGATGGCCTCGAGGATCTGTGCGAACACCGCATCGTCGATAAAGTCACCCTGAATGAAATTGACATCGGGAATGCTGTCCATCTCCAGAATATCGGACGCGATCAACCGCCCCTTATCGCCAATCACTCGACTGGTGACCTGAGACCAACCACCAGGTGCAGCGCCAAGATCGACTACAGTGATGCCAGGCCTAAGGATGCGATCCTTCTCCTGAATCTCAAGCAGCTTGTAACTGGCGCGCGAACGATAACCATCCTTTTGCGCCATTTTGACGTAGGGGTCGTTGAAGTGCTCTTTCAGCCAACCTTGACTGGTCTTGGAACGGGCCACGCAATACCTCGAACTGTGTAACGCATGAATATCTGGGCGGTCCCGAAGACGCTCGGGTAAACTAATCGCCGTTTTTTATCAGATTAAATGCAGGAATCAGATTATGCCGCTCACTCAAGAGCAGAAGAAACAATTCAAATCTATCGGCCACCACCTAAAGCCTGTATTGATCGTGGCTGACAATGGTTTGACCGAAGGTGTGCTCGCCGAACTGGAGCGTGCACTGAGCGATCATGAACTGATTAAAGTGCAATTGCGCATCATTGAGCGGGAAGATCGTTTGGCCGCCATTAGCGAACTGTGCAAAGCCGGCAAAGCCGAAACCGTGCAAGTGATCGGTAAAATGGCACTGATCTATCGCAAAAACCCTAAGGCCAACAAGAACCTGTCAAACGTGAAGCGCCACCAAGGCTGATGCATTTGCCGCGCAAGGTGCACCAAGCACCTTGCAGGCAAGCCTTGCTACACCTCTTCTCGCACTCTCACTGGCAGAGGCTGCAACACCAGCAGCAAGCCGCAGAATGCCACCACCAAGTAGCTGAACATCAGCCAAAGGTCGGCCGCAGTACCTAACTGGCGTACCACAAAGTAACTGCCAGCCATCACCTCGACAGCCATTAGCAACTGCCCACGGGTATCGCGCCACAAGCTGTTCAGCCCCCTAGCGCGCACCAGCACGAACACCTGCAGCCCCACGCAAACAGCCGCCAAACCCATCAGCAGTGGCCGTAACACATTACTGACTTCCTCAACCAGCAACGACGCCAAGCCTGTCTGGGCAATGGCCGGCAGCAGCAGAAAATGCAGCAACCAGAGGCCACCCACCCAGAGTGTCTGGGCCAGCAGCCAACTGATTGATCCGGCATCACGACCTACAGGCTTAGAGATGACGAACCTCGACGATCTCATACTCGAGCGAGCCACTGGGCGTTTGCACGACTACTACATCGCCCTCGCTCTTACCGATCAAGGCGCGAGCGATAGGTGAGCCAACGGATATCTTGCGTTGCTTGATGTCCGCCTCATCCTCACCCACGATCTGGTAGATCACGCTCTCATCGGTTTCACAGCTGGCAATCTCGACGGTGGTGCCAAAAATCACTTTGCCGGTGTGCTCAATGGTGGTGACATCGATGATCACTGCATTCTGCATACGACCTTCGATATCGCGGATACGCGCCTCGACCATACCCTGCTGCTCGCGCGCGGCGTGGTACTCGGCGTTTTCCTTGAGGTCACCGAGCTCACGGGCAGTGCCGATTTCTTGACTGAGCTTGGGACGCAGCACCTTGGTCAAGTGCGCATGCTCTTCTTCCAGGGCGCGCGCGCCCTGAACGGTCATGGGGTATTTAGTCATGCCTTAATTCCTGCATGCAGGTCCTGCAGCCGACGCACGGTCTTCTCGGGACCGAACTTCAGCGCTTCACAGATCGCCTGACCCGCCGCAATAGTGGTGGTGCAGTAAATCTTGTGCTGCAGGGCGTTACGACGGATGGAGTAGGAATCAGCAATCGACTGACGCCCCTCAGTGGTGTTGATGATCAGTGTGACCTCGTCATTTTTGATCATATCAACCACGTGCGGACGACCTTCGGTCACCTTGTTCACGCGGCGTACAGGTAAGCCAGCGGCCTCAATTAACTTGGCGGTGCCGGCAGTTGCGACCACTTCAAAACCCAGTTCGATCAAATCACGCGCCACGTCTGCCACCAAGGGCTTGTCGTCGTCGCGCACACTGATAAAGGCCACGCCGGCGTTCGGCAGAATCTCGCTGGCACCCAACTGAGCCTTGGCGAAAGCTTCACCGAAGGTATCGCCCACGCCCATGACTTCACCTGTGGACTTCATTTCTGGGCCGAGAATCGGGTCGACGCCGGGGAACTTGGCGAACGGGAACACCGCCTCTTTCACACTGAAATACGGCGGGATGATTTCCTTGGCATACCCAGCCTCGGCCAGCGACTTACCGGCCATGACGCGGGCAGCCACTTTCGCCAGGGACACCCCCACGCACTTGGAGACGAATGGCACGGTACGCGAAGCGCGCGGGTTCACTTCGATGACGAAGATATCCTCACCCTGCACGGCCATCTGCACGTTCATCAGGCCGACGACACCCAGCTCCAAGGCCATTTTCTTGACCTGGTCGCGGATCTCATCCTGGATGTGCATTGGCAGCGAGTAAGGCGGCAGCGAGCACGCGGAATCACCGGAATGCACGCCAGCCTGTTCGATGTGCTGCATGATCGCACCGATCACTACAGTCTCGCCGTCACACACCGCATCCACATCCACTTCAATGGCGCAATTGAGGAAGTGGTCGAGCAGCACCGGGCTGTCGTTGGAAACCTTCACCGCTTCGCGCATATAACGCTTGAGTTCGTCTTCCTGGTAGACGATTTCCATCGCCCGGCCGCCCAGCACATAGGACGGACGCACCACCAGCGGGTAACCGATGGTCTTGGAGTGAGCAAGAGCCTCGTCTTCGCTGCGCGCGGTAGCGTTAGCCGGCTGACGCAGACCCAGACGCTGCACCATCTGCTGGAAGCGCTCACGGTCTTCGGCACGGTCGATGGCGTCAGGGCTGGTGCCGATGATCGGCACGCCGGCTTCTTCCAAAGCGCGGCAGATCTTCAGTGGAGTCTGGCCGCCGTACTGCACGATCACACCTTTCGGCTGCTCGACACGGACGATTTCCAGCACGTCTTCCAGAGTCACCGGCTCGAAGTACAGGCGATCAGAGATGTCGTAGTCGGTCGATACGGTTTCCGGGTTGCAGTTGACCATGATGGTCTCGTAACCGTCTTCACGCAGCGCCAGCGCGGCATGCACGCAGCAGTAGTCGAACTCGATACCTTGACCAATACGGTTAGGGCCGCCACCGAGTATCATGATCTTGTCGCGCGTCGACGGATTGGCTTCACACTCTTCCTCGTAGGTCGAGTACATGTAAGCCGTGTCAGTGGCGAACTCAGCGGCGCAGGTGTCGACGCGCTTGTACACCGGCAGCACTTTCAATTTGTGGCGCTGGCTACGCAGGGTTTTCTCGGTCACACCCAACAGCTTGGCCAGGCGAATATCGGAGAAGCCTTTGCGCTTGAGCTTGTACATCGCATCACGATCAATGCTCGACAGTGCCAGGGTTTTAATGCGTTCTTCGTCCTTGATCAGATCTTCGATCTGCACCAGGAACCATTCATCGATATTGGTCAGCTCGAAGACTTCGGCAACCGTCTTACCTGCACGGAAGGCATCACCGATGTACCAAATACGGTCCGCACTTGGCACGGTCAGTTCGCGACGCAAGGTGCTTTCGGCTTCAGGATCGGCCAGATCGAGCATCGGATCGAGGCCCGAAACGCCGACTTCCAGACCACGCAGGGCTTTCTGCAAGGATTCTTGGAAAGTGCGGCCGATGGCCATGACTTCACCGACCGACTTCATTTGCGTGGTCAGGCGAGCGTCGGCCTTGGGGAATTTCTCGAAGGCAAAACGCGGGATCTTGGTGACAACGTAGTCGATCGCCGGCTCGAACGAGGCCGGAGTGCGGCCACCGGTGATGTCGTTGCTCAGTTCATCAAGGGTGTAACCCACCGCCAGCTTCGCGGCGATCTTGGCGATCGGGAAACCGGTTGCCTTGGAGGCCAGCGCCGAGGAACGCGACACACGCGGGTTCATCTCGATCACCACCATACGGCCGGTGTTCGGGCAAATGCCGAACTGCACGTTGGAACCACCGGTTTCCACACCGATCTCGCGCAGCACAGCCAGCGAGGCGTTACGCAGGATCTGGTATTCCTTGTCGGTCAGGGTTTGCGCCGGGGCAACAGTGATCGAGTCACCGGTGTGCACGCCCATCGGGTCGAAGTTTTCGATGGCGCAGACGATGATGCAGTTGTCCTTTTTGTCGCGGACAACTTCCATCTCGTATTCTTTCCAGCCGATCAACGACTCGTCGATCAGCAACTCGCTGGTGGGCGACAGATCGATACCGCGCGCGCAGATTTCTTCGAACTCTTCACGGTTGTAAGCAATACCGCCACCCGTGCCGCCCATGGTGAACGACGGACGGATAATGCACGGGAAACCCACCTTCTCCAGCACGCCGTAGGCTTCTTCCATGTTGTGCGCAATGCCGGAAACCGGGCAGGCCAAGCCGATGTCTTTCATCGCCTTGTCGAAGCGCGAGCGGTCTTCAGCCTTGTCGATGGTGTCGGCATTGGCACCAATCATCTCGACGCCAAATTTTTCCAGGATGCCGTGCTTTTCCAGGTCCAGTGCGCAGTTCAGTGCAGTCTGACCGCCCATGGTTGGCAGCAGGGCATCTGGACGCTCCGTCTCGATGATCTTGGCCACTGTGGACCACTTGATCGGCTCGATGTAAGTGGCGTCGGCCATGGCCGGGTCGGTCATGATGGTGGCGGGGTTGGAGTTCACCAGAATGACGCGGTAGCCCTCTTCTTTCAGGGCTTTACACGCCTGGGCACCGGAATAGTCGAACTCGCAAGCCTGGCCGATAACAATCGGGCCAGCACCGAGGATCAGGATACTTTTAATGTCTGTACGCTTTGGCATGTTCTCTCTCTCGAATCCTTGGGTCAGTCGGCTGGCTTAACGGCGCTTGGCCATGGCTTCGATAAAACGGTCGAACAGCGGTGCGACATCGGCTGGGCCGGGGCTCGCCTCGGGGTGACCTTGGAAGCTGAAGGCGTCCTTGTCGGTCCGCTCGATACCCTGCAGGGAACCGTCGAACAGCGACTTATGAATGGCGCGCACATTGCTCGGCAGGCTGCTTTCGTCCACGGCAAAACCGTGGTTTTGGCTGGTGATCATGACCACGCCGGTTTTCAGGTCCTGTACCGGGTGGTTGGCACCGTGGTGGCCGTGGCCCATTTTCAGGGTCTTGGCGCCGGAGGACAGCGCCAGCAACTGGTGACCTAGGCATATGCCGAATACCGGGATATCGGTTTCCAGCACGCCCTTGATCGCGGCAATGGCGTAATCGCACGGTTCCGGATCGCCTGGGCCGTTGGACAGGAACACACCATCGGGATTCAGCGCCAGCACATCGCTAGCAGGCGTTTGCGCCGGCACCACAGTCACGCGGCAACCGCGCTCAACCAGCATGCGCAGGATGTTCCACTTAACGCCGTAGTCGTAGGCAGCTACGTGATGCGGCAGTTCGCTGGCCGGAATTTCCGGGTGGCTGTCATCTTGCAGGTTCCACACGCTGGAGCGCCACTCGTAGCGTTCGGTGCAGCTGACCACTTTGGCCAGGTCCATGCCCTTGAGGCCGGGGAAGCTGCGCGCCAATTCCAGCGCTTTTTCTTCGGTGGCGTCATCGCCGACCAGAATGCAGCCGTTCTGCGAGCCTTTCTCACGCAGAATGCGGGTCAGGCGGCGGGTATCGATACCGGCGATGGCGACTGTGCCGTTTTCCTTGAGGTATTCATCAAGCGGCTGCTTGTTACGCCAGTTGCTGGTGGTCAGCGGCAAGTCACGGATAATCAGGCCGGCTGCCCATACGCGGTTGGACTCGGCGTCTTCCGGCGTGGTGCCGGTGTTGCCGATGTGCGGATAGGTCAGGGTGACAATCTGCTGGGCATAGGAAGGATCGGTAAGGATTTCCTGATAGCCGGTCATGGCGGTGTTAAAAACCACCTCTCCAATAGTTTGGCCATCGGCACCGATGGCCTCGCCGCGAAAAATACTGCCATCAGCAAGAGCCAAAATGGCAGGTTTAAGGGCTGGCTTACTCAAGAAAACCTCCGAAAATTAAAACGTGAAGCAAACGCAGATTGTAAAAAAGCGGGATGACGTATCAACCGTCACCCCGCTTTTTTATCTGATTCATTCTGCGCAACTTTAGTGGACACACTAAAGCAGAAAGCTTACAGGAAAGTCCTTTTTTGGTCCACCGCCAGTTGCATCCAAGACGCAGCTAACTGTCACACCTGCGTCAGTGCGACTCAGTTTAGACCGAGCACATCCTGCATGTCGTACAGCCCTGGCTGGCGATTTTGCAGCCACTGCGCAGCGCGCACCGCACCTTTGGCGAAGGTCATACGACTGGAAGCTTTGTGGGTTATTTCCACACGCTCGCCGTCGGCGGCGAACAACACGGTGTGATCGCCGACTACATCGCCAGCACGCACAGTGGAAAAACCAATGGTTTCGCGCTCACGCGCACCGGTCTGGCCTTCGCGGCCATACACCGCAACCTTCTGCAGATCACGCCCCAAGGCATTGGCCACCACCTCGCCCATGCGCAAAGCGGTGCCGGACGGCGCGTCGACCTTGTGCCGGTGATGCGCCTCGATAATTTCGATATCCACATCATCACCCAGCACCCGCGCCGCGGTGTCGAGCAACTTCAGGCACAGATTGACGCCGACACTGAAGTTGGCGGCAAACACGATGGAGATCTGCTTGCCAGCTTCAGCCAGCAATTGCTTTTCATCCGGGGAAAAACCGGTGGTGCCGATCACCATGGACTTGCCGGCCTGACGGCAGATTTCCAAGTTTTTCAGGGTGACCGAGGGATGGGTGAAGTCGATCAGCACATCGAACTGATCGAGCACCGCACTCAGATCGCCGGACAGATTGACACCGATCTTGCCCTGCGCCACCAACTCACCGACGTCCACCCCAACCAAACTGCTGTCGGCACGATCAATCGCCGCACTCAGGCTTGCGCCATCGACCAGTTGCACGGCCTCGATCAGGGTCTTGCCCATGCGCCCGGCGGCGCCCATCACAGCAATACGTTGCATAGTTATCAGCTCCAAGCTTAAAGCTGCAAGCCCGAACGGCGCCGACATGCAGCTTACCGCTTAGGGCTTGCAGCTATTTGACCTACAGATCGCCAAAGAAGCGCTTTACACCCTCGAACCAGCCATTGGCTTTCGGCGAGTGTGAGCTGTCGCCTTCGAGGGTTTTGCGGAACTCATCGAGCAATTCGCGCTGACGACGATCCAGATTAACCGGCGTCTCTACCGCCACCTTGCACATCAGATCGCCCGCCCCACCACCGCGCACAGGGGCCACGCCCTTGCCACGTAGACGGAACATCTTGCCGGTCTGCGTGCCTTCCGGAATCTTCAGTTTGACCCGACCATCCAGCGTCGGCACTTCCAGCTCACCGCCCAACGCCGCATCGGCAAAACTGATTGGCACTTCGCAATACAGGTGCTTGCCGTCGCGCTGGAAGATGGCGTGCTCACGCACATTCACCACCACATACAGATCGCCGGAAGGACCACCCATGGTGCCCGCCTCACCTTCTCCGGTCAGACGAATGCGATCGCCAGTATCGACGCCCGCAGGCACTTTCACCGACAAGGTTTTGTGCTCCTCCACCCGGCCTTGGCCGTGACAGGAACCACAGGGGTCAGTGATCATCTTGCCGCTGCCGTGGCAGCGCGGACAGGTTTGCTGCACCGAGAAGAAGCCCTGCTGCATGCGCACCTGACCGATACCGCCACAGGTGGTACAGGTCACCGGCGTGGTGCCTTTCTTCGCGCCCGTGCCATCGCACGGTTTGCAATTAACCAGTGTCGGCACACGGATGGTCACTGTCGTGCCGCGCACGGCCTCTTCCAGATCCAACTCCAGGGTGTAGCGCAGGTCACTGCCGCGCTGCGCGCCACCTCGCTGGCCACCGCGACCACCGCCACCGAAGAAATCACTGAATACGTCACCGAAAATATCGGAGAAATTCGCACCACCTGGGCCACCGCCACCGCCGCCGCCCATCTGCGGATCGACGCCGGCATGGCCGTATTGATCATAAGCCGAACGCTTGGCGGCATCGGAGAGCACTTCGTAAGCCTCATTGGCTTCCTTGAACTTCTCTTCGGACGCTTTATCGTCAGGGTTGCGATCTGGGTGGTACTTCATGGCCAGGCGGCGGTAGGCCTTTTTCAGCTCCGCCTCACTGGCACCGCGCTCGACACCGAGCACCTCGTAAAAATCGCGTTTAGCCATAAGTCTTCAACACCTTTAAATCGTCTACTCCAGACACGCCAACGCGGGAGCAAGCTCCCGCGCGACGGATCATGCCGGGCGCAACCTGCGCCACGCCCGGCCAGAGCGGCATAAGCTTGCGCCTATCTGTGCCTATTTGTTGTCTTTGACCTCTTCGAACTCAGCATCGACTACGTCGTCTGCGGCGTCCTTGGCTTGCTCACCACCTGCAGGCTGCGCGCCTGGCTGTGGCTGCTCGGCATACATCTTCTGCGCCAGCGGTGCGGTCACTTCAGACAACGCGGTCATCTTGGCTTCGATTTCAGCCTTGTCGTCGCCTTTGACTGCGACTTCCAGAGCGGTCAGTGCTGCTCCGATGGCTGTTTTCTCATCAGCAGTGGCCTTATCGGCCGCCTCGACAATCATCTTGCGGGTGGCGTGCACCAGTTGATCGCCTTGGTTGCGCGCACCGGCCAGCTCTTCAAACTTGCGGTCTTCCTCAGCGTTTGCTTCGGCGTCACGCACCATCTGCTGGATCTCTTCCTCGGACAGACCCGAGTTGGCCTTGATCACGATGGACTGAGTCTTACCACTGGCTTTGTCCTTGGCGCTTACATGCAGGATGCCGTTGGCATCGATATCGAAGGTTACTTCGATCTGCGGTACGCCACGCGGCGCTGGCGGAATCTCGGCCAGGTCGAATTTGCCCAGCGACTTGTTACCGCTGGCTTGCTTGCGCTCGCCCTGCAGTACGTGAATGGTCACTGCGCCTTGGTTGTCGTCGGCAGTCGAGAACACCTGCGATTTTTTGGTCGGGATCGTGGTGTTTTTCTCGATCAGCGCGGTCATCACACCGCCCATGGTTTCAATACCCAGGGTCAGCGGGGAAACGTCCAGCAGCAGCACGTCCTTGACGTCACCAGCCAGCACCGCACCCTGAATAGCGGCACCCATGGCAACGGCTTCGTCCGGGTTGACGTCTTTACGCGCTTCTTTACCGAAGAAATCGGTAACCAGCTTCTGCACCAACGGCATGCGGGTCTGACCGCCAACCAGGATCACGTCATTGATTGCAGCGATGTCGATACCGGCGTCTTTCAGCGCGATACGGCAAGGCTCAATGGTGCGCTGCACCAGGTCTTCAACCAGCGATTCCAGCTTGGCACGCGAGATCTTCACGTTCAGGTGCTTAGGACCGGTGGCATCTGCAGTGATGTACGGCAGGTTGACGTCGGTCGACTGGCTCGACGACAGCTCAATCTTGGCTTTCTCAGCAGCTTCTTTCAGGCGCTGCATGGCCAGCGGATCACCCTTAAGGTTCATGCCGCTTTCTTTCTTGAATTCGTCGACGAGGTAGTCGATCAGACGAATGTCAAAGTCTTCACCGCCGAGGAAGGTGTCACCGTTGGTGGCCAACACTTCAAACTGATGCTCGCCATCAACTTCGGCAATCTCGATCACCGACACGTCGAAGGTACCGCCACCCAAGTCATAAACGATGACGGTGTGGTCGCCCTTGGCTTTGTCCATGCCATAGGCCAGCGCAGCCGCAGTCGGCTCGTTGATAATGCGCTTAACGTCCAGACCGGCAATGCGACCGGCGTCTTTAGTGGCCTGGCGCTGACTGTCGTTGAAGTAGGCCGGCACGGTGATCACCGCTTCGGTCACTGGCTCGCCGAGGTAGTCTTCGGCGGTTTTCTTCATCTTCTTCAGAATTTCAGCCGAGATTTGTGGCGGAGCCATCTTCTGGCCGTTCACTTCAACCCAAGCGTCGCCGTTGTCTGCCTTGGCGATCTTGTAAGGCACCATCTGGATATCTTTCTGTACGACGTCTTCATCAAAGCGACGACCGATCAGACGCTTCACCGCATACAGGGTGTTGTGCGGGTTGGTCACTGCCTGGCGCTTGGCCGACTGACCGACGAGGATTTCACCATCGTTGGCATACGCAATAATCGACGGTGTGGTACGCGCGCCTTCGGCGTTTTCGATAACTTTAACGGTGCCGTTTTCCAAAATCGAGACGCAGGAGTTGGTGGTCCCCAGGTCGATACCAATAATTCTGCCCATATTCATTCTCCCGAAACTTTGATAATTGCGCCGCTGTAACTGGTCAGCGGCGGTAGCACTAAAACGCTTGACTGTTTAGTGGGGGCGGCTTGGTAAATTTCAAGCCTGCTCATCAATCGAAGGAGGCGTTTGCGCCGGTGCCTTGCTGACCACCACCATGGCGGGGCGCAGCAGGCGACCATTGAGCATGTAGCCCTTCTGGAACACCTTGAGCACGCTGTTAGGCTCAAGATTGGTGCTTTCCTGCATCGCCATCGCTTGATGATGCTCGGCATTGAACGGCGCGCCGTGCGGATCAATCACTTCCAATTGATAACGCTTGAGCGTGTCGTTAAACAGCTTGAGCGTCAGCTCCATGCCCTCGCGCACAGCCTTGATGGCCTCGTCATCCGGGCTCGACAGTTCAAGGCCGCGCTCCAGGCTGTCGACCACCGGCAGCAAGTCGCTGGCAAACTTCTCTAGGGCAAACTTGTGCGCCTTTTCGACATCCTGCTCGGCGCGACGGCGCACGTTTTGCAAATCGGCAGCCATGCGCAGCGACTGATCCTGCGCAGTGGCCAGTTGCTCTTCCAGCGCGTGCGCGCGGGCAACCAGGTCATCGCCCGCAGCCGCTTCGGCAGCTGTTTGTACATCGGGATTCTGCGTATCCAGGGTCTGTTCGTCAGCCATGAGTCTCTCCTCGTAAAATTCGACGCGAGCCGCAACTCACGTGTCTGACCGCTATATGGGGTCAAAAAAAATGCTTTCAAGGAGGCAGAGCGGATTGTCAGCCCACAAAAAACACTGTATAAATAACCAGACATGAACTTGGGAGGCCCTCTCCATGCTGGTGCACCTGTCTGTACACAACTACGCCATCGTTGAACACCTTGATCTAGAGCTGGATGCCGGCATGAGCGTGATCAGCGGTGAAACCGGTGCTGGCAAATCCATTATGCTCGACGCCCTTGGCTTGACCTTGGGTGATCGCGCCGATAGCGGCGTGGTGCGCCCCGGCGCAGACAAAGCCGACATTCTTGCCAGCTTTGACTTGTCCGACATCCCCGAAGCACGTGCCTGGCTGGCCGAGCGCGATCTGGACAACGATGGCCCGTGTATTTTGCGCCGGGTGATCACTGCCGAGGGCCGATCGCGCGGCTACATCAACGGCGCACCCTGCCCGCAAGGTGACCTCAAGGCACTTGGTGAGCTGCTGATCGACATTCACAGCCAACACGAACATCAGTCCCTGCTCAAACCTGACACTCACCGCCGCCTGCTCGATGAATATGCTGGCAGCCAAGAGCTGGCACGCCAGGTACAACTCGCCGCCCAACGCTGGAAGCAAACACGTAACGAACTGGAGCGCATCTCCAACATCGGCGACGAACAGCGCGCGCGGCATCAACTGCTCAGCTACCAACTGGAAGAACTCGACAATCTCGCACTGGGCGAAGACGAGCTTGATCAGCTGGAGTCGGAGCATAAGAACCTGACTAACGCCGAAAGCCTGCTTAGCGCCTGCCGCCTGGTGATCGAACAGTGCAGCGAAAATGACGCCGGCAACGTGCTGTCAGCCTTGACCAACAGCCTCAACCGCCTGAGCGCCTTCCAGGGTCAACCCGGCGCATTGAGCGAAGCCACCAATCTGCTGGCCAGCGCTCAAATCCAAGTTGAAGAAGCGGTCGGCGAGCTAAATCGCTTTCTTGATCACTTCGAAGCCGACCCGCTACGCCTGCAACAGATGGAAGAACGCCTGGACGCGATTTATACCCTGGCACGCAAGCACCGTATCCAACCCAGCGAACTGGGGGCGATGCAGCAGCAATTGTTTGAAGAACTAGAAAGCCTGAATGCCGATGATCAAGCGGCTGAACGCCTGAACGAAGAGCTGGCGGCTTTTGAACGTCATTACCAGGAAAAAGCAGCGGAGCTCAGCACGTTGCGCAATAACGCGGCCAATCAACTGGCTGGCGCGGTCGAACAAGAAATGCAGACTCTGGGCATGCCCGGCGGGCGTTTCACCATCAAATTGACCGCTCACACCAGCCATGAACCTCACCCCAACGGCCTTGAGCAATTGGAATTTCTGGTCAGCGCCAACCCTGGCCAACCCCTCAAAGCACTGGCCAAAGTGGCTTCAGGCGGCGAGCTGTCACGTATCAGCCTGGCGATTCAGGTGATCACCGCCCAGACCTCACGCGTGCCCACATTGGTATTCGATGAAGTGGATGTCGGCATTGGCGGCCCGACAGCCGAAGTCGTCGGTCAGTTGCTGCGCCGCCTCGGCGAGCGTGGTCAGGTGTTAACGGTTACCCACTTACCGCAGGTCGCCGCGCAAGGGCATCAGCACCTGTTCGTGCATAAAGTGCGTGAACGCGACGCCACTCGCACCGCGGTTAGCAAGCTGAGCCAGACTCAACGCGTCGAAGAAATCGCGCGCATGCTGGGCGGCGTTGACCTGACCGATGAATCACTGGCGCATGCCAGGCAGATGGTCAGCAGCGCGCAGGCTTGACCGCGTAACGCAAAAAGCACAAAGGCGACCTAGGTCGCCTTTGTTTGTTAACGCCAGATTCACTCTGCTTTTTTGCGCACGTAAAGCACCAGGTTGTGGTCGACCAACTCAAAACCGTGCTCTTTGACGATTTCTTTCTGGCGGCGCTCAATTTCAGCATCGAAGAACTCGATCACATCGCCCGAATCCACACACACC
The DNA here is from genome assembly GCA_945874835.1 of Pseudomonas synxantha. GTDB lineage: Bacteria > Pseudomonadota > Gammaproteobacteria > Pseudomonadales > Pseudomonadaceae > Aquipseudomonas > Aquipseudomonas synxantha_B. Next base: position 470 of record CAMCJM010000009.1, on the reverse strand, counting down.
ATATGGTCGTGATGGCCGCTATCAGCCAACTCAAACACAGCGTGACCGCCATCAAAGTTGTGGCGCACCACTAGGCCTGCCGCCTCAAATTGAGTCAGAACCCGGTAAACAGTCGCCAGACCAACATCGTCACCGGCCTCCATCAAGGATTTGTAAACGTCTTCTGCACTCATGTGGCGCTGACCGGCCGAGTCGAGCATCTGCAGAATTTTGACCCTTGGCAGGGTTACTTTCAGGCCAGCCTTGCGTAGTTCGCTATTTTCAACCATGGTCTGCTTTCTCGCGGAAGCCGCTTCGCAGCTTCCCTTATTGCGGGTATGATCCGGGTTTATATTGCCCAGCCAAGATAGTGGAAGTCGCGCACCGATGCAAAAAACCAAACTCCTGCTGACCAGCCTCTCCCTTACGGGGCTACTCGCACTCGCCGGTTGCTCATTCCCCGGGGTTTATAAAATCGACATTCAACAGGG
>CAMCJM010000008.1 GCA_945874835.1 Pseudomonas synxantha | reverse complement strand
CGAGCGCGAGGTAGCACTGGCCACGCAGTAGCGCTTTCCATGATCGCAACAAAATCGATACCCGAGCGCGATCAATGGGTCAGTGTCATTGATCCTTCCGAAGTAGGGCACACAGGGATGTAGTCTTGCACCAACAGCTTTCTTCGAGCTGCATTCACCACCTGCTCTATGACCTAGAAACCCATGTTGCTCCCTCATAAAACATAACTTTCAAAGTATAGTCAGGGGTATCGGACAGTCAGCGCAAAACTTAACGTTTTACTTTCCCGAATTTAAGCGCCTGTCTCTACCCTCAAAGCACTGAAAATATAGGATTAAAGGCGAATCAAATCATGTCCAAAAGTGACAAGTCAGGCAAAACAGGCTCTTACGTTTACACCATGCATCGGCTCGGCAAAGTTGTGCCGCCGAAGCGGGAAATCCTCAAGAACATCTCCCTGTCGTTCTTCCCCGGCGCGAAGATCGGCGTACTCGGCCTCAACGGTTCCGGTAAATCCACCCTGCTGAAAATCATGGCCGGCGTCGATACCGAGTTCAATGGCGAAGCGCGGCCGATGCCAGAGCTGAATATCGGTTACCTGCCACAGGAGCCTCAGCTCGACCCGAGCAAGACCGTACGCGAAGTGGTCGAAGAAGCCGTGAGCCACATCAAGGACGCCCAGGCGCGTTTGGATCAGGTTTACGCCGCTTACGCCGAGCCGGATGCCGACTTCGATAAGCTGGCCGCCGAGCAGGCCAAGCTTGAAGCCATTCTGCAGACCAGCGATGGCCACAACCTGGAGCGTCAGTTGGAAGTCGCTGCCGACGCCCTGCGTTTGCCCGCTTGGGACGCCAAGGTGGAATTCCTCTCCGGTGGTGAGAAGCGCCGTGTGGCCTTGTGCCGCCTGTTGCTGTCGGCCCCCGATATGCTGCTGCTGGACGAACCGACCAACCACCTGGACGCTGACTCGGTGGCCTGGCTGGAGCATTTCCTGCACGATTTCCAGGGCACCGTGGTAGCGATCACGCACGACCGTTACTTCTTGGATAACGTCGCTGGCTGGATTCTCGAACTCGACCGCGGCGCAGGTATCCCGTACGAGGGCAACTATTCCGGTTGGTTGGAAGCGAAGTCGAACCGTCTGGCCCAGGAATCCAAGCAGCAGTCGGCTCACGAAAAGGCCATGAAGGAAGAGCTGGAGTGGGTGCGCAAAGGCGCTAAAGCCCGCCAGTCGAAGTCCAAGGCGCGCTTGCAGCGTTTCGAAGAAATGCAATCGCAGGAATTCCAGAAGCGCAGCGAGACCAACGAGATCTACATCCCGGTTGGCCCGCGTCTGGGCGATAAGGTCATCGACTTCGTCAACGTCAGCAAGGGCTACGGCGACCGCGCGCTGATCGATAACCTGTCGTTCAGCATGCCCAAGGGCGCCATCGTCGGCGTGATCGGCGGTAACGGTGCCGGTAAGTCGACCCTGTTCCGCATGCTGATGGGCAAGGAACAACCGGACTCGGGCAGCATTGAGGTCGGTGAAACCGTGCAGATGGCGTGCGTCGATCAAAGCCGCGACGACCTCGACGGCAGCAAGTCTGTGTGGGAAGCCGTGTCCGGCGGCTCCGACATGATCAAGATCGGCAACTATGAAGTGCCGTCGCGCACTTATGTCGGTCGCTTCAACTTTAAAGGCGGCGACCAGCAGAAGTTCGTTAAAGACCTCTCCGGTGGTGAGCGCGGCCGTCTGCACCTGGCGCTGACCCTGAAAGAGGGCGCCAACGTGCTGCTGCTGGACGAACCGTCCAACGACCTCGACGTGGAAACCCTGCGTTCGCTGGAAGAAGCACTGCTCGACTTCCCGGGCGCGGCCATTGTGATCTCTCACGATCGCTGGTTCCTGGATCGCGTGGCGACCCACATCCTGGCGTACGAAGACGACTCGCATATCGAGTTCTTCGAAGGCAACTACACCGAGTACGAAGCCGACCGTAAAAAACGCCTGGGTGATGCTGCCGCGCAGCCGCACCGCGTGCGTTACAAGAAGCTGGCGCAGTAAGCCACGTCGTACAAAACAACGGAGCCGCAAGGTTCCGTTTTTGTTTGCCGCGATTGTCTTAAGCCAAACTGCGTTGGCCTGCGTCTACGCGAAGACCTGTGCGGATTGGCTGATCTGCGGCAATGCCTGGCGTGTTGAGGGGCGCACACTGATGCAAACCACCCCTCAGGAGGCTGACATGACCGCGTTTGATCCCCATGTTGAACTGGGCCAACTGTTTGATGAATACAGCAACCGTGCCCAAGCCATTCGCCACGATCTGGCGCGCAGCCATTCGGCTGATTTCGCCGAGCAAGCCCAGCAGCGGCAAAATGACGAGGTGCTTGAGGCGCTGTTGGCCGAGGCTGAAGCCGGAATGCGTCAGGTTGAGCTGGCCAAGCGCCGCCTGGCCGAGGGGCGTTATGGCGTTTGTCAGTGCTGCGCTGAAGCCATCAACCCCGCCCGGCTGAAAGCAATGCCCGCCGCCGAGCATTGCCTGAACTGCGCCGATAAGGTCTGAGCAGAGGCTGTTCAGGCCTTGCCGATTTCACCCAGCAAGCGGCGCGCGGCGGTTTCTGCCGCGTCGCTGTAAGGCCTGAGCACGCTGGCGGCACCGGCATTTTCCAAGGCTTCGGCATCACCCGCGCGAAAGGCACTGAGGGTGACCTTGCCTTTAAAGGTGCTGGCGCGCAGTGCGCGCAACAGGATGGCATTGACCTCGCGCTGGGGAATGGTGCTGATCATGGCCTTGGCCTGATTGAGTGGCAGGTGCTCTAAAAAGTCGCTGTCCTCGGCGTCGCCGTAACAGGCGCTGAGCCCCTCATGTTTGGCCTGGGCCAAGGCACCAGGGTCAAAATCCACCCCCAGGACACGCAGACCGCCGGCTTCAAGCTGGTGAGCGAGTTGGCGGCCATAACGGCCCATGCCATACACGACGACATCGGCGGGGCTGTTTTGCGGGTCGCTGTCATTGGCGTTTTCACGGTGCGGGATGTGCCGCTCGAAGATCCCCAGCCAAGGCGCCAGTCGATCAAACAGCGGCTGCGAGTACAAAATCATGTAAGTGGACAGGGTGATGGTGATGAGTCCCACCAACATGCCCCAGGCCAATCCCCATGGCGACAAAGATGATGGAGAACTCGCTGATCTGCGCCACGGTCAGCCCCGCCATAAAGCCGGTGCGTTTGCGGTAGCCCATCCAGCCCATGATGGCCATGACGATCAGCGGGTTACCAATCAAGACAAAGGCCGAGAGGATCAGCGCGCTGCCGATTTGCCCGTGGATGTGGGCGAAATCCAATTGCAGGCCCAAGTGCAGAAAGAAGAACAGCAGCAGAAAGTCGCGCAGGCTGGTCAGGCGACTGGCCACGGCTTCACGCAGCGGCGTTGAGGCCAGCGAGAAGCCCGCCAAAAAGGCACCAATCTCTTTGGACAAGCCAAGGGAGTCGGCACCTGCGGCCAACAAAATCCCCCAGGCAATGGCCATCAGCATCAGCAACTCGGGGGAGCTGGCCATGATGTCCAGCAAACGCGGCAATGCGAAGCGCATCAGTAGGTAAAGCAACACCCCAAAGCCCAGCAAGGTGGCCGCTAGCAGCAGCGGCGGCATCACCGGCGCTTCACCGTTGCTCGGTTGATAGAGGTTAAGGCCGAGCATGGCCAGCACCACGGCGATGTCCTGAACAATCAGGAAGCCCATGGCGATGCGCCCGTGCAGCGAGTCGATCTCGCCTTTGTCGGAGAGCAATTTAACGATGATGATGGTGCTGGAGAAGGTCAGCGCCACCGAGACATACAGCGCGGTCATCCACTCCAGCCCGAGCAGGTAACACAGGCCGTAGCCGAAGACGATGGTGAAGGTCAGCTGGCCCAAGCCGGTGGCCAGCGCCACAGGCCCGAGTGTGCGCACCAGGCGCATGTCCAGCTTTAAGCCGACGACGAACAGCAATACGGTGATGCCAATTTCGGCGAACAGCTTGAGCGGTTCGTTTTCACTGCTCAGGCCCAGCACGGCGGGGCCAGCAAGAATGCCCACTAGGATATAAGCGATGATCAGCGGTTGGCGCAGCTTGACGGCAACGCCGCCCACCACGGCGGACAAAGCCAGCAATACCGCAACTTCCTGGAAAAGACTCATGGCGAACTCCGAGAAAAACTCTGGGCCATTCTAGAAAAGCCCGCGCGGCTGCGCTTGCGTTAGATCAAGCATACCGCTTGTGGATGAGGGCCGATGGGGCGATTATTTCGTCAGCCCCCTGTCCAAGGATTTCCAATGCCTGACTCCGTTGCAGCCCATTTGCGCCTTGCGCCTGAAGCGCTGACCCGCCCGTTTTCCCCTGAGCAGTTTAATTTCACCAGCACCGAAGACCTGGAGCCGTTTCGCGGCGTACTGGGGCAGGAGCGTGCGGTTGAAGCGTTACAGTTTGGCGTGGCCATGCCGCGGCCCGGTTATAACGTGTTTGTGATGGGCGAGCCCGGCACCGGACGTTTCTCTTTCGTTAAACGCTACCTCAAGGCTGAAGCCAAACGCCTGCACACTCCGGCTGACTGGGTGTACGTCAATCACTTCGACGAACCGCGCGAGCCGCGTGCGCTGGAGTTGCCAGCGGGTACGGCCAGCGCCTTTATGGCCGACATCAATGGCCTGATTGATAACCTGCTGGCGACGTTCCCGGCGGTGTTCGAGCATCCCTCGTTCCAGCAGAAAAAAAACGTCATCGACCGCGACTTCAACAAGCGCTACGACCAGGCGCTGGATGTGGTCGAGCGTCTGTCGCTGGAAAAAAGCGTCGCCCTGTATCGCGACAGCAGCAATATTGCCTTCACCCCCATGCTCGATGGCAAAGCACTGGACGAGGCCGAGTTTGCCCAGTTGCCGGAGGCTGATCGCGAGCGCTTCCATGCCGATATCGCCACCCTCGAAGAGCGCCTCAACGAGGAGTTGTCCAGCCTGCCGCAGTGGAAGCGCGAGTCGAGCAACCTGCTGCGTCAACTCAATGAAGAAACCATCACCATCGCCCTGCAACCGCTGCTTGCACCGCTGTCGCAGAAGTACGCGGAAAATGCCGGTGTCTGCGCTTACTTGCAGGCGGTGCAGGTCAACCTGCTGAAGACCGTGGTTGATCAGTTGGTCGAGGTAGAAAAGGCCGATGCGCACACGCGCAAGCTGCTCGAAGAGCAGTACTGCCCCAGTCTGGTGGTGGGGCATCACCTGCAGGGTGGCGCGCCGGTGGTATTCGAGCCGCATCCAACCTACGACAACCTGTTCGGCCGCATTGAATACAACACCGACCAGGGCGCGCTCTACACCAGTTACCGCCAGTTGCGTCCGGGAGCGCTGCACCGCGCCAACGGCGGCTTTTTGATTCTTGAAGCGGAGAAGATGCTCGGTGAGCCGTTTGTCTGGGATGCGCTCAAGCGCGCCCTGCAATCGCGGCAACTGAAGATGGAGTCGCCGCTGGGTGACCTCGGCCGTATCGCCACCGTGACCTTGACCCCGCAGATGATTCCGCTGCACCTCAAGGTGGTGATCATCGGCTCGCGTCAGCTGTATTACACGCTGCAAGACCTTGATCCGGATTTTCAGGAGATGTTCCGGGTGCTGGTCGATTTCGACGAAGACATCCCGCTGGCCGACGACAGCCTGGAGCAGTTCGCCCAGTTGATGAAAACCCGCACCTCGGAAGAGGGCATGGCCCCGCTCACCGCCGCTGCCGTGGCGCGGGTGGTCACTTACAGCGCGCGGTTGGCCGAGCACCAGGGGCGTTTGTCGGCACGTATCGGCGATCTGTTCCAACTGGTCAGCGAGGCCGACTTTATCCGCAGCCTGGCCGGGGATGAAATGACCGATGCCGGGCATATCGAGCGCGCGCTGAAAGCCAAAGCCACGCGCACCGGGCGGGTATCGGGGCGCATCATTGACGACATGCTGGCCGGGATCATTTTGATCGACACCGCGGGTGCGGCGGTGGGCAAGTGCAACGGCCTGACCGTGCTGGAGGTGGGTGATTCGGCCTTCGGTGTGCCCGCGCGGATTTCCGCCACGGTCTATCCGGGCGGCAGCGGCATTGTCGACATCGAGCGTGAGGTGAATCTCGGTCAGCCCATTCACTCCAAGGGCGTGATGATCCTCACCGGGTATCTGGGCAGTCGCTATGCGCAGGAGTTTCCGTTGGAGATCTCGGCGAGCATCGCGCTGGAGCAGTCCTACGGCTATGTCGACGGCGACAGCGCCTCGCTTGGCGAAGTCTGCACGCTGATCTCGGCCCTCTCGCGCACGCCGCTCAAGCAGTGTTTCGCCATCACCGGCTCGATTAATCAGTTCGGCGAGGTGCAGGCGGTTGGCGGGGTCAACGAGAAGATCGAAGGCTTCTTCCGCCTCTGCGAAGCGCGTGGCCTGACGGGAGGGCAGGGCGCGATCATCCCGCATTCCAACGTCACCACCCTGATGCTCGACGAGCGGGTGCTGCAGGCCGTTCGCGCCGGGCAGTTCCATATCTATGCCGTGCGCCATGTCGATGAGGCGCTGAGCTTGCTGGTCGGCGAGGATGCCGGCTCGCCCAACGAGCAGGGCCAATTCCCTGCAGGTAGCGTCAATGCGCGGGTGGTTGAACGCTTGCGTGATATTGCGGCCATGGGCATGGGCGACGACGAAAAGGATGAGGAAAAGAAAGAGGAGCCCGTCGTCAAAGAAAAGAAACCCAGGGCGAAGAAACCCGTAGCCCCATGAGCGCTGGCCCGTGCCGTTCATCTGCTGGCTGATCAGTCACTGAGCGAATGGCGCGGGCCTGCAGCGCGAGTGGGCTGGGCTGACTTTTCCGCAATTCATCCACACAGTTATCCACAGCTTTTGGGGGTAACTGTTGGCTTCCCAATGGCGCAAACCCGGGTGTAGGCTGAAGGCCTGCTCCCGCGAGGGTTGTCGCCATGTCACGTAGCTTGCACCTCACCCGTCATTGCCTGGGCCTCGACACCCGCATTGAGTGCGTGGTGCTGCCGCTGGCCGGTGATAACGGCCTTTGGACGCTCATTTGCGCGGCGGGTATGGCGGGTGCGCGACCGTCCACTATTAAGGCACAAGGCCCATTCCACGGGGCTTGTGCGGCACAGGCTGTGCTCGATGATATCGCCGATAACCTGCGCGCCATGGGCTATTACCCTTGTGCTGACGTAGCAGTTTGGCGTTTGCCCATTCAGGCCGAACTGCGCCGTTTGAATGCGCGGCGTGGTCATGGTCAGGGGCATCAGTTCTCCAGACCTGAGCACTAACGCGGCTGTTGGTGAGTTTTTAAGCAGCTCGCTGCAGCACCAGATATGACCGGCGTGCAGCCATTCATCCCGAGCCCGCCCACAGGGTTATCCACAGTTGCTGGGGATAAGCGCTGCTGCGCGTTGTATAGACTGCGCAGGCTTGTATGGTAAGGGCCGCTGGGTATACTAGCCGGCAGTTTTGAACCCTGAGTGAGTGGCCCTATGGAACGCCTTATCGAAAACGCTATGTATGCCTCGCGCTGGCTGCTGGCACCTATTTATTTTGGCCTGTCGTTCGCCTTGCTTGCCCTGGCGCTGAAGTTCTTTCAGGAGATTTTTCACATCCTGCCCAATGTGTTTGCCATGAGCGAAGCCAACCTGATTCTGGTGCTCTTGTCGTTGATCGATATGGCGCTGGTGGGTGGCTTGCTGGTGATGGTGATGCTCTCGGGTTATGAGAACTTTGTCTCCCAGCTGAACATTCGCGAGGGCACCGAAAAGCTCAGTTGGCTGGGCAAGATGGATTCCAGTTCGCTGAAGATGAAGGTGGCTGCTTCGATTGTGGCGATTTCGTCGATACATCTGCTCAAGGTGTTTATGGATGCCAAGAACATCCCGGAGAGCAAGTTGATGTGGTACGTGCTTATTCACTTGACCTTCGTAGGCTCAGCCTTTGCCATGGGGTACTTGGACAAACTCACCAAGTACGAGAAAAACTGAGCCAACCCCTTCTGCTGCAAAAAACCGCCCGCCTGTTGCAAAACAGACGGGCGGTTTGCGTTTTGCCTTGTGCTTTCGCGTTGTTGTACAAGAATTGTATTTGTACAGTTTATTGTATAACTTCGCTCGCTTGAGGATATTGCCATGAACCTAAACGACCTTTCCCAGCATGCCCACGCGGGCGACATTGACGCGCTTAACCTGATCTCCATCGAGGGCGGCATCTATCTGCTGGAAGCGCACATGGGTGGGCGCGCCCATCCGCTCAGTGATAGCAAAGGTAAAACCCTGCACCTGCGCTCGGTCGAGCATGCTCGCGGTTTGCTGCAGGACATGCCGCGCATGCCGTTTCATTTAGTGCATGCCGTGGTGCATGACGAAATGTGCGGCATGCAAGACGGCACCCAGGACACCGTGCGGGTGCCCATCTCTTTTAATTCGTCTTGGTAGCGTTGTGCCGGCACCCATTGCTCTGTTTGCCCGCGCGCGGGCCATCATTCATGTGCAGGTCACTGGCCTGCATCGCGAGAAAGACCGTCTCTGGGAGATAGCCGGGCTGCGTGTGGAGGGCGATGCGCTGACCAGGCGTAACTCTTGGCTGCTCAATCCGGGTCAAGCGCTGCCCATGAGTGTGTCGCGACGCGGTGGCGTGTTAATCATATCGCCGCCTGGCCATGGTCGGGCCGGTGGCCTTGGTTGAGCGTGATAGCCAGCACGGTCTGACGCAGCGGCATGTGCTCGTCCAGTGGCGTCACTCGGGCACAGTCGATGAGTGCGCTTTGCTGTATGCGCCACTCAACAATTCGTCCCGGTCCTTCAGCCTAGATGCTTAGCACATTGTGCTTAGCCATCTGCTGCACTTTCCGCACACCGAGGTTGTGGTTTTATGAAAACCCGTCGGCTTGCCCTGATTTTGGGCGATCAACTGTCGTTTAACCTGTCCAGCCTGCAGGCGCTGGATCCACAGCAGGATGCCGTGTTGTTGGCCGAAGTGCTGGCTGAGGCTGAGTACGTGCCGCATCACCCGCAAAAAATCGCCTTGATCTTTAGCGCCATGCGCCACTTTGCCGAGGCGCTGCGCGAGCGTGGCTGGCGCGTGCATTACGTCAAGCTGGATGACCCCGAGAACCGCGGGTCCCTGGGCGCTGAGTTGCAGCACTGGGCCAACACCTTGCAGGCCAGCGAAGTGCATATCACCGAGTGTGGCGAGTGGCGTGTGGAGGAGGCGTTGCAGCAGGTGGCTGTGCCGATCACCTGGCATGCCGACACGCGCTTTGTCTGCGCCCGTGATGAGTTTGTGCACTGGGCCGATGGGCGCAAACAGTTACGCATGGAGTTTTTCTACCGCGAGATGCGCCGTAAAACGGGGCTGCTGTTAAACGCGGACGGCACGCCAGTGGGCGGTGCCTGGAACTTTGACGCGGAAAACCGCAAGGCGCTGCCCAAGCAGATCAAGGCCCCGATGACGGCGCGCTTTCCGGCGGATGCCATCACTAAAGAGGTGCTGGTGCTGGTCGGTGAGCGCTTCAGTCACCACTACGGCAGCCTTGAGGCGTTCGACTACCCCGTGACGCAGGTTGAAGCCGAGGGGCTTTGGCAGCATTTTCTTGAATTTGCTTTGCCCGCGTTCGGTGATTACCAGGATGCGATGGCCATCGGTGAGCCGTTTTTGTTTCACGCGCGCATCAGCGCCGCGCTGAATATCGGCCTGCTGGATGTGCGCCAACTGTGTGCAGATGTGGAGTCGGCTTACTGGCGCGGTCAGGTGCCGTTGAACGCCGCCGAGGGTTTTATCCGTCAACTGATCGGCTGGCGCGAATACGTGCGTGGCATCTACTGGATGCACATGCCCGAATACGCCACGCGCAACGCGTTCGGTAATACCCGTCCGCTGCCCGCGTTCTACTGGACCGGGCAAACCCGCATGAAGTGCATGAGCCAAGCCATCGGGCAAACCCTGGAACACGCCTACGCCCATCACATTCAGCGGCTGATGGTCACCGGTAACTTTGCCTTGCTGGCCGGCATTGAGCCGACTCAGGTCTGCGACTGGTACTTGGCGGTCTACATGGATGCGTTTGACTGGGTCGAACTGCCCAATACCCTCGGCATGGTGATGCATGCTGACGGCGGTTACCTGGGTTCCAAGCCTTATTGCGCCAGTGGTCAGTACATCAAACGCATGTCCAATTACTGCGGCAGTTGCGCTTACAAGGTCACGGAAAGCGTCGGCGAGCAGGCTTGCCCGTTCAATGCGCTGTATTGGCATTTTCTCATGCGCCATCGTCAGCAACTGTCCGGCAATCATCGCTTAGGCATGATTTACCGTGGTTTGGACAAAATGACCGAGGCTAAACAGCAAGGCCTATGGGCGCGGGGCGAGCAGTTACTGGCGCGTCTGGATGCAGGTGAGATGCTGTGAAGAAAGCCGATTTGCAGGTGAAAACCTGTGCAGTGTGCAGCTTGCCCTTCACTTGGCGCAAAAAGTGGGCGCGTTGTTGGGAGGAGGTGAAGTACTGCTCTGAACGTTGCCGTCGCCACCGGGCCGCTGCCGCCGCGCGTTAGAGCCGGCAAAGGCTTTGTGCTAGGCTGGCCGCCCTTTTTCAGCCCCTAGCGGAGTCGTGTTATGTCCGAAATCAATCTCTCTACTGACGAAGCCGGCGTCAGCTACGGTATTGGCCGTCAACTGGGTGGCCAACTGCGCGACAACCCGCCGCCGGGTGTGAGCCTAGACGCCATCCTGGCCGGTTTGACCGATGCCTTTGCCGGTCAGCCAAGCCGCGTGGGTGAGGCTGAGATGAACGCCAGCTTTAAAGTGATCCGCGACATCATGCAGGCCGAAGCCGCTGCCAAGGCTGAAGCTGCTGCGGGTGCTGGCTTGGCGTTCCTGGCGGAAAACGGTCAGCGTGATGGCATCACCGTGCTGGCGTCGGGTTTGCAATACGAAGTGCTGACCGCAGGCGACGGCGCTAAGCCGAGCCGCGAAGACAGCGTGCGCACCCACTACCACGGCACCCTGATCGACGGCACTGTGTTCGACAGCTCCTATGATCGTGGTGAGCCGGCTGAATTTCCGGTTGGTGGCGTGATTGCCGGCTGGACTGAAGCCCTGCAATTGATGAATGCCGGTAGCAAATGGCGTTTGTACGTGCCGAGCGAGCTGGCTTACGGCGCGCAAGGCGTTGGTAGCATTCCGCCGCATAGCGTGCTGGTGTTTGATGTGGAGTTGCTCGACGTTCTGTAAGCGCGTTGCGATCTGCTGCGCGTCGGCCCTCCGGCGTTGGAAACAGGCTTGGCATGCTCATGTACAAACGTACACTCCGCTGCCTCGCCTGTTTCCGCCTTGCAGGGCTCTAGCTCGCGAGATCTTGAGTTTTAGATGCTGACTATCGCAGGCCACGCCCGCGATGCATTTCAGGGGCGCAATGCCCGGGCGTAGCAGTAGAGAAACAGGTTGCGCACCAACTCCTTGAGTACCAGTGGTTCGCTGGAATTCAGTTCGTGCAGATCCAGATCGCCCTGATCGCGTAACTCGTCCAGCGCATCTTCCTTAAGCAGCGCACAGACTTCACCCGTATTGCGATTGAGAATACGCAGGTAGGGTTGTGGGCGGTCCAGCCAAGCATCAATCAAGTAAGTCATGACTCATCTCCCTTTCAAGTGGTTGGGTGAGAATAGTTCTTATTAGATTTATGGCAAGGATTAATCGCAGCCTTTCGTCGCGCAAATAGAAAGCCCGTCACGTGGACGGGCTTTGTCTGTCGCGGCAAGCTTTAGTGCGTGCGGGCTACGGCGAAGCGACTGAGTTCGGCCAGCGCGTCGCGGTATTCACTGGGCGGCAGTGCGTCGAGGCAGGCGATGGCGCGTTCGGCGTAGTCGCGCGCCAACTCGGCGGTGTAATCCAGCGCGCCAGCGGCTTCCACGGCGTTGCGGATGCTTTCCAGGTCTTCGATGCCGCCTTTCTGGATCGCTTGGCGGACAAGCGCGGCTTGCTCAGGCGTGCCTTCGCGCATGGTGTAGATCAGCGGCAGGGTCGGCTTGCCTTCGGCCAAGTCGTCGCCGACATTTTTGCCCAAGGTGCTGGCGTCGCCACGGTAATCGAGCAGGTCGTCAACCAGTTGGAAGGCCACGCCAAGGTGGTCGCCAAATGTACGCAGGGCTTCAGTTTGCTCGGCGCTGGCATTGGCCAGTGCAGCGGCGCTATGGGTTGATGCTTCGAAGAGCATGGCGGTTTTGCCGCGGATGACTTCCATGTAGATCTCTTCGGTGGTGCTGGCATCGCGAATCTTCGACAGTTGCAGCACTTCGCCTTCAGCGATCACGCGAGTGGCTTTGGAGAGAATCTTCATCACGGGCATGGAGCCCAGTTCGACCACCATTTCGAAGGAGCGTGAATAAAGGAAGTCGCCGACCAAGACGCTGGGCGCATTGCCCCATTGGGCATTGGCGGTGCTGCGGCCACGGCGCATGTCGGACATGTCGACCACATCGTCATGCAGCAGGGTCGCGGTGTGCAGGAACTCGATGGTCGCAGCCAGCAGGCGCAGGTTCTCACCTTCAATGCCCAGCGCTTTGCCGCTGAGCAGGACCAGCAGCGGGCGCAGGCGTTTACCGCCGGCGGAAATAATGTAGTCGCCGATTTTCTCTACGAGCGGGACACGCGATACCAACTGGGCGCGGATGATGCCGTCGACGGCGGTAAAGTCATCCGCCACCACGCGGTAAAAAGCCTGGGGTTGCATCGCTTGCACCTACTACTCATGGGATGCGCGGCATGCTAGGTGGCAGGGTAGGGGCTGTCAAGGTAAGCCAGGATGGGTCTTGCGTCGCCTTGGCTCCTTGCGTACAATCGCGCACCCTAAACTTCCCCCTGGGTATTTCCCTGCCTTACGCAATTGCAAGGGTGTCCTTCCGGCCCCAAGCAGCCATGCCAGCCGACACTTATTCTTATAAAGCGCTGGGTGAGCAGGATTAACGGAGATTTACCATGTACGCAGTAATTGTTACTGGTGGCAAGCAATACAAAGTCACCGAAGGCGAATTCCTCAAGATCGAAAAGCTCGAGCTGGCCACTGGCGAAGCTGTGACTTTTGATCGTGTTCTGCTGATCGGCAATGGCGACGACGTTCAAATCGGCGCTCCGGTTGTTGAAGGTGCCAAAGTTGTTGCTGAAGTGATCGCTCAAGGTCGTCACGACAAGGTCACTATCATCAAGTTCCGTCGTCGTAAGCACCACATGAAGCGCCAGGGCCACCGTCAGTGGTACACCGAGATCAAAATCACCGGTATTCAGGCCTGATTCGTTTCGGTCTAATCCCTTTATAGGAGTATTGAACTCATGGCACACAAAAAAGCTGGCGGTAGTACCCGCAACGGTCGCGACTCAGAAGCCAAACGCCTTGGCGTTAAGATGTATGGCGGCCAGAAAATCATTCCTGGCAACATCATCGTGCGTCAGCGCGGCACCCAATTCCACGCTGGTTACGGTGTTGGCATGGGTAAAGATCACACCCTCTTCGCGAAAATCGAAGGCGTGATCAAGTTTGAAGTAAAAGGCGCGTTCAACCGCCGTTACGTGAGCGTCGTTGCGGCTTAATTGCGCGACTGCTGGGAAAGCCCCGTCCTTGCGACGGGGCTTTTTTATTTCTGTATTCTTGGGGTTCTTGCCAAAATGTCCTGGGTGCTGGCGTTCGATTTGAATGCAGGTCAATTTTGCAAGAACCTAGTGTTTTTCGTTTCAGATAACCCGCCTTGTTGCGGGAGGCGTACCCATGAAATTCGTCGATGAAGTATCGATTTTTGTAAAAGCCGGCGACGGTGGCAACGGCATGATGGCTTTTCGTCGTGAAAAGTTCATCGAAAAAGGCGGCCCTAACGGTGGTGATGGTGGCGACGGCGGCTCGGTGTATATCGAAGCCCAGGCGAACCTCAATACCCTGGTGGACTACCGCTATACCCGTCGCTTCCAGGCGCAGAATGGCGAGAAGGGCGGCAGCACTGATTGTACCGGTGCCAAGGGTGAAGACCTGATCCTGCCAGTGCCGATTGGTACCACGGTGATTGATGCCGGTACTCAGGAAGTGATTGGCGACCTGACGCGTGCCGGCCAGCGTTTGCTGGTGGCGCAGGGCGGTTGGCACGGCCTGGGTAACACCCGCTTCAAATCCAGTACCAACCGTGCGCCGCGGCAAACCACGCCGGGCAAGCCGGGCGATGCGCGCGATCTCAAGCTGGAGTTGAAGGTGTTGGCCGATGTCGGCTTGCTGGGCTTGCCGAATGCCGGCAAGAGCACGTTTATTCGCTCGGTGTCCGCGGCCAAGCCGAAAGTCGCCGACTATCCCTTCACCACCCTGGTGCCGAACCTGGGCGTGGTCAGTGTTGATCGCTACAAGAGCTTTGTGGTCGCCGACATTCCCGGGTTGATTGAAGGGGCTTCTCACGGCGCAGGCCTGGGCATTCGCTTCCTCAAGCACTTGTCGCGTACCCGCTTGCTGCTGCACCTGGTTGATATGGCGCCGCTGGATCTGACCGATCCGGCTGAGTCGGCGGCCACCATTATTGATGAGCTGACCAAGTTCAGTCCGTCGCTGGCTGAGCGTGAGCGTTGGCTGGTGCTGAACAAGGCCGACCAGATCCTCGATGAGGAGCAGGAAGCCCGTATTGCCGAAATCGTCGCGCGGATCGAGTGGGAAGGTCTGGTGTATGTGATTTCTGCTCTGGCGCGCCAGGGTACTGAGAAGCTCTGTTATGACATCATGGACTTCCTTGAGGCGCGTGCTGAGCGCATTCAGGAAAATCCAGAGTACGCGGCCGAGCTGGCTGAGCTGGATACGCGCATCGAAGACGAAGCGCGCGCCCAGCTGCAGGCGCTGGACGACAAGCGTGCGCTGCGTCGCTCCGGTGTGCGTGCGGTTGGTGAGGCTGAGGAAGATGACAGCTTCTGGGATGAAGAAGATGCCGATGACGGCCCGGAAATTATTTACGTCCGGGATTAAGCAACTATTCAAACGCCGCTTAATTGCGGCGTTTTTGTAATCACAGGTCGCGGCTAAGGTTGGAAGATCATGCGTGACAAGGTAACCGGCGCGCAGCGCTGGGTGGTGAAGATTGGCAGTGCGCTGTTGACGGCCGATGGTCGTGGTCTGGATCGCGCCGCGATGGCGGTGTGGGTCCAGCAGATGGTCGCACTGCGTGAGCAGGGTGTGGAGTTGGTGCTGGTGTCCTCCGGCGCGGTGGCGGCGGGCATGAGCAAGCTGGGCTGGAGCGCACGACCGAGCGCCATGCATGAGTTGCAGGCGGCGGCGGCCATTGGTCAGATGGTGCTGATCCAGGCCTGGGAGTCGAGTTTTGCCGAGCATGGTCGGCGCACGGCGCAGATTCTGCTGACTCACGATGACTTGTCTGATCGCAAGCGCTACCTAAATGCACGCAGCACGCTGCGTACGCTGGTGGATTTGGATGTGGTGCCGGTGATCAACGAAAACGACACCGTGGTCACCGACGAGATTCGTTTCGGCGACAACGACACCCTGGCCGCGCTGGTGGCCAATCTGGTGGAGGCTGATCTGCTGGTTATCCTCACTGACCGCGACGGCATGTATAACGCCGATCCGCGGCATAACCCTAATGCTGAGTTGATTTTTGAAGCGCGCGCTGATGATCCGGCGCTGGACGCTGTGGCGGGTGGTGTGGGTGGTGCGTTGGGGCGCGGCGGCATGCAGACCAAGCTGCGCGCGGCGCGTTTGGCGGCGCGCTCCGGTGCGCATACGGTGATTGTCGGCGGTGCCATTGAGCAGGTGTTGGCGCGACTCAAGTCGGGCGAGCGGCTGGGTACGCTGCTTACGCCTGAGCGCGGTATGTTGGCGGCGCGCAAGCAGTGGCTGGCGGGTCATCTGCAAACGCGTGGTTCGCTGACGCTTGATGATGGTGCGGTGAAGGCGTTGGCGACGGGCACCAAGAGCTTGCTGCCGGTCGGTGTGAGGTCTGTGCAAGGTAGTTTCCGTCGTGGCGAGATGGTGGTGTGTGTCGCGCCGGATGGTCGGGAGGTTGCTCGTGGCTTGGCCAACTACAGTGCCGTCGAGGCGCAAAAGATCATCGGTCAATCGTCGGACGCTATCGAAGCGCTGCTCGGTTATGTTGATGAGCCCGAGTTGGTGCATCGGGATAATTTGATCCTTGTCTGAGGGCTTGTGCATGCGTGTCGTAGCTGGGGTGCTGAGTGCTTTGCTGTGGCTGCCAGGCTTGGCGGCGGCGGATGTGATTGGCGAGGTGTCGACGGTCTTCAAGTTTATGGGGCCCAACGACAAGATCGTGGTCGAGGCCTTCGATGATCCGAAGGTGGCGGGCGTGACCTGTTATCTCTCGCGTGCCAAGACCGGTGGCGTGAAGGGCGGTTTGGGTTTGGCTGAAGATCGTGCAGAAGCCTCGATTGCCTGTCGTCAGGTCGGTCCGCTCAGCTTTAAAGATGAGCTCAAAGATGGCGAGGAGGTGTTTCGTGAGCGCACCTCGCTGGTGTTTAAGACCATGCAGGTGGTGCGCTTCTTCGACCGCAAGCGCAACACGCTGGTCTACTTGGTGTACAGCGATCGGGTGATAGAGGGCAGTCCGCAGAATGCGGTAACCGCCATTCCGATTCTCCCGTGGCCGAGCAAGCTCTGAACAAGAAAGCCCGAATTGATTCGGGCTTTCTTTTGTGGCGCTTTTTTAAAGGCAATAAAAAACCGACCCTGAGGTCGGTTTTTTAACAACGTATGGCAAATCAGGCAGCAGCGGCTTCGCTGAGTGCTTTGATATGGCCATTCAGGCGGCTCTTATGACGAGCTGCTTTGTTCTTGTGGATGATGCCTTTATCGGCCATACGGTCGATAACAGGAACAGCCAGGGTGTAAGCATTTTTGGCCAGATCGAGATCTTTGGCGTCGATAGCCTTGACCACGTTCTTGATGTAGGTACGAACCATGGAGCGCTGGCTGGCGTTATGGCTACGACGCTTCTCAGCCTGTTTTGCGCGTTTTTTGGCAGAAGGTGTATTGGCCACCGTCAAGCTCCTCGAAAAAAACTGGGGTTACGAACGAATAAGGCCGCGAATCATGCCGATAAGCAGCGCCACTGTCAAGCCTATTGCAGTGTTCATGTGCTGGCCTGGTCGCGGGTGGCTCGCTACACTCCTTGCCTTTACGCGGTGCCGGGCTTGCCAGCTCGCGCCTGCTTGCCGAATCGAGTGTACCGATGAATTTGTTGAAATCACTGGCTGCGGTCAGCTCAATGACCATGCTGTCGCGGATATTGGGCTTTGTGCGCGACACCATTATCGCCCGCACCTTTGGCGCGGGTGTCGCCTCAGACGCCTTTGTGGTGGCTTTCAAGTTGCCCAATCTGCTGCGCCGAATTTTCGCCGAAGGCGCGTTTTCCCAGGCATTTGTGCCCATTCTGGCGGAATACAAAACCCAGCAGGGCGAGGAGGCCACGCGAACCTTTTTGGCTTACGTTACGGGGCTGCTGACCCTGGTGCTGGCGCTGGTCACTTTTATTGGCATTCTCGCCGCGCCCTGGATTGTCTGGGCGACAGCGCCCGGTTTTGCCGATGAGGCGGATCGCTTTGCGCTGACCACCGATCTGCTGCGCATCACCTTTCCTTATATTTTGCTGATCTCGCTGTCTTCGCTGGCAGGCGCGGTGCTCAACACCTGGAATCGCTTTTCGGTGCCAGCCTTTGTGCCGACCTTGCTGAATGTCAGCATGATTGTCTTTGCCCTGTTTCTAACGCCTTATTTTGATCCGCCAATCATGGCGCTGGGCTGGGCGGTGCTGGTGGGTGGTGTGGCGCAGCTGCTGTTCCAGCTGCCGCACTTGCACAAGATCGGCATGTTGGTGTTGCCGCGCCTGAACCTCAAAGACACCGGCGTGTGGCGGGTGGTCAAGCAAATGGGGCCGGCGATTTTTGGGGTTTCGGTCAGCCAGATTTCGCTGATCATCAACACCATCTTTGCCTCCTTTCTGGTCGCAGGCTCGGTGTCGTGGATGTACTACGCCGATCGTCTGATGGAGCTGCCCGCAGGGGTGCTGGGCGTGGCCCTGGGGACGATCTTGCTGCCGGCGTTGTCAAAAACCTACGCCGGTTCCAGTCGCGAGGAGTACTCCAAGCTGCTCGATTGGGGGCTGCGCTTGTGTCTGTTGTTGGCGCTGCCAAGTGCCATTGCCCTGGCGATTATTTCCGAACCGCTGATTGTCTCGCTGTTTCAGTACGGCAAGTTCACCGCCGCTGACACGCTGATGACGCAGCGCGCGCTGGTTGCCTACTCCCTGGGATTGGTCGGGATCATTCTGGTGAAGATTCTTGCGCCCGCCTTTTATGCCCAGCAAAACATCAAAACCCCCGTGCGTATTGGTCTGGTGACGCTGTTGGCAACCCAGGCAATGAATCTGCTGTTTGTCTTTGTCATTCCTCTGGCGCATGCCGGCCTGGCGCTGGCCATCGGCTTGGCCGCCTGTCTGAATGCTGGGTTGTTGTACTGGCAGCTACGCAAGCGCGATATGTTTCAGCCGCAGCCCGGTTGGACGCTGTTTGCCGGCAAATTGCTGCTGGCGCTCTCGGCAATGGCCGCAGTGTTGCTGTTGGCCATGCAACAACTGCCCGCGTGGGCGGATGGCAACATGCTGTGGCGATTGTTGCGGCTAGGTGGTTTGGTCGGGGTTGGGATGCTGGCGTACTTCGCGGTATTGGCGGCGCTGGGCTTTCGTGTGCGCCACTTCTCCCGGCGCAGCGTGCATTGATCCGGCGCTCAGGCGGGCAAGCGGCGTTTGTTGGCGCACATTAACGCTCACTCGCCGCCGCAGAACTGGCTCGCAGCGCAGTCGGTGGATCGCTAACAGATTGTATAAGCGGCTGATTTGCTGCCTGTTGTCTGTTGCCCGGTGTGCGTATAATCGGCCACTTTATGAGCAAGAAGCGCGTTATGCAGCTGGTTCGAGGCCTACACAATCTGCGGCCCCAGCATCGGGGCTGTGTCGCCACCATCGGTAATTTTGACGGCGTCCATCGTGGTCATCAGGCCATCTTGGCGCGTTTGCGTGAGCGATCTGCCGAGCTCGGTGAGCCCAGTTGCGTGCTGATTTTTGAGCCGCAGCCGCGTGAGTTTTTTGCCCCTGGCACTGCGCCCGCGCGCTTGACGCGCCTGCGCGACAAGCTGTCGCTGCTGGCGGGCGAGGGGGTTGATCGGGTGCTGTGCCTGGCATTTAACCCGCGCTTGCGTGAGTTGAGTGCTGCGGAGTTTGTCCAGCAGGTGCTGATTGACGGTTTGGCCGTGCAGCATCTGGAAGTGGGCGACGACTTTCGCTTTGGCTGTGACCGCGCAGGCGACTTCGCCTTTCTGGCCGAGGCCGGTGAGCGTGAACACTTCAGTGTTGAGGCCGCCAGCACCGTTGAACTGGATGGCATTCGCGTCAGCAGTACGCGGGTGCGCGAAGCCCTCGCTGCGGGGGATTTTGCCTTGGCGCAACACCTGCTCGGGCGTCCCTTTCAGATTGCCGGTCGAGTGCTGCATGGGCAAAAGCTTGGTCGTCAGCTGAATGCGCCGACTGCCAACGTGCAGCTCAAGCGCAAGCGGGTGCCGCTCAAGGGCGTGTACCTAGTAAGTACCGAAATCGACGGTGAAAACCGGCCGGGCGTTGCCAATATAGGCGTGCGTCCCAGTGTTGCGGGTGATGGCAGTGCCCACCTGGAAGTGCATTTGCTGGACTTTGCTGGCGATTTATACGGCCGGCGTTTGACGGTGGCTTTCCACCACAAGCTGCGCGATGAGCAGCGTTTCGCCTCACTTGAGGCACTGAAGACGGCTATTGCTGCCGATATTGCTGCCGCCCGTGCCCATTGGCGCGTTTAAGCACCCTGCCTCAGCTGCTGGGTGCCAATCGCTTACGAAGAGCCTGACATGACCGATTACAAAGCCACGCTTAATCTGCCTGATACCCAATTCCCGATGAAGGCCGGCCTGCCGCAGCGCGAGCCGCAGATTCTGCAGCGCTGGAATGAGATTGGCCTCTATCAGAAGCTGCGCGCGCAAGGCGAAGGCCGTCCCAAGTTCGTCCTGCACGACGGCCCGCCCTATGCCAACGGCAGCATTCACATCGGTCATGCGGTCAACAAGATCCTCAAAGACATCATCACCCGCTCGAAAACCCTGTCCGGCTTTGACGCGCCCTATGTGCCGGGTTGGGACTGCCACGGCCTGCCGATTGAGCACAAGGTCGAAACCACCTTTGGCAAGAATCAGCCTTCCGACCTGACGCGCGAGCGTTGCCGCACCTACGCCGGCGAGCAAATCGAAGGGCAAAAAGCTGACTTTGTGCGCTTGGGTGTACTGGGTGATTGGGACAATCCGTACAAAACCATGGATTTCGCCAACGAAGCCGGCGAGATCCGCGCGCTGGCTGAAATGGTCAAGCAAGGGTTTGTGTTCAAGGGTTTGAAACCGGTCAACTGGTGCTTCGATTGCGGCTCGGCGCTGGCTGAGGCGGAAGTCGAATATCAGGACAAAAAGTCCGATGCCATCGACGTCGCCTTTGTGGTTGAAGATGCCGACAAGCTAGCTGCCGCGTTCGGCTTGGCGAGCTTGCCCAAGCCAGCCTCCATCGTGATCTGGACCACCACGCCGTGGACCATTCCGGCCAACCAGGCGCTTAACGTCCATCCTGAATTTACCTACGCGCTGGTCGATACCGGCGAGCGTCTGCTGCTGCTGGCCGAAGAAATGGTCGCAGGCAGCCTGGCCCGTTACGGCTTGCAGGGCGAGGTCATCGCCACCGCGCCCGGCGCGGCGCTGGAACTGATCCGCTTCCGTCATCCGGTTTATGAGCGCTTCGCACCGGTGTATCTGGCCGACTACGTTGAGCTGGGTGCTGGTACTGGCGTGGTGCACTCGGCCCCGGCCTACGGCGAGGACGACTTCCGTTCCTGCAAAGGCTACGGCATGAGCAACGATGACATCCTCAGCCCGGTACAGAGCAACGGCGTGTATGTCAGCGATCTGCCGTTCTTCGGCGGCCAGTTTATCTGGAAGGCCAACCCGGCCATCGTCGCCAAGCTGGAAGAAGTCGGCGCGTTGCTCAAGCACGAAGCCATCCAGCACAGCTACATGCACTGCTGGCGGCACAAAACCCCGCTGATCTACCGCGCCACCGCGCAGTGGTTCGTTGGCATGGACAAGCAGCCGAACGAAGGCGCCACCCTGCGCGAACGCGCCCTGGCCGCCATCGAGCAAACCGCATTCGTCCCGGCCTGGGGTCAGGCGCGTCTGCACAGCATGATTGCCGGTCGTCCGGACTGGTGCATCTCGCGTCAACGCAATTGGGGCGTGCCTATCCCGTTCTTCCTGCACAAAGCCACAGGCGACGTGCACCCGCGTACCGCCGAGTTGATGGAAGAGGTGGCCAAGCGCGTCGAGCAAGAAGGTATCGAAGCCTGGTTCAAGCTGGACGCCGCCGAGTTGCTGGGCGACGAGGCCGCTGACTACGACAAAATCAGCGACACCCTAGACGTTTGGTTTGATTCCGGCACCACCCACTGGCATGTGCTGCGCGGCTCGCACAACCTGGGGCACGCCAGCGGCCCGCGCGCCGATCTGTATCTGGAAGGTTCCGATCAGCACCGTGGTTGGTTCCATTCCTCCCTGCTGACAGGCGCAGCCATCGACGGCCACGCACCGTACAAAGAGCTGCTGACCCATGGCTTTGTGGTGGATGAAAACGGCCGCAAAATGTCCAAGTCGCTGGGCAACGTGGTCGCCCCGCAGGAAGTGAATGACAGCCTCGGTGCCGACATTCTGCGCCTGTGGGTATCGTCCACCGACTACTCGGGCGAGATGGCCGTGTCCAAAGTCATCCTGCAGCGCAGCGCCGACTCCTACCGGCGCATCCGCAACACCGCGCGTTTTCTGCTCTCCAATCTGACCGGCTTCGACCCGGCGCAGCACCTGCTGCCAGCGCAAGACATGCTGGCACTGGATCGCTGGGCTGTAGACCGCGCCTTGCTGTTGCAGCGTGAAATCGTCGACGCCTACGACAGCTACCGTTTCTGGAACGTTTACCAGAAGGTGCACAACTTCTGCGTGCAAGAGCTGGGCGGCTTCTACCTCGATATCATCAAAGATCGCCAATACACCACCGCCGCAGACAGCGTGGCGCGTCGCTCCTGCCAAACCGCACTGTTCCACATTGCCGAAGCCCTGGTGCGCTGGATTGCCCCGGTTCTCTCGTTTACTGCCGACGAACTGTGGGAATACCTGCCGGGCGCGCGCAATGAGTCGGTGATGCTCAATGGCTGGTACGACGGCCTGAGCGAACTGCCGGAAGGCGGCGAGTTGGATCGCGCCTTCTGGGAGCGCGTGATGGCGGTCAAGGTTGCAGTGAACAAGGAAATGGAAAACCTGCGCGCCGCCAAGGCCATCGGCGGCAACCTGCAGGCAGAAGTCACCCTGTATGCTGAAGACAGCCTGATCGCCGATCTGAGCAAGCTAGGTAATGAGCTGCGCTTTGTGTTGATCACCTCGACCGCCACCCTGGCCCCGCTGGCCAGCGCGCCGAGCGACGCAGTAGGCACCGAAGTGAGCGGGCTCAAACTGAAAGTGCTGAAATCCGCCCATGCCAAGTGCGGCCGTTGCTGGCACCACCGTGAAGATGTTGGCATCAATCCAGCGCACCCGGAAATTTGCGGCCGTTGCGTGGACAACATCGAAGGCGCGGGCGAGGTTCGTCACTATGCGTGATAGCCACCCCATGTCTGCTTTTGTAGGAGCCAGCTTGCTGGCGATCTGCGGCCAATCGCCAGACAGTAGCCGTTCCATACGACCTACTGCATTTCCCACATCCATGTGGGTCACAAGCTGGCTCCTACAGGTCGAGGCGCAAGCATGAGCGCACGTTTCGGCAAACTGCCCTGGCTCTGGCTTAGCCTGCTGATCTTTGTGGTCGATCAGGTCAGCAAGTTCTGGTTCGACAATAACCTGAGCATGTACGAGCAGATTGTGATCATTCCCGATTACTTCAGCTGGACGCTGCTGTACAACACCGGCGCGGCCTTTAGCTTTCTGGCGGACGCCGCAGGCTGGCAGCGTTGGTTTTTTGCCGCCGTTGCCGTGGGCGTCAGCGTGGTGTTGGTGGTCTGGCTGAAACGCTTGAAACCCGAGGAAACCTGGCTGGCGTTGGCATTGGCTATGGTGCTGGGCGGCGCGCTGGGCAATCTGGTAGACCGCGTGGTGTTTGGCCATGTAGTGGACTTCATCCTGCTGCACTGGCACCAGCAGTGGTATTTCCCAGCCTTCAACGTGGCTGATATGGCGATTACCGGCGGAGCTATTCTGCTCGCGCTGGATATGTTCAAAAGTGACAAGTCGGGAGAGAAAACCCATGACTGATGTGCGTATCGGCCCAGACCGTCAAGTGACGCTGCATTTCGCTCTGAAGCTCGAAGGCGGCGACGTGGTCGACAGTACTTTCGATAAGCAACCCGCCACGTTCAAAGTGGGCGACGGCAACCTTTTGCCCGGCTTCGAACAAGCTATTTACGGCCTCAAGGCCGGCGACAAGCGCAGCCTGTCGATTGGTCCGGAACAAGGCTTTGGTCAGGGCAACCCGCAGAACATCCAGGTGATGCCGCGCAGCCAGTTTCAAGACATGGAGCTCTCTGAAGGCCTGCTGGTAATTTTCAACGACGCCGCCAATGCCGAACTGCCCGGCGTGGTCAAAGCCTTTGACGACAGCCAGGTGACCATCGACTTCAACCATCCGTTGGCCGGCAAGGCGCTGAGCTTCGATGTGGAAATTATTGAAGTCAAAGCGCTCTGAGTTGTAGCCCGGATGGAATCCGGGAAACGTGAACGTCCCTTCCCGGATTTCATCCGGGCTACGCAGTTTCGTAGGGTGGGTTAGGCGCAAACCCGAGCGTGAGCCAATGTCCGCTTTTTGGCCGCGCCGTAACCCACCATTTCATCGGGTGTGTTATTGAGTGGCGTGCCAGTCGTGTTTTACCGGCTGCGTAGTGCCAACTCCACCTCCGCTCACTTTTGCTTCCGCGCGCCGAGATAACCCGTATGCACATCAAACTCGCCAATCCCCGTGGTTTCTGCGCCGGTGTTGACCGCGCGATCGAGATCGTCAACCGCGCGCTCGAAGTCTTCGGGCCGCCGATTTATGTACGCCATGAAGTGGTGCACAACAAATTTGTGGTGGAAGACCTGCGCGCACGCGGTGCGGTGTTCGTCGAAGAACTGGATCAGATTCCTGACGACGTTATCGTCATCTTCAGCGCCCACGGCGTCTCACAGGCCGTACGCAACGAAGCCGAGCGCCGTGGCTTAAAAATATTCGACGCCACCTGCCCACTGGTGACCAAGGTGCACATGGAAGTGGTGCGCTACAGCCGCGAAGGGCGCGAATGCATCCTGATCGGCCACGAAGGCCACCCGGAAGTCGAAGGCACCATGGGGCAGTACGACGCCAGCAATGGCGGCACTATCTACCTAGTAGAGGATGAGGCCGACGTGGCCGCCCTTGCGGTGCGTAACCCCGAGGCACTGGCATTCGTCACGCAAACCACCTTGTCGATGGACGATACCAGCAAAGTGATCGACGCCCTGCGCGCGAAATTCCCCGCCATCGGCGGTCCGCGCAAAGACGACATCTGCTACGCCACGCAAAACCGCCAGGACGCTGTTAAACAACTCGCCGCCGACTGCGATGTGCTGCTGGTGGTCGGTAGCCCCAACAGTTCCAACTCCAACCGTCTGCGCGAACTCGCCGAGCGCATGGGCACCCCGGCTTATCTGATCGACGGTGCGGAGGATTTAAAGCAGGAGTGGTTTTCGGGTGTGACGGGGATTGGTATTACTGCGGGTGCATCTGCACCGGAGGTGTTGGTGCAGGGTGTGATTCAGCAGCTAAGTGAGTGGGGTGCGACTGGTGCGCAAGAACTGCAGGGGCGGCCGGAAAATGTGACGTTCTCGATGCCGAAGGAGTTGCGGGTTAGGACCCTGGATTAATCCAGTACCTGGCTTTTGTGCCTGGAGTGCTTGCGTTTTATTTGCGGGCTAGGTGCTCTAGTTTTGGCAGACATCAACACCCCGAGAGTAACGAACCCTCCCGCCGTTATTGATCACCAAGGTATTACCACGGTCATGAGCTCTTTGGCACACCTTCAGTGAGCCCATCTGGTACCCGCCATTTAGCAAGGTCGCTCGGCCGCTGGGCGTATAGCGGATGTAGCTACTTACATGAATATTGCCGGTTAGACGGGTGCTCGAGGGTAGGGGCGGAAATGCACGAAGCAGCATTTCGCCCGGTTCGTAGCGACCATTAGCGTTATCGTCCTGAAAAAGAAACCAGCCGTTACTCCATTCCCCTTCTTGCGCAGCGAGAGTCAAGGGCAGGCCGCGCTTTATGGCTTCGTGTCTGGCGATGGCGAGGCTTCGCAGCATTGCCTGCGTAGCACTATCCAGCTGTTGTGCCTGCACCAGTTGGGCAAATGAGGGGACGGCAAGGCCGATCAAAATGCCGACAATAGACATCGCAACTAATGCTTCGATAAGGCTGAATCCTTTTGGGGTACGCATGGCTTCCTGCCCTGTTATGTGGCTCCGTGTGTGAAGGTGTAGCCCAGTTATCGCCATTCTGCTCGCGGCTATCCGTTAAATAATGACCGTACTGGTTAGAAGCAATATGGTCAGGCTCATACGGATTTAAGAGAGATTTCCAATGCGTTCATTCAGGGGTTTTACGTTGGTGGAGTTGATGGTCACCTTAGCGGTGCTTGCCATCATCGTCTCCATCGCGGTGCCGAGCTTCAGTGAGCTGATTCGCGCAAATCGTGCGCAAACGCAGGCCAATCTGTTGCTCAAATCGTTAAATCTTGCACGCAGTGAAGCTATCAAGCGTGGCGTGGCAGTTCGCGTTTCTGCCTTGGATAACGGCAATTGGCACTTGGGGTGGCGAGTTTGGACTGACCTGAATGCTAATGGCACGTTCGACAACGGTGAAATGCTCAGGCTGTTCCCCGCGTGGGGTGGGGGGGAGACCCTTACCTCTCAGGCGACTGAGGTGATATTCACGTCCGGGGGGCGTTTGGCTGGTGTAGCCGCAGGGGCTAACAACAATTTCGCTTACGACGTAGGGCAGAACTATTGCAAGTACGAGCGCATCATCAGTATCAATGCCGTGGGGCGTGCCACGGTTACCCCCAAGGAGTGCGGAACATGAGCCTCATACGTCAAACTAAAGGCTTTAGTCTGATTGAAGTTCTGGTGTCCATGCTGGTGCTGGGCATCGGTATTCTGGGCATGGTCGGTTTGCAACTTAACGCAATGAAGCTCAACCAGACAGCAGGTGTTCGCTCCCAGGCGACCTTTCTGGCCTACGATATCGCTGACCGCATGCGCGCCAACACTCCGGCAGCGCTGGCAGGGTCCTACGATATTGCCCTAACAGCTAATGCGCCTTTGGGGACCGCCATAGCCGCCAGGGACCTCAGAGCTTGGAAGGCTGCATTAGCGAGCCAGTTGCCTGCAGGGACCGGCTCCGTAGCACGTAACGGCCAAGTTTTGAATGTGGTCGTGCAGTGGGATGAAAGCAAGGTGGGCGGGGCACCTGCGCAACAGTTCACCTTTGCAACTCGCCTGTGTGAGAAGAATTGCCTATGAATCGCTCTCTTATGCCTCGTTACAGTCGTGGCCTCAGCCTGATCGAGTTGATGGTGGCGTTGGTATTAAGCCTGGTAATCGGTGCTGCCGTTCTGCAAATGTTCTTGGCCAGTAAAACCACTTACCGCGTGCAGGACGCCATGGCGCGAGTTCAAGAAAATGGTCGTTTTGCCGTGAGCTTTTTGGCAAGTGATATACGCATGGCGGGCTTTATGGGCTGCGGTAATCTCAATGAGATTACGATCAGCGTGATTGCCAATCCCGCCCCCATCGATGCAGCCAATCCATTGGGGGAGGTTGTCGGTGGCACCAATAACGTTGGTGCGACCAATGACTGGAATGCTGTAGCTGGTACGGATGTACTGTCTATTCGTCGGGCGTCGAGTGCGGGTGTTAATCTCGTTGGTAATATGGCAGCTGATAATGCAAATATCCAAGTTGCAAATAATGACTTGGGTCTAGTTGCCGGTGATACGCTTTTTCTTTCTGACTGCCTTTCTGCAGATATTTTTAGAGCAACTAACGTGTCCTCGGGTGCTGGGGTAACTACTATTGCGCATGCCAGTAATTTTAATGCCAGTAATAACCTGAGCAAGGCATACGGTGCTGACGCAGAGCTTCTAGCGTTTGAAAGTATCACTTACTTTATCCGCGATACTGGGCGTAAAACTGCGTCCGGTGACCCGATCAATGCGCTGATGGTCGAGCGGAAGTTTGCCAACCGCAGTGATGCCAGTGCCAATCCCGTAGAGCTGGTTGACGGTGTGCAAGATATGCAAATCGAATATGGCGTCGCGACGGGCGCCAATATGATCGCGAGTGATTACCTCGCTGCGAATGCTGTCGCCGATTGGACGAAAGTGGTGAGTGTGCGCTTCAGTCTTCTACTGCAGAGCATTGACGGCAATGTTGTGGCGAGTTCCGGCGCCGCCGCGCAGGTGCTGAATTTTAATGGAGCAGCTGTTACTGCGGATGGGCGGTTGCGTCAGGTTTTTGGATCGTCCGTGGCGATAAGGAATCGTGTGCGATGAAATTAGAGAACGCCGGTGGTTTTATGCAAGCAAGCCGATATCAGCGAGGCTCTGCTCTGATTATCAGCCTGGTTTTTTTACTGCTGCTGACCATGATCGGTGTAACGTCGATACAGGACTCGACTCTGCAAGAGCGCATGGCCGGTAATGAACGTGATCGTAACCTCGCGTTCCAAGCTGCCGAAGCAGCGCTGCGTGAGGCTGAGGCTTTTTTGCGTGGAAATAGCCCTGCGTTCACCGCCAGTGGTACGGGAGGCTTGCTTAGCCCTTCCTATACCGAGTTAAAACCGTCGGCAGCAACTTACCCTTGGGCCACGCGCTCCCAGGCAGGTAGCAGCTTGACCGGTGTGAGTGCGGCCCCCCGCTACGCAATCGAGTTGATCACCACCCAGGCAACTGGTCCCTCGGACCTGATTGATGTGGTCACCATAAATTCTTATCGCATCACGGCGCGAGCCGTGGGTGGTTCGACAGATGCCGTTGTGCTGTTGCAGGCGACCTATAGTCGTTGAGGAGAAATAAATGCGTACTGTAAAAAATGTCCTCGCTGGAGCGGCTTTGACGCTCTATCTGACAGCTCCCGTTTATGCAATTGGTCCCTTGCCCAATCAGCCGTTGTTTTTATCCTCGGCGGTATCACCGAATGTGATGTTGCTGGTAGATAACTCCGGGAGTATGGCAAATATCATTCAGCCGGCCGGCGTGTTGCTAAGTGATTTTCCAGCCGTAACTTACCGTAGTAGTAATGGTAGTTACACGCTTGCCTCTCTTTCGGATGGGAATATTTCTATTGCTGCTGTGCGGGATGATAATTGCCCGCGTGGCTATAAGGCTTTACGGTCGATTGTGAATGGAAGCTGGGTTAGACGCTGCTATAGATTTCCTGATCCAGTCGGTAATGGTGCAACTCGATATACCGGTAAGTACCTGGCTTATATCTTCAACACCTTTACTGCTGCGAATAATGATCTGCTGGCGCAGCCGGACAGCGCCGTGCCAAAAAGTTTCCGCATGCAGGTGGCGCGCGATTCGGCCAAAGGTATCGTCCAGGCAAATCGCAGTATGCGTATAGGGCTGTCAACGTTTAACGCGCCTACTAACAATAATAGTGGTCCTGGCGGCAGTATTACGCAGGAGGTCAAGAGTCTCTCTCCTGTGAGCGGCGTGACCCAGACTCAAGCTGACCAGAGCTATACGAGTCTTATTTCCGGTATAGACGCCCTGAAGCCGGAAGCCAACACCCCGCTGGCCGAGACTTATTATGAGGTCACCCGTTATTTTCGTGGCCTGGAGCGCTATCAGGGTAGCGGCTCCGGCCGCTATACCAGCCCCATTCAATACCGCTGCCAGAAAAATTTCGGCATCGTTGTGACCGATGGCTTGCCGACCCATGACCGCAGTTTCCCCGACGACGATCCTGATCGTGACAACCCTAATGTTGCTGGGGGCAACAACCTGCCGAACTGGGATGGGCTGCAACCGGCGGTTGGTCAGGCTTATTCCGATGGTAATGCGCCGGATGACAGCAGTCGCAATGGTGAGGGCGACACATTATTTCTCGATGACATTGCTAAGTTTGCATTCGATATCGATCTAAAAAATACAGGTACTGATCAGGCCGGTAAAAGTTTTAACGATAAAGCATTTCTTAAACAGAATATGCTCACCTACACAGTGGGCTTTGCGTTGGATAACCAGATGCTGCGTGATGCCGCCGAGTATGGCAAGGGCGTCTACTATACGGCCTCTGATTCGGCGAGCCTGAGTTCGGCGTTGAACGCTGCCTTGCAATCGATTCGTGATCAAACCAGTTCGGCCTCGGCGATTACAGCCAACTCCACGGGTATTCAAGAAGACAGCCTGATTTATCAGTCGCGCTTTAACAGTGCTGACTGGACGGGCGAAGTGCGTGCTTTCCGTGTAAAAGAAGATGGCTCCGTTGGCAGTCTAGTCTGGAGCACGAATGAGACGGGAAAAATTCCGGCAGCAAGCCGCCGTAATATCTTTACCTTTAACGGTTCAGCCGGTACGTCATTTCTCTGGAATAACCTGACCCTCGAACAAAAAAATAGCTTGTATAAAGCTGTCGGTGACACTGAAGCCAATGCCAGGCTGCGTTTGGATTGGTTGCGTGGCGGGAACAACGGCGTTGCGTTGGGTGCGCCCTATGCAGGGAGCAAGTTGCGCTCACGCAACGTTGCATTGGGCGACATCATCAATTCCGCCCCTAGGTTCGTCGGCGAGCAGAATAATGGTTACAACGCGCCTAATACTGACGCCACTGGTGAACCGGCGGATAGTTATTTCGATTATCTAACGGCTAAGGCAAGCAAGACACCTCTGCTCATCGTTGGCGCCAACGACGGTATGGTGCATGCGTTCAATGGTGATACCGGGGCGGAAGTGTTTGCCTATGTGCCCTCTACGGTATTCAAGAAGCGCACGGCCAATCCTGGAGCAACCCCTGGTTTGTTGGCATTGACTGAGCCTGAGTATGATCATCAGTTCTATGCTGATGGGGTTTTTGGTCTGGGCGACGTGTATAACAATTCTTCTTGGAAAACCTATTTAGTAGGTGGTTTAGGTGCCGGCGGGCGGGGTGTTTTCGCTCTAAACGTAACAGCCCGTGATGCGTTTGGCTCTGCGGGAGTGCTCTGGGAGCGCACGGCGCCGGATGTCAATACCACGAGCGGAGCTGATGCGGATTGGAACGATTTGGGCTATGTTTTTGGTGAGCCTACGATTGCTCGGGTTAAAACATCCACTAATGATCCCGGCACTTGGGTGGCGATTTTTGGTAATGGATATGCAAGCAATAGTGGAAAGGCCGCACTGTATATTGTTAATGCAACCAGTGGCACGTTGTTAAAGAAAATTGTGGTCAATGATCCTACAACGGCCACCCTGGTGAATGGGCTCTCTACTGTTACAGCTTTTCTAGACGCGAACCGCTTTGTTACTCACGTGTATGGCGGCGACCTGCAAGGTAATCTTTGGAAGTTCGACCTTAGTGCCACTAATACTAATAGTTGGGGCGCCAAGCCGTTGTTCCAGGCTAAAAAAGGCACGGTTCGACAGCCAATTACTAGTAAAGTACGGGCGGTTATCCATCCCAATGGCGGGCGCTTAGTAACTTTTGGTACGGGCAAGTACCTCGAGATCACAGATAAAACCAACACTGCGGTGCAGTCGCTCTATGGGATTTGGGATCGTGGCCTGAGCAATGATGGAACTGTTACCCAGGCCTCCCTGGTAGAGCAGACCATTACTTCGGAAGTGGCTAGCAATGACCGACAGTTCAGAGCTGTTTCACAAAATGCTGTTGATTGGAGTAGTAAATTCGGCTGGTATATGGACCTCCGGCCAAATTCCAGTACCGCCGTCGGTGAACGAGTCGTAAGTATGCCGCTAGTAACGAATAATAGGGTGTTGTACTCGACCTTCACGCCCTTGTCTGACCCTTGTTTGTCTGGGGGGGAGAGTTGGATTCTGGGGCTCAACGTGCTGACGGGTGGGCGTTTGGATAGTGCTGTTTTTGATGTTAATGGTGACGGTGTATTTGATCTCAAGGACAAGGTTGCCTGTGGCGGTAGTAGCACCTGCGATGCTAGTGGGTTCAAGTTAAATGACGGTAGCCTGAATTCGCCTGGGTCTATATTTGGCGATGGTTTTGACTCGCTTTATAACTCGAGCCTCGGCGATGGTGGGATTGAGCAAAATACGGCTGCTGGTAGCGGTGGTAAACCTGGAAGAATGTCATGGCGGCAAGTCCAATGAAAATGAATAAAGGCTTCAGCTTAATTGAACTCATGATAGTCGTTGCGATTGTTGGGATTCTCGCTGCCATTGCTTACCCGAGTTACACCGAGTATGTAAATCGCAGTAAGCGGGCGGAGGCAACGGCGGCATTACTCGAGGCGGCGCAAGCACTTGAACGGTATTATTCGGTCAACAATACGTATCTGAATGCAGGTGCTCTTGCAGCAGTTTTTGTTGCGCGTGCCCCGGCCTCGGGTGTCCAAAACTATGCGATAGCCGCGCAAGGTAACCCTGCCGCGACTACTTACTTGTTGAGGGCTACCCGTGAAGGCAGCATGGCGGCTGACGCATGTGGCGACTTTCAGTTAAGTCATTCCGGTGAGCGCAGCTTAGCTGCGGGTACTCACACTAAAGCGCTTGATGATTGTTGGTAAGCTTTAGACGTTGCTATAACGGGCCGCTTTGCGGCCCATTTTTTTGGAGTCGGCAGTGTCAATGATTGTGGTAGGCGGCGGAGTTGTTGGGCTTTTAACCGGCCTGCAATTAGGTCGTTCAGGTTTGAGTGTGGAATTGTTTGATTCAGGTTGTTTGGGCCGCGAATCCTCATGGGCTGGTGGCGGGATTGTCTCGCCGCTCTACCCGTGGCGTTACAGCCCAGCGGTGACGGCGTTGGCGCATTGGTCGCAGGATTTTTATCCGAAGCTGGGTGAGCAGTTGTTGGCGCAGACGCAGGTGGACCCTGAGGTTTATGCGACGGGGCTGTATTGGTTGGATCTCGATGACGACGTGCAGGCGTTGGAGTGGGCGCGGTTTGAGGGGCGGCCGCTGCTTGAGGTGGCCATGGCGGATGTGCAGCGTGCGGTGCCTGCTTTGGCAGCGGGGTTTGGCCGTGCGGTGCATATGGCGGATGTGGCGAATGTGCGTAACCCGCGCTTGATCAAGGCGTTGCGTGCGGCGTTGCTGCAAATGCCGAATGTCACGCTGCATGAGCACTGTGCGGTAACGGGCTTTATCCGTGAGGGTGAGCGTATTGCTGGCGTGCAGACCAGTCAGGGCGAAATGCGGGCCGATCAGGTGGTGCTGGCTGCCGGAGCTTGGAGTGGCGAGCTGATGAAGACGCTGGGGCTTGAGTTGCCCGTGGAGCCGGTTAAGGGGCAGATGATTTTGTACAAGTGTGCGGCTGACTTTTTGCCCGCCATCGTCTTGGCTAAAGGGCGTTATGCAATTCCTCGGTGTGACGGCCATGTGTTGGTGGGCAGCACGCTTGAGCATGCAGGTTTTGATAAAACGCCGACGGAGGATGCCCTTGAGAGCTTGAAGGCCTCTGCCGTTGAGTTGTTGCCAGCGTTGGCGAATGCCGAAGTGGTGGGGCATTGGGCAGGGTTACGGCCGGGTTCGCCTGAAGGCATTCCGTTTATTGGCCCGGTGCCTGGGCATGAGGGGTTGTGGTTGAACTGCGGGCATTACCGTAATGGCTTGGTGCTGGCCCCTGCCTCGTGCCAGTTGCTGGCGGATTTGATGCTCGGCCGTGAGCTAATCGTTAATCCTGCACCCTATGCGCCGGCAGGGCGCTTGGGTTGAGTGTTGTTTTGGTTTGGAAATACTCGCGGCTAAAGCCCCTCCCACAATGGCGGGCGGGGATTGCCTAGCAGTTTCAACGGGCTGGTGACTGTAACTGCCTTTCTTGCGGTGCCGATATCAGTCGATGCCCAGTTTCTTTAGCCGGTAGCGCATGGAGCGGAAGCTCAGGCCCAGGCGCTGGGCGGCAGCGGTGCGGTTCCAGCGGGTTTCTTCGAGGGCTTGCATGATCAGTTTGCGCTCGATGCTCTCCAGGTAATCTTCCAGATTGTCGATGTGCGCTAGGCTGGCTTCGCCGTTGTCACTGGGGTTGCAGCTGTCGGCCAGGCGCAGGTCGCTGGCGCCGATGCGGTCGTCTTCGCAGAGGGTGTAGGCGCGTTCAAGCATGTTCTCCAGTTCACGCACGTTACCCGGGAAGCGGTAGCTCTTGAGTTTCTCCAGCGCTTGTTCGTCCAGCCTGGCGGCGCTCACGCCGGTGCCTTCGGCCAGGCGTTTGAGCATGACATCGGCCAGCAGAGCGATGTCTTCGCGGCGCTCGCGCAAGGCGGGTACGCGCAACTCGATGACGTTGAGGCGGTAGTACAAGTCCTGGCGGAAGCGACCGGCGGCGACTTCCGCGGCGAGGTCTTTATGCGTGGCGCAGAGGATGCGCACATCGACGATCAATTCTTGCTGGCCGCCTACGGCGCGCACGGCTCTTTCCTGAATGGCGCGCAGCAGTTTCACTTGCATGGGCAGTGGCAGGTCGGCGACTTCATCGAGAAACAGGGTGCCGCCGTTGGCCGCCTGAAACAGGCCTTGTTTGTCTTCTATGGCGCCGGTGAAGCTGCCTTTTTTATGGCCGAAGAATTCGCTCTCCATCAGTTCGGTGGGGATAGCCCCGCAATTCACTGGAATAAAGGGCTGTTCGCCGCGCGGGCCTTGTTCGTGGATCAGCCGTGCGACCAGCTCTTTACCGCTGCCGGATTCGCCGCTGATGTACACCGGTGCCTGGCTGCGCGCGAGTTTGAGGATCTGTTTGCGCAGGGCTTTCATCGGTGGCGAGTCGCCGAGCAAGCGGCTATCGACGGGCTGACCTTCACCGGAATTGCTGTGCAGGCGCAGCGCAGCGGCCACCAACTCGCGCAGGCGGCCGAGGTCCACAGGTTTGGTCAGGTAGTCAAACGCTCCGGCTTTGAGGGCATTGATCGCGGTGTCCAGGCTGCCGTAGGCGGTGATCATCGCCACGGGCACTTGCGGATGGCGTTGCTGAATATGCTGAACCAGATCGAGCCCCGTGCCGTCGGGCAGGCGCATGTCGGTCAGGCACAGGTCAAAGGGTTCTTTGGCCAGCCATTCGCGCGCTTCTTTGACGTTGCGTGCGCTGCGGGTGTCAAGCTTCATCCGGCCCAGGGTGATTTCCAGCAGTTCGCGGATATCGGGTTCGTCGTCGACGATCAGTGCTCTCTGGCGGTTCATGGTCAGCTCAGTTTGCGCGGGTGGGCGAAGGTGATGCGCAGGCAGCTGCCGCCACCTTCACGCAGTTTATAGTCGAGGCGGGCCTGGTTGCTTTCGCACAGCTCGCGGGAGATGTAGAGGCCAAGGCCAGTGCCTTTGTTTTCTGTGGTGTAGAAGGGCTCAAAGAGGTGGTGCAGTTGTTCTTCGGCTACGCCGGGGCCATCGTCGAGCACTTCCAATACCGGCAGTTCACTGTCCGGGTCGCGGAATAGGCGCAGCCAGACTTGTCCGGTTTTATGCTTTTGCGCGCTGTAGCGCATGCCGTTTTCCACCAGGTTGCTCAGCACCTGAGTCAGTTGGTGCGGGTCCATGCGCGTTTGAATGCTGCCCGGCGTGGTCTCAAGGTGCAGCATTTGGTTGGCTTTGGCGCTGTTGCGAAACTCACTGGCAAAGCGGTGCAGCCAGTATCTAAGGTCCAGCAGTTGTGGCTCTGCCTGGCGGCGGCGGGACAGTTGCAGGACGTTTTCGATGACCAAGTTCATGCGCCGCGAGTGATCCTGAATGATCTGCGCCAGACGCAGGTCGGCGCCCTCCAGGTCTTCGGATTCCTGCAGCAACTGCGCCGCATGGCTGATTGCGCCGAGCGGGTTGCGGATTTCGTGGGCGATGCCGGCCGTCAAGCGACCCAGTGAAGCGAGCTTAAGTTGCTGGGCCTGCTGGGCGATCTGCGAAATGTCATCAAGAAAAATCAGCGTGTGTTTGTGCTCGCTGCGTTGCAACGCAATAAAGCTTGGCTGCAACACACGACCATCGTGCGCCGCTTGCAGGCTGGCCGGGCGCAGGCTGGGGTTGTGCGACCACTGCTGCATGCGTTTGATCAGCTCGGGGCAGCGCGGATCAAGAATCTTACCGGTCAGGTCGGCGTGGCCGAGCAGGTGATTAGCGCCCTGATTGGCGAGTATTACGCGGTGCACTTTGTCCAGCACCAAAATGCCGGTGTGCATGCGTTGCAGGATCAACGTGTTGAGGGCTTCAAGGTTG
Source organism: Pseudomonas synxantha (assembly GCA_945874835.1). GTDB lineage: Bacteria > Pseudomonadota > Gammaproteobacteria > Pseudomonadales > Pseudomonadaceae > Aquipseudomonas > Aquipseudomonas synxantha_B. The sequence continues at coordinate 1,100 of CAMCJM010000008.1, read as the reverse complement.
GCGACATCGGCAGCGCGCTGTTCAGCCAGGTTTTCGCTGGCTTGCAGGCGGCGTGTAAGACCTTGCACAAACAGTGCGGCGGCAAAGCACAGCGCACCGAATGCACCGACCTGCACATACTGCGCAGTGGCGGCCGGTCGGCTGAGGCTGAGGTAAAAGGTCAGGTAAATCATGCCGATGGCGGCGATGGCGGCTATCAGCAAGCCAATCCGGCCGCGCAACAAAATATTTGAAATGGCCACCGCCACAATCAGCAGGTTGCCGATGCTGCTGGCTGCGCCACCACCGGCATAAAACAGCCCAGACAGCAGGATCACATCGACCAGGGCTAGGCTGAAAATCTGCGGCAGGTGCTTGGGGCGGCGAACGGTGGCAATCAGCAAGGCGTTGATGGCCAGGTACAGCAGGCTGCCATTGCGGAACAAGCTTGGGTGGGTGATTTCCAGCAAGTCGGTGTGCAGGTCGCTGGATACCAGCAACACCAGCGTGATGCCAATAATCAGCCGGTAGAGGTGATAAAGCCTGAGGATGCGCCGGCTTTGCTCTCCGCTCAGGGCGAAGTCAGCGCCCATCTTCGTGCGGACCTTGCTCTAGATGAGCCTGGCTGCAGTACCACTGCTCACCGTCGGCCAAGGCGTTATCGCGCGGTACGTGAACGCCACAATGCTGGCAGCGCACCATGGGTGCGGGCTCGGTTGACGTCTTTGCTGTTTCAGATCGAGCGGTTTTAGGGCGGGTGAAGCGACGCCATAGCCAAAAAGCAGCGGCGATGATGGCAATCCAGATCAGTAAGCGAAACAGGCCCATGACGCTCTCTTTGGCTAGGTTTAAGCGGAGTTTAGCGAATCCTCTGGCGTGCGCCCAGCCTTGAGGCGGTGTGCTGAGTGTTGTTTCGCAGGCTGGGGATTTGACCTGGGTCGTTTGGCGGCAGTGCATAAAAAAGGGAGGCTTGTGGCCTAATGCCAGTCAGTTAAGCTGACTGGCATTTTTATTTCTGATCGGATACTTCGAAGATTTAAGCCTGATAGCCCGAGGGTAAACGCGCTCCTCCCGTCGATGCGGCAGGACGTAATGCGGGGCCGAGGCATGCAGCTCGGCCA